>NZ_CP062005.1:2511321-2825236 GCF_014840935.1 Halomonas sp. YLGW01 | reverse complement strand
CCGCGCTTGTAGTCGGGCATGCGGGTCCAATAGAGCCCGCGCACATACTCCCGCCAGCCGAGGATCTGGCGAATGAAGCCCTCCACCGAGTTGAGCGGCGCACGCCCCTCGCGATACTCCCGTTCGGCGGCCTCGCAGACCTCGATGGGCGAGAGCAGGCCGATGTTCAGCGCCGCGGCCAGGCGCGAATGATAGAGAAAGGGGGCGGCGTCGCTCAGGGCATCCTGGTAGCGGCCGAAGTCCGACAGGCGTTCGGTAAGGAAGTGCTCGAGCTCGTCGAGGGCCTGGGCGCGGGTCACCGGCCAGTGGAAGCCCTCGAGCGAGCCGAAATGCTCAGCGAACCGTGTCGCCACCAGATCGAGCACCGCCGTGGTAGTGGCATCCTGCTCATGGATCGGCGGCGTGGGAAAGGCGGGGTGGTCGGGCAGCGGCTCACGGTTGTCATGATCGAAGTTCCACTTGCCGCCGGCCGGCTGGCCGTCGTCCATCAGGAGCCCGGTGCGCTCGCGAAGATGCCGGTAGAAGTGCTCGAGGCGATAGGTCTTGCGGCCTCGTGCCCAGGCCGCAAAGTCCTCGGGGGTGGTGAAGAAGCGATCATCCTCGATGACTCGCCAGGGCAGGGGGGCATGCTTCGCCTCCTGGGTACCGATGTCGGTGCGCGCCCGGATGGCCTCGTAGAGTCGCCACTCCCCTGGCCGTGCCACACGGATCTCGTCGCAGTCGTAGTGTGCCGCCAAGCGTTCGGCTTCTTCGAGCAGCCGCTGGCGGTTGTCGGCATCGTCGAGGCGGCTGTAATGCACCTTGAGCCCCGTCGCCTCGAGCTCGGCGGCGAAGTGGCGCATGGCGGCGAACATCATCGCGATCTTCTGCGGGTGATGGGGCACGTAGTGGCCTTCTTCGGCGACCTCGCACAGAGCCACCACGGCCTCGTCCGGTAGCGCCTGGAGGCTCGCCAGTGATGGGCTGAGCTGATCACCCAGCACCAGGATCAATGGCTTCGACATGATTTAACCTGAAGTTATACAAATGTGAATGGTAGTATAACTCCATTCTTCACGATGGCATCCCTTTGGTAAGCTATTGAGCCATCCGTCGGTCACGTCACAAGGATTTCATGATGTCCGCAGCCACTCCCCGTTCGTCTGCCGCCGCCCTCGATCAGCCCGGCGAGGGGCGCCTCGTCCATGCCGGGGCCGATCACCCGCCGGTGCCGCGCAAGAAGGTCGGTGTGGTGCTGGCCAACCTGGGGACGCCGGATGCCACCGACTACTGGTCGATGCGCCGCTATTTGTCCGAGTTTCTCTCCGATCGGCGGGTGGTCGATTACTCCCGCTGGCTGTGGCAGCCGCTGCTGCAGGGCATCATCCTGACCCGCCGACCCTTCATCTCCGGCAAGGCCTATCGAAGCATCTGGAACACCGAGCGCGACGAGAGCCCGCTTCTGACCATCACCCGCGAGCAGACCGAGAAGGTCGCGGCGCGCCTCGAGGCGGCCTTCGGCGATGAGGTGCTGGTCGATTTCTGCATGCGTTACGGCAACCCCTCGACCGATAGCGTGATCCGGCGCCTGCAGGCGCAGGGCTGCGAACGGCTGCTGGTCTTCCCGCTCTACCCGCAATACGGCTCGCCCACCACCGCCAGCGCCAACGATGAGGTGTTCCGCACCCTGATGACGCTGAAGTGGCAGCCGGCGCTGCGTACCGTGCCGGCCTACTTCGATCGCCCGGACTATATCGCGGCGCTGGGCAGCTCGGTTCGGGAGGCCTACGATGATGCCCGCACCGCCCATGGCACCCGCCCCGAGGTGTTGGTGGCGTCCTACCACGGAGTGCCGGAGCGCTACCTGCTCGACGGAGATCCCTACCATTGCCAGTGCCACAAGACCACACGCCTGGTGAAGGAGCACCTGGGGATGGAGGACGACGAGATCATCACCGCCTTCCAGTCCAAGTTCGGGCCGGAGAAGTGGGTGGGGCCGGCGACCGTGGATACGGTGGTCGAACTCGCCCGGGCGGGGAAGAAGCACATCGCGGTGATCTCCCCGGCCTTCGCCTCGGACTGCGTCGAGACCCTCGAGGAGGTCCAGCAGGAGATTCGCGAGGCCTTCCTCGCCGCCGGGGGCGAGACCTTCACCTATGTGCCCTGCCTCAATGCCGATGAGGCGCACATCGATGTGCTGACGGCCATCGTGAAGCAGGAACTTGGCGGCTGGCTCTAGGCCCGGTATGAGTATGAAGAGCGCCGGCGCGGCGCCGTCCCGATAGACGAAGGCCCCGAACGCGATGTACGGGGCCTTATTGTGATGGTGCGGGTCGTGGTGGTGCGGGTCGTGGTGGTGCGGGCCCTGGTGGTGCGGGTCCTGGTGGGGCGGGCAGGATCAGCCATGCCCCCTGTCCGGGTGCAGCACCGGCTTCTCGCCGACCTCCTCGCGCTGCAGTTCCACCGGCTTGCCTCGGGTCTTGTCGGCGTGCCTGAGCTTCAGGTGCAGGCCGGTCTTGGCGAGCAGGTGCGCGCTGACCGGGGCGGTGATGAACAGGAACAGCGTGATCAGCATTTCCTGAATGTCGGGCTTGCCCTCGAGGACCCAGAAATAGAGCATCGAGGCGATCAGCATGCAGCCGATGCCCAGGGTGGTGGCCTTGGTGGGGCCGTGCAGGCGCATGTAGAAATCCCGCAGGTGGGCCATGCCCAGCGAGCCGATGAAGGCGAATGCGCCACCGGCGACCAGCAGGAAGGCGATCACGCCTTCCAGAATCACATACAGCGTCATGACGCCTCCTATTCGATGATGTCGCCGCGCAACAGGTACTTGCAGACCGCCACGGTACTGATGAAACCGAGCATGGCGATCAGCAGCGCCGACTCGAAGTAGGTCTTGGTGTTCAGCCATAGTCCCATCAGCACGATCAGGGCGATGGAATTCACGTACATGGTATCCAAGGCCAGGAGCCGGTCGGGCATGTCCGGCCCGACCGCGAGGCGGTAGACGTTGAGCAGCAGGGCCGCGACCACCAGTGCCATGCTGATCCACAGGGCAGTGTCTAGCATTCGTAGATCTCCTTGAGCGGCTGTTCGTAGCGTCGGCGGATATGGGCGATCAGTGCCTCCTCGTCGTCTACGTCCAGGGCGTGAATCAACAGCGTCTTGCCATCCAGGCGCAGGTTGGTCGACACCGTGCCCGGCGTGAGGCTGATGGTGTTGGCCAGCAGCGTGATGGTGAAGCGGTCCTCGAGCATCAGGGGGTATTCCACGAAGTGGGGCCGCAGCCGCCGCCATGGATTGATGATCAGCCAGGCCACCTCGATGTTGGCGACGAGGATGTCGCAGAGCACCCGCAGCACGAACCGCAGCAGCAGGAAGGGCTTGGCCACGTGAGGCTGGGCATCCCAGAAGCGGTGGGTGGCCAGGGGAATCACGATCGCCAGGAATCCGCCCAGCAACACCTGGCCGAAGGCGGTGCTGCGCGCCAGCAGCAGCCAGACCACCAGCAGCAGGATCGAAAGCAGGGGCGTGGGGAGCCAGGGACGGGGCTTGATCATGGCGTGTCTCCTGCGTCGTTGATCAGCGCATCGATCATCATCTGGGGTGCGGCCAGCTGGTCGGCGGTCGCCCGGGTATAGTCGCTGACCGGGCCGGCCAGGGCCACCAGCAGCGGGGAGGCGCCGAGCAGCCACAGCACGCCGAACAGCTGACGCCGCTTCAGCGGCGTATCGCTGGGTTCGCCCTCATGGCTGCGCCAGAACAGCGTCGAGCCGGCACGGGACAGTGCCACTAGCGAACAGAGTCCCACCAGCAGCAGCAGCGGCCACAGCCAGGGCTGCTGGGCGGGGCTCGCCGCCATCATCAGCAGGGCCTTGCCGATGGCGCCGGACAGGGGCGGCAAACCGGCCACCGCCGCGGCGCCCATCAGGAACAGGCCGGCGAGCAGGCCGCCGTTGCGCAGCGGGCGGCCCTTGACCAGCCGGGTGCCGGCCTTGCCACGCTGCACCCCGATCAGCTCGGCCAGCAGGAAGAGGCCGCCGGTGACCAGGGTGGTATGCAGCAGGTAGTAGAGCAGGGCGGCGATGGCGGATGGCGAGCCCATGCCGATGCCGGCCAGCAGGGTGCCCGCCGAGACCAGCACCAGGTAGGCCACCAGCAGGCGCAGGTCGCGGGCGGCCAGCACGCCTACCCCGGCCGCCGCCAGGGTGCCCAGCGACAGCCACCAGACCCAGCCCTGGCCCAGCTGGGCCAGGGCGCCGGCCTCGTCGCCGAAGACCAGCGAATAGACCCGCAGGATGGCGTAGATGCCGACCTTGGTCATGATCGCGAACAGCGCCGCGACCGGGGCCGGGGCGGCGGCATAGGCGCGGGGCAGCCAGAAGTAGAGGGGCAGGATCGCGGCCTTGAGGCCGAAGACCACCAGCAGCATCAGGCCGCCGGCGGTGACCAGCCCGGCCCGCTCCGCGGGCAGCTCGCCCAGGCGCATGGCCATATCGGCCATGTTCAGGGTGCCGGTGGCGCCATAGAGCACCCCCACCGCGATCAGGAACAGCGAGGAGCCGGCCAGGTTGAGCACCACATAGTGCACTCCGGCCATGATGCGTGCCTTGCCGCCGCCGTGCAGCAGCAGGGCGTAGGAGGCCAGCAGCAGCACCTCGAAGAACACGAACAGGTTGAACAGGTCGCCGGTGAGGAAGGCGCCGTTGATGCCCATCAGCTGCCACTGGAAGAGGCCGTGGAAGTTGCTGCCCCGTTCGTCGTCGCCGGCGCTGGCGAACACCACGGCGCCCAGGGCGAGCACTGCGGTGAGCAGCACCATCATGGCGGATAGCCGGTCGAGCACCAGCACGATGCCGAAGGGCGGCTGCCAGTCGCCCAAGGCATAGTAGGTGATCTCGCCGCTGCTGGCGCGCGCCACCAGCACGATGCCGATCACCACCAGCAGGGCGGTGGCCAGGCCTCCCACCAGGCGTTTGAAGTGGGTGGCGCCATGGCCGCGGTACAGCAGCAGGATGCCGGCGATCAGCGGCAGCACCACGGGCAGGACGATCAGATGCTGCATCACGAGCGGCCCTCCCCGTCTTCATGCCGGCGACCGTCTACGTGATCGTTGCCGGCCTCACTGCGGGCCCGCATGGCCAGGATCACCACGAAGGCGGTCATGGCGAAGCCGATCACGATGGCGGTCAGTACCAGCGCCTGAGGCAGCGGGTCCGCGTAGTCGCCCGCCCCGTCGAGGATGGCGGCGCCGTCGGTGGTCAGCCCGCCCATGGAGAACAGAAAGAGGTTCACCGCATAGGAGAGCAGGGTCAGGCCGACCACCACCGGAAAGGTGCTGCCGCGCAATACCAGATAGAGGCCACAGGCGGTCAGCACGCCGGTGGTGATGGCATAGAGGCTTTCCATCAGCGTTTCTCCTTGCCGGATCGAGAAGAGGCGTCGGCCTCGGAGGCACTGGTAGCCTCCTTGACCGGACGGTGCGGGGTGGTGACCTTGCCCAGGTTGGCCAGGATCATCAGGGTCGCGCCGACCACGGCCAGATAGACGCCGAGATCGAAGAGCATGGCGGTGGCCAGCTCGAAGTCGCCGACCAGCGGCAGGTGGAAGTGACCGAAGGCCGAGGTCAGGAAAGGATGGCCGAACAGCCAGCTGCCCAGCCCGGTCAGCGTGGCGATGGCCACGCCGGCGATGGCCACCGGCTGATAGGGGAAGTTGAGCCGCTGCTGCGCCCAGTCCACGCCTCGCGCCATGTAGAGCAGGATCAGGGCCACCGCCGTGATCAGGCCGGCGATGAAGCCGCCGCCGGGCTGGTTGTGGCCGCGCAGGAAGATGAAGGCCGACACCAGCAGCGCCAGCGGCAGCAGCGCCATGGAGATCGAGGTCAGGATGGCCGGGTAGCGGTCTGGCGACCATAGCCGTCCCTCGCCGTCGCTATGGGGCATGAACAGCCGCAGCCGGTTGAGCAGCTTGAAGATGGCCAGCCCCGCCAGCGCCAGCACGGTGATCTCGCCGAGGGTATCGAAGCCACGGAAGTCGACCAGGATGACGTTGACCACATTGTGGCCGCCGCCGCCGGGCACGCTGTTGTCCAGGAAGAAGCTGGAGATGGGCGCATTGTCTCGGGTCAGCACCGCGTAGTTGAGGCTCGCCACCACCATGCCCAGGGTGCCGGCCAGCACCAGGTCGCGCAGGTTGCGGCGATGGGAGGACTCTCGCGCGGTCTTCTGGGGCAGGAAGAATAGCGCCAGCATCAAGAGGATCATGGTCACCACCTCGACCGAGAGCTGGGTCAGCGCCAGGTCGGGGGCCGAGAAGCGGGCGAAAGTCAGGGCGACCACCAGTCCCACCACCGAGAGCATCAGCAGCGAGATCAGGCGATAGCGATGGGTGGCGGCGGTGCCCAGTCCACCGAAGATCAGCAGTCCGGCCCCCAGCAGCAGGATGCCGTCGACGGGCTGGTTGCCCAGGCTACCGGTGAGCTTGGGCATCTCGGCCAGCCCGAGCCCTCCCATCACCAGCGCGGCGGTCAGCAGCAGCGCCATGTAGCGTTGCAGCGAGGCGCCGTCGAAGTGGGCAAGGAGACCCTCGGCGCCGCGGCCGAGTCGCTGCAGCGAGGCCTCGAACACCAGCCGGGCGTCCACCGGCCGAAAGCCCCGCAGGCCCCGGCGCAGATCGGCATGGCGCCAGTAGAGGATTCCCCCCACCACCAGCGCCACCAGGCTCATCAGCAGCGGCAGGTTGACCCCGTGCCAGATCGCCAGGTGGAAGGCGAAGGGCTCGCCCAGCACCGACGCCACGGCCAGGCTCAGCAGGCCTTCCGCCAGTACCGGTGCCAGGCCTACCGCCACGCATACCAGGGCCAGCAGCACCACCGGGGCGCGCATCAGCCAGGGCGGCTCATGGGGCTCATGGGGGGGCGCCTCCTTGGCCGGCTTGAAGAACACCGCATGCACCAGACGCAGCGAATAGGCCACCGAGAGCACCCCGCCCAGGGTGGCCAGGGCCGGCAGCAGCCAGCTCAGGCCCCCCAGCACCGGAGTGGCCAGGGCCTCGGTGAAGAACATCTCCTTGGAGATGAAGCCGTTGAGCAGCGGCACGCCGGCCATGGCGGCCCCTGCCACGCTGGTCAGTAGCGCGGTGACCGGCATGGCGCGCGCCAGTCCGCCCAGGCGGCCGAGTTCGCGAGTACCGGTCTCATGATCGATGATCCCCGCGCTCATGAACAAGGCGGCCTTGAAGGCGGCGTGGTTGAGGATATGAAAGAGGGCCGCGAGTACCGCCATGGGGCTGCCGATGCCCAATAGCACGGTGATCAGGCCCAGGTGGCTGACCGTCGAGAAGGCCAGGATACCCTTGAGGTCGGTCTTGAGCAGGGCGAACCAGGCGCCATAGAGCATGGTGGTCATGCCGACCAGGGACACGGTCACCGTCCACAGCTCGCTGTCGGCGACGGCCGGGTGCAGGCGGGCCATCAGGAAGATGCCGGCCTTGACCATGGTCGCGGAGTGAAGATAGGCGGAGACCGGCGTCGGCGCCGCCATGGCGTGAGGCAGCCAGAACTGGAAGGGAAACTGCGCCGACTTGGTGAAGGCGCCCAGCAGTACCAGCCCCAGCATCAGGGGGTAGCGCGGGTCGGCGAGGATGATATCGGCGCTGTCGAGCACCACGTTCATATCGAAGCTGCCGACCATGTCGCCCAGCAGCAGGAGCCCCGCGAGCAGGGCCAGGCCACCGGCGCCGGTCACGGTCAGCGCCATACGCGCGCCCTTGCGGGCGTCGCTGCGCCGTGACCAGAAGCCGATCAGCAGAAAGGAGGAGAGGCTCGTCATCTCCCAGAACAGCCACAGCAGCAGCAGGTTGTCGGCCATCACGATCCCGACCATGGAGGCCATGAACAGGATCAGATAGGCATAGAAGCGTCCGAAGGGCTCCTCCGGCGAGAGGTAATGGTGGGCATAGAGCAGGATCAACAGGCCGATTCCCAGAATCAGCAGGTTGAACAGCACCGACAGGCCATCCAGCCGGAAGGCCAGATCGAGGCCCAGGGCGGGAATCCAGTCGACGGCAAAGCGCAGCGTCTCGCCGTCCGCCAGCGCGGGCAGTTGGCTCAGGGTCAGCCACAGGGCGAGGGCGGGCAGCACCCCCGTCGCCAAGGAGCAGAAACGTCGGCCGCGTCGCTCGGTGAGCGCGGGCACCAGCACCCCTAGCAGGGGCAACAGGGCTATCCACAGCAATGTCATCGATCGGTCTTCCTGCACGGGACGTGATACAGGAGCGACAGGCGCACTAAGGAGACGTCCGTGACCGATGATCATGGGCGCCCCGGGGCGGGGCGCCTGCCCTCCCATGGCTAAGTTGCCACTCTACCTCAAAGCTCGCCCGCTCGCTGCCTCCTTGCCTTTCAATGCGTTATCTCTATAGACTCGGCCAAGCGAATCGGCGGGTCTATCGCGCCGGATTCCTCCACTGGCGAGGGAGGTGCATCTGCATGCAACTGGCTGTGCTGGGAGGCTTCGCGGTGGCGGCCATGGCCCCGCTGCTGCATCACTGGTTTGGCGCGCGCACCCCGCTGGTGATGGCGCTGCTGCCCGCGGCTCTGGCGGCCTGGCTGGTCGGGCTGTGGCCGAGCATCGCCTCGGGTGAGGTTCTGCTGCTCGAATGGGCCTGGGTGCCCGGCCTCGATATCACCCTGACCTTTCTGATCGACGGCCTCTCCTGGCTGTTTGCCCTGCTGATCACTGGCATCGGTGCCCTGGTGCTGATCTATTCGGGCGAGTACCTGCGCGGCCATCGCGACCTGCCGCGCTTCTTGGTGGTGATCACCGCCTTCATGATGTCGATGCTGGGCCTGGTGCTGGCGGACAACCTGATCACGCTGTTCGTGTTCTGGGAGCTGACCAGCATCACCTCCTACCTGCTGATCGGCTTCAACCATACCGACCCTGGCGCCCGCAAGGCGGCCCTGCAGGGCCTGTTCGTTACCGTCGGTGGTGGCCTGGCGCTGCTGGCCGGCCTCGTGCTGCTGGCCCTGGCCGGTGACAGCTGGTCGCTGCATGAACTCGTCCAGCGCGGCGATGCCCTGCGCGGTCACGCCCTCTATACGCCTCTGCTGATCTGCGTGCTGCTGGGCGCCTTCACCAAGTCGGCGCAGTTTCCCTTCCACTTCTGGCTGCCCAACGCCATGGCGGCGCCGACGCCGGTCTCCGCCTACCTGCACTCGGCGACCATGGTCAAGGCCGGCATCTACCTGCTGGCGCGGCTGCACCCCGCCCTGGGCGGTACCGAAGCCTGGATGCTCAGCCTGTCGCTGGTGGGCGCGCTGACCATGGCCACCGGGGCCGTCCTGGCGATCCAGCACACCAACGTCAAGAAACTGCTCGCCTACTCCACGGTGATGGCGCTCGGTACCCTGACCCTGCTGCTGGGGATCGGCACCGCTGGTGCGCTGACCGCCTTCGCGGTCTTCCTGCTGGCACACTCGCTGTACAAGGGGGCGCTGTTCATGGTGGCCGGCATCCTCGATCACGAGACCGGCACCAAGGACGTCACGGCCATGGGCGGGCTGCGCCGGGTCATGCCGGCGACTGCAGTGGTGGCCGGGGTCGCCGGCCTGTCGCTGGCCGGCCTGCCGCCCCTGTTGGGCTTCGTGGGCAAGGAGCTGATGCTGACGTCGGTGCTGGAGGCACCCGCCTGGCGCCCCCTGATCCTGCTGCTGGCCTTCACGGCGGCCTTCCTGACCCTGGCGGTCGCGGCCATCGTTATCCTGCGACCCTTCTTCGGCCATCGGCAAACCACGCCGAAAACCCCTCATGATCCGTCCCGTGCCATGCTGGCAGGCCCCGGGCTATTGGCCGCGCTGTCGCTGGTCTTCGGCCTGGCGCCGGGACTGCTGGATCCCCTGGTCGCCGCCGTCATGGAGGCTGGAGGCGTCTCGGGGGCCGGGGTTCACCTGGCACTGTGGCACGGCTTCAACCTGCCGCTCGGGCTATCCCTTGTGAGCCTTGTGCTGGGCCTTCTGACCTATCGCCACTGGGATCGGCTATGCGTCGGACTCGCCCGCCTCACGCCGTTGATGCGCTACGGTCCCGAGGCCGGTTACGAGGCGCTGATGGCGGGGCTGGTGGCCCTGGCGGATGGCCAGACCCGCTTCCTGCAGAACGGCTATATCCGCAACTACCTGGTGATGACCCTGCTGGTGCTGGTGGGGCTCGTCGGGCATGCGCTGCTCTTCCGGCACGGCCTCGCCCTCGATGTGGCCCTGTCGGTCTACTTCCATGAGGCGGTCATCGCCGGCCTGATGATCGCCGGTGCCGTGGCGGCCTGCGTGATGCGCTCACGCCTGGCGGCGGTGGCCGCGCTCGGCGTCATGGGGTTCTCCATCGCCCTGACCTTCGTGCTCTTCAGCGCGCCGGACCTGGCCATCACCCAGCTGCTGGTCGAGACGCTGACGGTGATCCTGCTGGTGCTGGTGCTGTTCCGCCTGCCGCGCTTCGCCACCCTGTCCACGCCGCTGGAGCGGTTGCGCGACCTGGTGGTGGCGAGCCTCACCGGGGGACTGATCACGCTGCTGATGCTCGCGGTGCTTTCGGGCGAGCGACTGCCCCGGATCTCGGACTACATGGTTGCCAACAGCCAGCCGTTGGGGCACGGCCACAATATCGTCAATGTCATCCTGGTGGACTTCCGGGCGCTGGACACCCTGGGCGAGATGTTCGTCCTGGCCCTGGCCGCCATCGGGGTCTTCGCCATGCTGCGCTTCCATGCCGAACCGGCCGAAGGCGGCGATCGCGATGGCCGACGCAACCTCGCGCCGACGGAGGACGACCATGGGTAGATCGGGCACCCTGATCCTCAATGCGGCGGCACGCCTGCTGCTACCGCTGCAGCTGCTGTTCTCGGTGTTCCTGCTGCTGCGGGGGCACGACGAGCCGGGCGGCGGCTTCATCGCCGGACTGGTGGCCGCGGGCGCCTTCGCCCTCTACCTCTTTTCCCAGGGACGGCATGCGCTGGCCGAGATGCTGAAGGTGTCGCCCCGCGACCTGATCGGCATGGGGCTCCTGTTCGGCGTGATCTCGACGCTGCCCGGCTGGTGGGCCGGCGAGCCGTTCTTCACCGCCCAGTGGTGGACGATTCCGGTCATCGATTTCAAGGCCTCGACGCCCCTGATCTTCGATATCGGCGTCTACCTGGTGGTGGTGGGCTCGGTGCTGACCGCCATCACCGCCCTGGTCGATACCGACCACGCCGACCATGAGCAGACCGACCACGACCCGGCCAACCACGACGGTTAAGGAGATCCCATGGAGCCCTTGATGGCTATCACCATCGGCATCCTGTTTGCCGCCGCCATCTACATGATGCTGCGGCGCTCGATCGTCAAGCTGGTGATCGGGCTGATCCTGCTTTCGAATGCCGCCAACCTCCTGATCTTCGCCACGGCGGGGATGGTGCGGGGCGCCCCGCCCCTGGTGCCGAAGGGCCTGGCCGCCCCCGAGGCGGCGGTGGCCGACCCGCTGCCTCAGGCGCTGGTGCTCACGGCGATCGTCATCGCCTTCGGGGTGCTGTCCTTCGCCGTGGTGCTGGTGCGTCGCGCCTGGGAGATCGTGGGCGCCGATGATCTGGATCAGATGAAGGACACTGACACATGATGCCCCAGGTCGCGCTGCCCATTCTCATCCCGCTGTTCGCGGGCGCCGTCTCATTGGTGTTCTGGCGCTCCCGCAGCATGCAGCGATTCATCGCGGTGGCCGGGACGGCCGGCCTGCTGGTCACCAGCCTGTGGCTGCTCGCCACGGTACGGGGCGACGGCATCCAGGTCATGCACATGGGCGGCTGGGCGGCCCCCTTCGGCATCAGCCTGGTGGCCGACCTGCTCGGCGCGATCATGGTGGTGCTCACCGGCATGATCGGCTTCGCGGTGGCGCTCTTCTCGCTGGCGACGGTGGGACGCGGTCACGAGGCCTATGGCTACTTTCCCTTGATGCATCTGCTGCTGGCCGGCGTGGCCGGCGCCTTTCTCACCGGCGACATCTTCAACCTCTATGTCTGGTTTGAAGTGATGCTGGTGGCCTCCTTCGCGTTGCTGATCCTGGGTAGCGAGAAGGCGCAGATGGAAGGGGCGATCAAGTACGTCACGCTTAACCTGGTCTCCTCGGTGATCTTCCTGGTCGCGGTGGGGCTGCTCTACGGCATGGTGGGCACGCTCAACATGGCCGACATCGCCCGCCGTCTGGCGACCCGCGAGGACGGCGGCATGGCCGATGTCCTGGCGATGATGTTCATGGTGGCCTTCGGCATCAAGGCCGCCGCCTTTCCCCTGTTTTTCTGGCTGCCGGCCTCCTATCACACCCCGCCGGTGGCGGTCTCGGCGCTGTTCGCCGCCCTGCTGACCAAGGTCGGCGTCTATGCGCTGTTTCGGGTCTTCACGCTGATCTTTCACCAAAGCCCGGGCTATACCCACGAGATTCTGCTGTGGGGCGCCGGCCTGACCATGCTCTCCGGGGTGCTGGGGGCGGCGGCGCAGTTCGAGTTCCGGCGCATCCTGTCCTTCCATATCGTCAGCCAGATCGGGTACATGCTCCTGGGGCTGGCGCTGTTCACGCCGCTGGCGATCATCGGCGGGGTCTTCTACATCATGCACCACATCATCGTGAAGACGACCCTCTTCCTGATCAGCGGCATCGTCCACCGGCTCCAGGGCAGCTATCGGCTCGAGTCGCTGGGCGGGCTGTATCGCAGCCACCCCTGGCTTGCCGTGCTGTTCCTGATCCCGGCGTTGTCGCTGGCGGGCATGCCGCCCCTCTCTGGTTTTTTCGCCAAGTTCATCGTCATCCGCGCCGGCCTCGAGGCAGAGGCCTATGGGGTGACCTTCATCGCCCTGCTAGTGGGGCTGCTGACGCTCTATTCGATGATCAAGATCTGGGCCGAGGTGTTCTGGAAGGCGCCGCCTGAGGAAGAGGACGCCGGCGCCCTCAGGGCGGTGGGCCAGCGGGAGATGTGGCTGATGGCCACGCCGGTGGTAGGGCTCTCGCTCTGTACCCTGTTCATCGGCCTCAACGCCGAGCCCCTCTATGCCCTGGCCGAGGCCTCTGCGGGTCAGCTGCTGGCGCCCGATCGCTATATCGAGGCCGTGCTAGGCGCAACCGGGGAGGAGATGCCATGACCGGAGCCGCCTGGAACCTGTTGCTCGGCGTGGCCTGGGTGGTGCTCACCGGCGACTTCAGCGGGGGCAGCCTGCTGGCCGGGCTGGTCTTCGGCTATCTGGCGCTGGCGCTTATCCAGCCTCAGGTGCCGGCCCTGGCCGGCTATGCGCAGCGCCTGCCGCGCCTGGTCCGCTTCATCGGCTTCTTCCTCAAGGAGCTGGTGGCCGCCAACCTCAAGGTCGCCTATGACATCGTGACGCCGCCCTGGTACATGACGCCGGGGGTGATCGCCATGCCGCTGAAGGCCAGGACCGAGTTCGAGATCGCCTTCGTCGCCAACCTCATCTCGCTGACACCGGGGACCCTGAGCCTGGACGTGTCCGACGATCGGCAGGTGCTCTATATCCATGCCATGTTCCTGGACGACGAGCCGGCGCTTCGGCGCAGCCTGGCCGAACTGGAGCGCCGGGCACTGGCCCTGTTTCACTAGCGACGGGAGGAGAGTCCCTTGTCGAGCATCATCCTTGTGAGTCTTGCCATGATGGCGCTGGCACTGTGCCTGGCCTTCGTGCGCCTCTATCGAGGCCCCAGCCTGCCGGACCGGGTGGTAGCGCTGGAGCTCTTCTCGGCGATCCTCGTCGGCATGATCGGCCTGATTGCCATCGCCACCGATGTGCCGAGCCTGCTGGATGTGGCCATCGTCATGGCGCTGATGGCCTTCATGGCCACCATCGGCTTCGCCCGTTTCCTGGAGCGAGGAGGGCCGCGGGATGATTGAACCGATCGAGAGCGTCCTGATCCTGGCCGGGTCCGCCTTCATGCTGGTGGCCGCCCTCGGCGTGCTGCGCCTGCCCGACCTGATGACTCGCATGCACGCCACCACCAAGGCCGCGACCCTCGGTGTCTCGTTGATCATGCTGGCGGTGGCGCTGCATTTCGCCGTCGAGGCCGTGGTGGCCCGGGCCTTCGGGGTCATACTCTTCATCCTGCTGACCGCACCGGTGGCCGCCCATGTGATCGGGCGGGCGGGGTACTTCGTCGGCACGCGCCTGTGGAGCGGCACGATCAAAGATGAGCTCAGGCCCAACTATGACCCGGTCACCCACCGGCTCAGCAGCCATCGGGAGACCGAGGCCAATGCCGCCCGTGCCCCCGGAGAGTCCGATGAGGCCGGCTGAGCCGGCTCTTCGTCGCATTTCGCCCTCGTGAAGGCCGCCCTCGGGCGGCCTTCTTCGTGATGCCTTCCTGCCCGGTCATTATCATGTACAATAGCTGTACTTATATATTTTTTTGTCCAACTGTGCGGGCCTGCCGTCGGGCATGGCCAAGGGGGTGGCATGCGACGCAAGGCCGAGCTTCCCGTCAAGACCTGCCGTCAGTGCGAGCGTCCCTTCCGCTGGCGGCGCAAGTGGGCTCGTTGCTGGGATGAGGTGCAGCATTGCAGCGAGCGCTGCCGCCGCGAGGCGCGTCGCGCCAGGAGGGCCTCGTGAGCCCCGAACTGGTGTGGCTGCGGGATGACCTGCGCCTGGGCGACAACCCCCTGTTTCAGTTCGATGCGCCGCCGGCCTCGTTGTTGTGTGTCTACGTGCTCGACGAGCGCTGGCTGGCGCCTCTGGCACCGGGGCTGACCGTCAGGCGCATCGGCCCGGCGCGGCTGAGTTTTCTCTGGCAGAGCCTGATCGCCCTGCGAGGCGAGCTGCTGACGCGAGGCAGCGACCTGCTGGTACGCATCGGCGACCCGCCTGCGGTGATCTCGGAGCTTGCCGCTGGGTTAGATGTCTGTCGCGTTCATGTGCGCGACGCCCCCGGTCATGACGAGACCGCCGACCTGTCGAGCCTGGCCGAACGGCTGCCCGCGAGCTGTGACCTTCGGCGATGCGAAAGCGGCACCCTGTTCGAGCAAGAAGCGCTGCCCTTCGCCCTCGAGGCCCTGCCGAGCAGTTTCTCGGCCTTTCGTCGCCACATGGAGGCGGGGTGGGCGGTGCCGGCGGCTAGCCCCGCGCCGGTCACCCTGCCCCTGTGGCCGGAACGGGCGCCCCGTGGCCTGCCGCCCCTCAAGCGACTCTGCCCCGAGGCCGCGGCTTGGCAGGCGGATGCCCGCGGCGAGTTCCGCTTCCACGGCGGTGAAGAGCCCGGCCTGGCGCGACTCGAGCACTATCTCTGGCACAGCGGCGCCATCGCCCGCTATAAGCAGACCCGCAACGGCCTCAAGGGCAGCGACTTCTCGACCCGGCTGTCGCCCTGGCTGGCCACGGGCTGTCTCTCGGCGCGCCAGGTCCATGATCGGGTACGCGCCTGGGAAGCGGAGCAGGGTGCCTGTGCGTCGAGCTACTGGGTCATCTTCGAGCTGCTGTGGCGGGACTACTTCCACTGGGTTGCCCGCGGGGAAGGCGATCGGCTCTTTGGCTCCCGTGCGCTGCCCGCGCCGCCCCCCGCCTTTATCGACTGGTGTCGCGGCAAGACCGGGGTGCCCTTCATCGATGCCGGCATGCGCGAACTCGCCGCGACTGGCTGGTTGTCCAACCGGGGGCGCCAGAACGTGGCGAGCTTCCTGGTTCATGATCTGGGCATCGACTGGCGGCTGGGGGCGGCCTGGTTCGAGCATTGCCTGATCGACTTCGACGTGGCCAGCAACTGGGGGAACTGGGGCTATGTGGCCGGCGTGGGGCGTGAGGCGGGCCGGGAGCGCTACTTCAACGTGCTCTGGCAGGCGCGCCGCTATGATCCGGCTGGCGATTATGTGAGCCATTGGCTACCCGAGCTCACAGGCCTGGCTCAAGGCGCCACCCGCCACCAGCCCTGGCGGGCGGCGCCCGAAACCTTCTCTCCGCCCGGCGTCATGCCTGCCGCCTGGGAGACCGAGCTGATGCCGCAAGCCAGGCGTCATGATGTCCTCGCAAACGATGACCCTGCCAAGGAGACCTGATGCGCCTCTTGTTCCCCTCCGGTGAGCCCCGTCTGCCCATCCTGCTCGGCCTGGCCGGCCTGATCCCCTTCGTGGTCACGGCCCTGGGCGGCTGGTGGGCACCGGTTGCCTGGCAGGTGCCGGCGCTGGCGGCCTTTCTCGCCTACGGCGCGGTGATCCTGTCCTTCCTCGGTGGCATCCATTGGGGGTTGGCCATGGGCCGTGATGCCCCCTCGAGCCCCGCCTTTCGCCGCCGACTGGTGGCGAGCATGGCCCCGAGCCTGATCGCCTGGCCGGGGCTCTTGTGGGGCGGGCTGCCGGGGGCCCTGGTCATGATGCTGGGGTTCCTGGCGGTGCGAGGCCTTGAGGCCAGTCCGGCGAGCGTGGCCGGCCTGCCCAGTTGGTACCGCAGGCTGCGCAACGTTCTGACCGCGGTGGTGGTGGTCTGCCATCTGCTGGTGATCGCCCGCCTGTGGCCAGTGTCCTGAGCAGGCGTTGGGAGAAGCCTTGAGCGTGCGCCGTGCGGGGCCTTAGATGGAGTGAACCAAAGCCGGGGTGGGTAAGGCTGGTGACGTAGGGGGATCTGCGCGATGATGCCTGCCTACCCCCGTGATGATGGAGTATCACCCGCGATGCGCAGGATCCTCGTAGGCGCGCTGTTGCTCGGCGCGCTGGCCGGCTGTCAGGGCAGTCCCCTGAGCCAGGCTCAGGCTCAAGACTCGGCTCGAAACCAGACTCAAGACCAGGCTTCATCCGTGTCTTCCGAGACGTCCCTCGGCGATACGTCCGCTGAGCCAGTCACCGCCGAGCGGCCGGCGTCTTTTGATGCCTGGCTCGCTTCTTTCCGCCGCCAGGCGCGGGCCGAGGGCATCGCCGCGTCGACCCTCGATCGCGTCCTGGCCGATGTCCGCTACCGGCCGAAGATTCTCGAGTACGACCGGGCCCAGCCCGAGTTCGTGCGCCCCATCTGGCAATACCTGGACAGTGCCGTGTCGTCGACCCGGGTGAACACCGGGCGCGAGCGCCTGGCCGAGCACCGCACCACCGCCGAGCGCATGGCCGGTCGCTATGGCGTGCCGGCCGAGGTGGTGGTGGCGATCTGGGGCGTGGAGAGCAACTACGGCAGCCACTTCGGCAGTTTCTCGACCCTGGACGCCCTGGCGACCCTGGCCTTCGACGGCCGCCGCCGCGACTTCGCCCGCGGCGAGCTGATCGCCGCGCTGCGCATCATCGAGGCCGGCGATATCGCCCCGGAGCGCATGATCGGTAGCTGGGCGGGGGCCATGGGGCACACCCAGTTTCTGCCCTCGAGCTACCTGGCCTATGCCGAAGACGGCGATAGTGACGGCCGCCGTGACATCTGGGGCAGTATCCCCGACGTGATGGCCTCCACCGCCAACTACCTGGCCCGGGCCGGCTGGCAGGCCGGCGAGCCATGGGGCATCGAGGTGCGTCTGCCGCCCGATTTCGACTACGCCCAGACCGAGCTCGCCACCCGGCGCGCGAGCGAGGCCTGGGCTAAGCAGGGCGTGCGCGCGGTGGACGGCGGCGCGCTGCCGACGCTCGGCCAGGCGTCGATCCTCGCCCCCGCTGGCGCCCGGGGCCCCGCCTTCCTGGTCGGTGGCAACTATCGCGCTATCCTGCGCTACAACAACGCCACCAGCTATGCGCTGGCTGTGGGCACGCTGTCGCGCCGCGTGGCGGGGGAGCCGGGCATCCGTGCCGACTGGCCGCGCCAGGAGACACCGCTTTCCCGAGCTCAGGTGCGCGAGCTGCAGCGCGCGCTCAACGCCCGCGGCTTCGCCACCGGCACGCCGGATGGCATCATGGGACCCAATACCCGCGCCGGGCTGCGCGCCTTCCAGGCCTCCCAGGGCCTGACGCCAGACGGCTTCGCCACGGTGTCGCTGCTCGAGCGGCTGCAGGAGTGAGGGTGGCCCGCCGGCCCTTTGCCGGAGGCCTCGGCTCACCCGTGCGTGCCCCGTCGAGCCGAGCTAGTCGAACCGAGCTAGCCGAGCCGTGCCAGCAGGGCGACGACCGCCGTCTCGACCCGCAGGATACGGCGGCCCAGGTGAATGCCCTGGCAGCCGGCCGCCAATAGCGCCTCCACCTCATAGGGGATGAAACCGCCCTCGGGGCCCACCACCAGGGTCGCCGGGGCCTCGAGCCCGCGGGGGCAGGCCGCCTCCATGCCGGGATGGGCGAGCAGGCCGGTGCGCCCTTTGAGCTGCGCCGGCAGGCGATCTTCGACGAAGGGCTTGAAGCGGGTTTCCAGGTGTACCTCGGGCAGGGCCGTGTCGCGGGCCTGCTCGAGGCCCAGCACCAGGTGCTGATGGATCTTCTCTTCGGACAGTTCGGGCGACTGCCAATAGCTCTTTTCCACTCGCCGGGTGTGTAGCAGGGTGATGCGCTTCACGCCGAGAGCCGTGACGTGCTCAAGCGATCGGGCCAGCATGCGCGGACGGGGCAGGGCCAGGACAAGCTCGATGTCCAGCGCCGGCGGCGGGGCCTGGTCGAGGGCATCGAGGGCGAAGCGGGCGCCGTCTTCATCCAGCGTCACCAGCCGGCCACGGCCGATGGCCCCGCCGCGCACGCCAAGGGTCAGTTCATCGCCGGGGCGGGCGCGATGCACCTCGCGCAGGTGGCGAAGACGCCGAGGGTCGCGCACCCAGGCGTGATGGTCGTCGGTCAGGTCGGCGGGGTCGAGCAGGATCAGGTTCATGTGGCCTCGGCGGCGCGCAGCGGATGACAGGGAGACGGCGACGGTGGCTAGAACGCCAGACGCGGTGCACAATACCAGCAAAGCCGATAACAGGAGCACCGTCCGTGCGCGTGATTCGCAAGTATGCCAACCGCCGGCTCTATGATACCGAACAGAGCCGCTATGTGACGCTCGAGGACCTGCGCAACCTGATCCTCGAGGAAGTGCCCTTTCGCGTCGAGGATGCCAAGTCCGGTGAGGACCTGACCCGCACCATCCTCTTGTCGATCATCATCGAACAGGAACAGGCCGGCGGCGATTCAGAGGTCTTCTCCAACGATCTGCTGGCCCAGTTCATCCGCGTCTACGACATGGCGCAGCCGCTGCCGCTGGCCCGGTATCTGGAGCAGGGTACCCAGTTGATGATGGAGCAGCAGCAGCGCATGCAGGACCAGTGGAAGGAGGCCATGCGCCATACGCCAATGGAAATGATGCGCGAGATGGCCGAGGAAAACATGCGCTTCTGGCAGCAGACCTTCCAGCAGGGGCCTCGGGGCAGTGAAAAGGACGGTGACAAGGGCAGCGACAAGGATTGAGCCCGCCCGACAAGGCCGCCGGCTTTCTGGCATAATGCGCGACCTATTGCGCATTCTCCCTACCCATCAGTCGAGCAAGGTCTGAAGATGAAGGTTCTGATCATCGGCGGCGGCGGCCGCGAACATGCCCTGGCCTGGAAGGTCGCCCAGTCTCCTCGCGTCGAGGCGGTCTACGTGGCTCCCGGCAACGCCGGCAGCCTGGTCGAGCCCAAGGTCTCCAATGTCGACATCGCGGCCACCGACCTGGCGGCCCTCGAGGCCTTCGCCCGCGACCACGCCATCGAGCTGACCATCGTCGGTCCCGAGGCGCCGCTGGTCGAGGGCGTGGTCGACCGCTTCCAGGCTGCGGGGCTTGCGATCTTCGGCCCGACCCAGGCCGCCGCCCAGCTCGAAGGCTCCAAGTCCTTCACCAAGGACTTCCTGGCCCGCCACGCGATTCCCAGCGCGGACTACCAGACCTTCACCGCCGTGGAGCCGGCGCTGGCCTACCTCGCCGAGAAGGGCGCGCCGATCGTCATCAAGGCAGACGGCCTGGCCGCCGGCAAGGGCGTCATTGTGGCCATGACCGAGGCCGAGGCCGAAGCGGCGATCCGCGACATGCTCGAGGCCAACGCCTTCGGCGATGCCGGCGCCCGGGTGGTGATCGAGGAATTCCTCGATGGCGAGGAGGCCAGCTTCATCGTCATGGTCGACGGCGAGCACGTGCTGCCGATGGCCACTAGCCAGGATCACAAGCGCGCCGGCGACGGTGACACCGGCCCCAATACCGGTGGCATGGGCGCCTATTCCCCGGCCCCGGTGGTCACCGAGGCGGTCTATCAGCGCATCATGGACGAGGTGATCCTGCCCACAGTCAAGGGCATGGCGGCCGAGGGACACCCCTACACAGGCTTCCTCTACGCGGGACTGATGATCGACAAGAGCGGCGCGCCCAAGGTGATCGAGTACAACTGCCGCTTCGGTGATCCGGAGACCCAGCCGATCATGATGCGCCTGGAATCCGATCTCGCCGCGCTGTGCCTGGCGGGCAGCCAGGGCGAGCTCGATCGCGCGACCATCGAGTGGGACGAGCGAGCCGCGGTCGGCGTGGTGCTGGCCGCTGGCGGGTACCCGGGCAGCTACCGCAAGGGCGATGTGATCGATGGCATCGAAGCCGCCGAGGATACCGGCTGCAAGGTATTCCATGCCGGTACCACCCAGGATGACCAAGGTCGGGTCGCGACCAGCGGCGGGCGCGTGCTATGTGTGACCGCCCTGGGCGACACGGTGGCGAATGCCCAGGCGCTGGCCTACGAAGGGGTGGCGGCCATCGATTGGCCGGACATGAGCTATCGCCGCGACATCGCCTTCCGCGCCATCGCCCGGGGGCGCTGAGCGCCCCCAGGTCTGACGATAGGCCCGACGAGAGCTTCGACGACAGGGAGTTGACATGCCACGAGTACGCCTGGAATTTCCGGCAGACGCCATCCTGCATCGCCACTCTCTGTCGGTGCGCATCACCGACATGAATTACGGCCGCCACTTGGGCCACGATGCCCTGGTATCGCTGCTGCACGAGGCCAGGACCGAGGCGCTGGCCTCCCGAGGGCTTCGGGAATGGGATCTGGAGGGCTGCCCGAGTGTGGTCGCCGATCTTGCCATCCAGTATCAGGGCGAGGCCGCCTGGCCCGACGCCCTGATCGTCGAGACCGCGATTCCGCCCGTCGAGGGCAAGGCGCTGTGCGTCTATCACCGGGTGGTGCGCGAGCATGACCAGCGTCCCGTGGCCACCGCCCGACTGAACCTGGTGCTGCTCGACCCCGCCACCGGCAAGCCGGTGCCGGTGCCCGAGTCTGTGCAGGAGGCCCTGTCGCCGGCGTGGCCTCGCCCCGAAGGTGGTGCCTGATGTCCCGGGAATATCCGATCATCGCCGTGACCGGCTCCAGCGGGGCGGGGACCACCACGGTGCGCCGGACCTTCGAGCGCATGTTCACCCGCGAGGACGTGCATGCCGCCACCGTCGACGGTGACGCCTTCCATCGCTATACCAAGGACGAGCTGGCCCGGATCTTCCGCGAGGAACCCGAGCGCACCGACGAGCTGTCGCACTTCGCGGTGGAGGCCAACCTGCTGGATCGCCTCGAGGCGCTGTTCCAGGAGTATGGTGACCAGGGCTCCGGCACCTTCCGCCACTACATCCACGCCGAAGACAAGCGGATGATCGAGCTTGGGCACCAGGTCGGCACCTTCACCGATTGGCAGCCGCTGCCCAGCGGCACCGATCTCTTGTTCTACGAGGGGCTGCATGGTGGCCTGGTGACGCCTGAGCACGACATCGCGCGCCACGTCGACCTGCTGGTGGGGGTGGCGCCGACCATGAACCTCGAGTGGATCCAGAAGATCGATCGCGACACCAAGCTGCGGGGCTACTCTCAGGAGGCGGTGATCGACACCATCCTCGGGCGGATGCACGACTATGTGCGCTATATCCAGCCGCAGTTCTCGCGCAGCCACATCAATTTCCAGCGGGTGCCCACGGTGGATACCTCCAACCCCTTCGAGGTCCAGGACATCCCCACCGACGCCGAGTCCTTCGTGGTGATTCGCTTCCGCGATCCTTCCACGGTGGACTTCCCCTACCTGCTGGCGATGATTCAGGATGCCTTCATGAGCCGCCCCCACACCCTGGTGGTGCCCGGGGCGCGCATGCCGTTGGCCATGGAGCTGATCCTGGGCCCACTGGTCCGCCACCTGCTGGCCCAGCGGCGCTTCCGCTGAAGGCCGACCACCACCGACCGTTCCAGAAGGGAGGGGCACCATGGATTGCCTGTTCTGCAAGATCATCAACCGCGAGATTCCCGCCGATATCGTCTATGAAGACGATGAGGTGCTGGCCTTCAACGACATCAGCCCCCAGGCGCCCACGCATCAGCTGGTGATTCCCAAGCGTCATATCCCGACCCTCAACGATATCGCCGAGGAGGACCTGGCGCTGATCGGCCGGCTGCAGTTCACTGCCGCCTCGCTGGCCAAGCAGGCGGGCTTCGCCGACGAGGGCTATCGGGTGGTGATGAACTGCAATGAGCGTGGCGGCCAGACGGTCTATCATGTCCATATGCATCTGATGGGCGGTCGCGACTTCACTTGGCCGGCGGGGTAGCGGGAAACCGGTAGCCGGTAGCCGGTATCAGGCCGCGGGCCTGTCGAGGCGCAGACGAGTCCGATGCATCGGTGCTTGGCCCGGGGAACTCCCCCGGGCCTTTTGCATTAGCCGGGCGGGTCTGTAATCGCGGGGGATCAGGACCCGGGGTGCATGAGGTCGGTCGAGGCGTTGGAGAGGAGTCGGGCAGTTCGTCGCGGGCCGGAACTTCTGGTCGCGTCGCGGCTCGGGTAGACTAGAGATGTCATCCACGGGGGCCCTATGAACCGCCAGTTTTCCCGCAACGATCACCTGATCCAGCAGTTCGATACCATTCTTCGCACCCTGGTGCCCCACGCCGCTCAGCCGTCGCGGCCGAGCCCGGCGGCGGGGGTGCAGGACGGCGCGCTCGACGAGACCGAGCGCGCCCACGCCGTGGGCCTGATGCGCATCAACCACACCGGCGAGGTCTGTGCCCAGGCCCTCTACCAGGGGCAGGGGCTGACCGCCAAGCTGCCCGATATTCGCAGCCAGATGGAGCAGGCCGCCCAGGAGGAGATCGATCACCTGGCCTGGTGCGATGCCCGTCTCGAGGAGCTCGACGGCCGCACCAGCCTGCTCAACCCGCTCTTCTACGGCGCCTCCTTCGGGCTGGGCGCCGTGGCCGGGGCGGTGGGCGACCGGGTGAGCCTGGGCTTCGTGGCCGCCACCGAGGAGCAGGTTGGTGAGCACCTGGACGAGCACCTGGAGGCCTTGCCGGCGGGAGATCGCCGCTCCCGGGCGGTGCTCGAGAAGATGCGTGAGGACGAGGCCCATCACGAACGCTGGGCGCTGGAAGCCGGTGGCGCCGAGTTCCCGGCCCCGGTCAAGGCCGGCATGCGGCTGGTCTCCAAGCTGATGACCACCAGCGTCTATCGGCTCTGACGCTTACCGTACTGCCCACAGACGACGCCCCGCCAGGCAGCCTGGCGGGGCGTCGTCATGAGAGCGTGTCGCGGGGGCGAGTGCTCGTCAGTCCATGTTGCGCGAGTAGAAGATCTCGAGCATCTCCTTGCGCAGGCGGCTCTCGATGTCGCGCGCCTCCTCGAAGGTCAGGTCCCGGCGCGAGGTGCCGAACAGGTAATTGTCGAGCTCGAAGTCCTTCAGCAACATCTTGGTGTGGAACATGTTTTCCTGATACACGTTCACGTCGACCATCTGGTAGGCGTTCTTGGTGTCCTCGGCCAGGTAGTCCTGGATCGAGGTGATGTCGTGGTCGATGAACAGCTTCTTGCCGTCGACGTCGCGGGTGAAGCCCCGCACCCGGTAGTCCATGGTGACGATGTCGGAATCGAAGCTGTGGATCAGGTAGTTCAGCGCCTTGAGCGGGCTGATCATGCCGCAGGTCGAGACATCGATGTCCAGACGGAAGGTGCTGATGCCGTTGTCCGGGTGGGACTCCGGGTAGCTGTGCACCGTGACGTGGCTCTTGTCCAGGTGGCCGACCACGGTCTCCGGCAGCGGGCCCGGGCCGGGGGCGGTCTGCTCCGGCGCGGGATCCTCGAGCTCATGCTCGGCGATCAGGATGGTCACGCTGGCACCGTGGGGCTCGTAGTCCTGACGCGAGATGTTGAGCACATGGGCGCCGATGATATTGGTGACATCCTTGAGGATCTGCGTCAGCCGCTCGGCATTGTAGAGCTCGTCGATGTAATCGATGTAGGCCCGACGCTGATCTTCGGTCTTGGCATAGCAGATGTCATAGATGTTGAAGCTCAACGAACTGGTCAGGTTGTTGAAGCCGTGGAGTCGGAGATTGTCGCTCACGTCCGAGCCTCCCTCAGGTGCTTGAGTGCGTGGTATGCCTGGCGGTGTCGCAAGCGCAAGCCGACATGGCTGGCGGACTTGGCCGGGGCTGCATGAAAGGCGCGTATTATGCACACCCCGAAGCACGGGCGCACCCGCTCCGGGGTGTTTTGGCGGAATTCAGTCCTCGACGATGGTGAAGGAGTGCGTCACCTCGACCCCGCCGTTGGCGAGCATGATGGAGGCGCTGCAGTATTTCTCCGCTGACAGGGCCACCGCCCGCTCGACCTGCTTCTCCTTGAGGCCCTGGCCGCTGACGGTGAAATGGACATGGATCTTGGTGAAGACACTGGGCACGCTGTCGGCGCGCTCGGCCTCGATGCTGGCCACACAGTCGCTGATCGGGGCGCGGGACTTCTCGAGGATCTGCAGCACGTCGAAGGAGGTGCAGGCCCCGAGCCCCATCAGCAGCATCTCCATGGGGCGGGGACCGGTGTCGCGGCCGCCGTGGTCGGGCGGTCCGTCGATCACCACGCTGTGGCCGCTGCCCGATTCGGCGACGAACTGGCGACCATCGGTCCACTTGACGCTGGCTTTCATGAGGCTATCTCTCCATCTGGGGTAAAAGCTGGGGTAAAACCTGAGGTAAAATGGCTATCCACGCGAACGGCGCTTGAGGAAAAGGGGCGCGGCCAAGGGGCACCAAAGGCGTAACGAGACGCTCACTCTGCCATGGCGCGCAGCCGGGTATCCAGTGCGGCCAGGCGCTCGGGCGTGCCCACGTCGACCCAGGGGCCACGATGATGATGGCCGGCGACCCGGCCTGCGGTCATGGCGTCCCTGAGCAGCGGCGCCAGGGCGAAGGCGCCGGGGGGCGTATCGGCGAGGAGTGCCGGGTCGATCAGGCTGAGGCCGGCGAAGGTCAGGCGCGGCGTGCCGCTTGCCTGGACACGGCCCGCGCCATCCAGGTGGAAATCGCCCTCGGGGTGATGGTCCGGATTGTCGACCAGCCACAGGTGGGCGAGGTCGTCCTTCAGCATGGGCAGCCGGGTGAGATCCGGCGCGCACCAGACGTCACCGTTGATCAGCAGAAAGGGGGCCTCGCCGAGCAGCGGCAGCGCCTTGTGGATGCCGCCGCCGGTCTCCAGCGGGCTATCTTCCCGGCTCCAGGCGATGTTGACGCCATGAGCTGCACCGTCGCCCAGCGCCTCGATGATCTGGTCGGCCCGGTAGCTTATGTTGATCACCACATCAACGATGCCGGCGGCCGCCAGGCGTTCCAGGTGGTGAACGATCAGCGGTTTGCCGGCCACCGGCAGCAGCGGCTTGGGGCAGGTGTCGGTCAGCGGGCGCATGCGTTTGCCGAGCCCCGCGGCCAGGATCATTGCCTTCATGCCGTCGTCTCCTGGACCATTACTTCACTGGTCGGCGCGTCGATGCCTCGCGCCGCCAGCGCTTTCTCGAGCGCCGGGGTGAAGGTGGCGTGAAGCCAGCGACGGATATCCGCAAACTCGGCCCAGGGCGCTAGGCTGTCATCAAGATGCGCAAGGAAGTGCGGCAGGCGCGCGAGATAGCCGGCCTTGCCATCGCGCAGGGTCAGGCGGCAGAAGATACCGAGCACCTTGAGGCAGCGCTGGGCCGCCATGGCATTGCACCAGAAGTGGAACCGCTCGGCGTCGACGGTCGGGTCGAGGCGGCCATCGGCAATGGCGCGCTGACGAAAGGCGTCCTGCCAGAGCCTGAGCGTTGCCGTGTCGAAGCGCCGGTAGCGTCCGCGGGTCAGCGAGATCAGGTCATAACTCAGCGGGCCGGCCACGGCGTCCTGGAAATCGATCAGCACCAGGGCATCGTCATGGACCATCAGGTTCATGGCATCGAAGTCCCGGTGCACGGTGACACGCGGCTGCGCGAGGGCGCTGTCCACCAGCTGCGCCACCAGCGACTCCCATCCCGGCGGCGGGGCGATGCCCAGCAGGCGCTCGAGGCACCAGTCGGGGAAGAGATCGAGCTCGCGGGTGAGCAGGGCGGCATCATAGGCCGGCAGGGCGTCGGCGGGGGCCTTGGCCTGCAGCTCATGAATCAGCGCGATGGCCTGTTCATAGCCCGCGCGGGTGGTCGAGGGGGAGGTGAAGCGTTCCTGCAGCGGGGTATCGCCCAGATCGTCCAGCGCTAGGAAGCCGGCCGCGAGGTCGGCATGATGCACCCGAGGCACCGGCAGCCCGGCGGCCTGCCAGGCCGTGGCGATGGCCAGGAAGGGACGGCTGTCCTCTTGGGCCGGCGGGGCGTCCATCAGCATTCGGGTCGCGCCGTCGGGCAGCGTCAGGCGGTAGTAGCGGCGAAAGCTGGCGTCGCCGGCGGCCAGGGCCAACTCTAGGGTGTCGGGCGACAGGCCATATTGCTCGGCGGCCCAGGCGGTGAGGGCGCCGAGGCGTGCGGGGTCGGCCGGGGGCATGGGCTCTCCTGTAGTGATACCGACCGCGGTGTGCGGGTTGACGCTCTCCTCGGGGCATCACATGCTGAATGTCTTGCGCGCCGTCCGCCGGGACCTCGGCGGGCGGCAGCGGTGCCGGCCGAGCGGTGGCAGACAGCCGGAATGCGATCTGTATAATACCGATTTCACCCGTCAAGGACAGCGAGGAAGATGGGCAAGCGACACTATTGGAGTGCCCTGGCCGGTCTCGCCACCGTCGCCGGCAATCATGCCCTGGCGGCTCCGCCGGCATCGCTGCCGGCGGCTCAGCTCGACTGGCAGCCCTGGGGCGACGAGGCACCCGCGGATGCGCTGTGCCGGGGTCACTATGTGATGCCGGACTACCGGCTGCCGGCCGGTGAGAACCCCGAGGCTATCCGCTCCTCGTCGGACAGCGCCCGCTATGACGAGGACGGCACGGTGCGCTTGGCCGGCGAGGTGCTGCTGCGCCGCGGCAACAGCCAGGTCGAGGCGCCCGAGGTGTTGCTGGGCCCTGCGCGCGAGCGTGCCCAGGTCTCGGGGCCGCTGGCCCTGCGCGACCGGGGCCTGCTGGTGCGCGGCGCGTCCGCCGAGGTGGCGTTGAACAGCGATGCCGCCTCGGTCGACAGCGCCCACTACGTGACTCACGATGCCCGCCTACGGGGCGATGCGCAGCGGCTCGCCCGTCTCGAGGACGGACGCTACCAGCTCAGCGACGCCAGCTTCACCACCTGCGAGCCGGGCAATGCGCTGTGGCGACTGGTGGGCAGCGACATCGTGCTGGATCGCGAGTCGGGCTTCGGTACTGCCAAACACGCCCGCCTCGAGGTGCAGGAGGTGCCGGTCTTCTACTGGCCCTGGGTGCGCTTCCCGATCGATGACCGCCGTCAGACCGGCTTCCTGTGGCCGGCGATCAGTGTCTCCGGCAATGGCCTCGACTATTCGCAGCCCTTCTACTGGAACATCGCTCCGAATCAGGATGCCACCATCACCCCGCGCTGGGTCAGCGACAGCGGCCTGCTGCTGGGCGGCGAGTATCGCTACCTGCAACGGGACTTCTCCGGCACCCTGGAAGGCGCCTACCTGTCCCGCGATCGCAACGCCGGCGACGATGATGGCAGCACGGCACTCGAGGATGGCGATACCCGCTGGTATATGGACTATCACCACCAGGGCCAGCTGAGTTCCCGGCTCGGCTACGAGCTAGCCTATGGCGCGGCCAGCGACGGCGCCTACTTCGACGACTTCGGCCGCGACTTCGGCGAGTCCGAGACCGACAAGCTGTCGCGTCTGGCGCGCCTCGGCTATGGTGGCGAGACGTGGCAGCTCGAGGCCAGCGCCCAGGGGTATCAGAAGCTCGAGGATCCTCTGGATGATGACGACAAGCCCTTCTACCGCCTGCCGAGCCTGACCGCCAACGCGCGCTGGGATCAGGACAACGGTGTCTATCAGCAGTGGCGCTCCAACGCGACCTACTTCTGGCGCGACGTCGACGAGACGGACAGCGACATCGACGACGATGAAGCCGCCAACGGCAGCCGGGTGCACCTGGCGCCGGCGCTGGGGTGGCGTGCGGACCCGAGCTGGGGCTTCCTGGAGCCGAAGGTCACCCTGGACTCCACCCACTACGAGCTCGACTATGGCAACCGGGACACCGACAACGCCACCACCCTGTCCCGCAGCGTGCCGGTCAGCTCCATCGATGGCGGCCTGGTGTTCGAACGCGAGCTGTCGGCCTTCGGTGGCGACTATCGTCAGACCCTGGAGCCGCGCCTCAACTACGCCTATGTGCCGGCCGAGGATCAGCAGGAGTACCCCGACTTCGATACCAGCGAGAAGGCCTTCTCCTGGGGGCAGCTGTGGTCGCCCTATCGCTTCTCGGGCGCGGACCGGGTCGGTGATCTGAACCGGCTCTCGGGTGGCGTCAGTTCCCGCTTCCTGGCGGACGACAGCGGCCGCGAGCGCCTCGATCTCGGCATCGGCATGGGCGTCTACTTCGAGGATCGCACCATCGACATGGACGGCGACCCGAACGACGTGCCGGATCGCGATAGCGACTATGACGCCTGGTATCGCGCCACCCGGGATCGCACGCCCCTGGTGACTAAGGCCGAGTGGCAGATCAATGAGGCCTGGAGCGCCGGCTCCACCTGGCTCTACGATACCGAACGCGACCTGACCGAGCGCAGCGGCGTGGATCTCGCCTATCGCCACCCCGATGGCCATGTGCTGAACCTCGGCTATGGCTGGGAGCTTCAGGGCTATGACCCCTCCGCCGATGACGAGGAAGATCAGGTCGGCTATGACCAGGAGGAGTTCGATGTCTCCTTCGCCCTGAGTACCGGCGCACGCTTCGACCTGATCGGGCGCTACCTGTACGACAATACCAACAGCCGCTCCCTGGAGCGTCTGGCAGGGGTGCAGTGGAATGACTGCTGCTATGGCCTGCAGCTGGTGTGGCGCGACTGGGTCGAGGACAACGATACCGCCGATTCCATCGACGATGACTACACCGATCGCGGCATCTTCCTGCGCTTCATCTTCAAGGGCCTCGGCGGGGTGGGGCAGGAAGCGGACACTTACTTCGAGCAGGCCATTCCCGGCTACCGCTCCACCGATTTCTGAGCCTTGGGCGCCGCGGCGCGCAGGCATCGATACCGGCGTTCCAGACATCATCACGAAAGAGGTACTTATGCGCAGTCGACTGATCGCCCCGCTGGCCATGGCCCTGATGGTGGCCCTGCCCCTGGGGGCGGCCCCGCTGACGGCCCTGGCCCAGCAGCTCAGGCCTCTGGATCACATCGTGGCGGTGGTCAACGAGGGCGCAATCATGCACAGCGAGCTCGAGAGCCGGGTCGCCCGGGCCCGCGATCAGCTGGCCAAGCGCGGCGTCACGCCGCCCAGCGATACGGCCCTGGAACAGCAGGTGCTGGATCGCATGATCGTCGAGGAGATTCAGCTGCAGATGGCCCGTGACGCCAACCTGAGCGTCGACGACACCGAGCTCAACCGCACGGTGCGTGGCATCGCCGAGAGCAACGGTATGAGCCTCGAGCAGTTCGCCGATACCCTCGAGGCCGATGGCCTGACGCTGGCCGCGGTGCGCGAGGATGTGCGTCGCGAGCTCTTGATGCGCCAGCTGCAGCAGCGCCGCGTGGCCAGCCGGGTCACCATCAGCGAGCGCGAGGTGGAGCGTTACCTGGAGCAGCAGGGCGCCAACGGCGACGTGCGCTATCGCCTGTCGCACATCATGGTCGCGCTGCCCCAGTCGCCCAGCCAGGCCGAGGTCGACGAGGCCCGTGCCACGATCGAGGGCCTGCGTCGTCGGCTCGACAATGGCGCCGACTTCGCCAGTCTGGCGGCCGCGGAATCCGATGGCGGCCAGGCCCTCAACGGTGGCGATCTGGGCTGGCGCTCGGCCGCCGAGGTGCCGAGCATCTTCACCCAGGCGGTGCCGTCGCTGGACGTGGGTGAGGTCTCCGCGCCGATCAGAAGCCCCAGCGGCTTTCATCTGGTCAGGCTCGCCGACCGCGAGGGCGGCCAGGGCCGCAATCCGACCCAGCGCAATCAGGTGCGCCAGACCCTCTTCCAGCGCAAGGCCAACGACGAGATGGAAGTCTGGCTGCAGGAGATCCGCGCCGGCGCCTACATCGATAACCGCCTGAACGGGGCCAGCGGATCATGAAGCCGCCGGTACTGGCGCTGACAACCGGCGAGCCCGCCGGCATCGGCCCGGAACTGGCGCTTCAGCTGGCCGCCGAGGGCGTGGCCTACGTTACCCTGGTGGCGGTAGGGGACCCGGACCTGCTCGAGGCTCGGGCGGCTCAACTGGGGCTCGCCGTGACGCTGCGGGTGCTGACCCCCGGCGAGACGCCGCCGGCGCCGCAATCCGGGGTGCTGCCGGTGTGGCCGGTGGCGCTGAAGGCGCCATGCCGGGCCGGCGAACTCGAGCCCGCCAATGGCGCCTACGTGCTCGAGACGCTGGATCTGGCCATCGCCGCCTGTCGCGAGGGCCAGGCTCAGGGCATGGTCACCGCGCCCCTGCACAAGGGGGTGATCATCGAGGGCGGCCAGGCCGGCTTCACCGGCCATACGGAGTACCTGCGGGATGCCTGCGGGGTCGAGGAGGTGGTGATGATGCTCGCCACCGACCAGGCCCTGCACGGCCAGCTCGATGGCCCGGCGCGCTGTCCGCTGCGGGTGGCGCTGGCCACCACCCACCTGCCGCTGCGCGAGGTGGCCGATGGCATCACCGCCGCGGGGCTGAGCCGTGTATTGCGCATCCTCGATCGCGACCTGAAACGCTACTTCGGCCTGGCCGCGCCGCGGCTCAAGGTCTGCGGGCTCAATCCCCATGCCGGCGAAGACGGCCACCTGGGCCGCGAGGAGCTCGAGACCATCACCCCGACGCTTGAGCGCCTGGCGGCCGAAGGGCTCGATGTGCGTGGCCCCTATCCCGCCGATACCCTCTTCACGCCGCGGCATCTCGATGACGCCGATGCGGTGCTGGCCATGTATCATGACCAGGGACTTGCCGTGCTCAAGTACGCGGGCTTCGGGCGCGCCGCCAACATTACCCTGGGTCTGCCGCTGGTGCGTACCTCGGTGGATCACGGCACCGCCCTGGATCTCGCCGGTCGCGGCATCGCCGACACCGGCAGCCTGCGAGTCGCCGTGGCCCTGGCGGCCGAGATGGCCGCGAGTGGCACTCAGGCCTAGCCGGCCTCGGCCACCTGCTCAGTTTCGTCCGCGGCCGTCCCCGTCATCCATCCGTGTCGGTTGCCGTGTCGGCAAGCCCCCACACCCGTCAGAACCAAAGGATCATCAATCGCATGTCTTCACGCCCTCCCATGCATCGGGCCCGCAAGCGTTTCGGCCAGAACTTCCTGCGCGATTCAGGCATCATCTCGCGCATCGTGCGGGCCATCGATCCGCGCGCCGGCGAGCGGTTGGTCGAGATCGGCCCCGGCCAGGGCGCGCTGACCGAGCCGCTGATCGAGGCCGCCGGCGGCGCTTTGGAAGTGATCGAGCTCGACCGCGACCTGATCCCCGGCCTTAGGGTGCAGTTCTTCCAGTATCCCGATTTCGTGATCCACGAGGGAGATGCCCTGGCCTTCGATTTCGCCGCCCTGCGTGGCGACGGTCCGGCGTTGCGGGTGGTCGGCAACCTGCCCTACAACATCTCTACGCCGCTGATCGTGCACCTGCTCGAGACCTCCGGGGCGATTGCCGACATGCACTTCATGCTGCAGAAGGAAGTGGTCGAGCGCCTGGCCGCCGAGCCCGGCGGCACCAACTGGGGACGGCTGTCGGTGCTGGCCCAGTACCATTGCCAGGTCGAGTCGCTGTTCGTGGTGCCCCCGGAGGCCTTCGTGCCGCAACCCAAGGTCGAGTCGGCCATCGTGCGGCTGGCGCCCCACGAGACCCTGCCGCATCCGGCCAAGGATCCGGCCTTGCTGTTCGATGTGGTCCGTGAGGCCTTCGGCCAGCGCCGCAAGACCCTGCGCAACAACCTCAAGGGGCGTGTATCCGCCGAGGCCCTCGAGGCGCTGGGCATCGATCCGACCCGGCGGCCGCAGACCCTCTCCGTCGAGGAGTTCGTGCGCATCGCCGATCACCTGGCCGAGGAGGTCGCATGAGTGAAAGCCACCGCGAGGCCCTGATCGCGGCGATCTCCGTCGATGTCGAGCCGGCCTATCGTGCCGAGGAATCCGACGTGGCCGAGTCCCGTTACGTGTTCAGCTACACCGTGACCGTGCACAACCGCTCGTCCCACAGCGTGCAGCTGCTGGCACGGCACTGGAAGATCACCCAGAGCAGCGGCAAGGTGCAGGAGGTGCGCGGCAAGGGCGTGGTCGGCAAGCAGCCGCTGATCGGCCCCGGTCAGACCTTCAGCTACACCAGTCGCGCGGTACTGGATGGCCCGGTGGGCGTGATGGAAGGCGACTACACCTGTGTCGATGCCGCCACCCAGCAGCACGTCGAGGTGCCGATCACGCCCTTCCGCCTGGCCAGCCCCCACCAGGTGCATTGACCGCCATCGGCGGTCCTGCAAGGCTGGGCTCGGCGCCTGATATGGTGAGCATACGGCGAGCCGTGTCGTGGCCCTGCCGGCCTCGCGGTATCTTCGGTTCGCATCCTTCAAGCCCTTGTCACCAGGAGACGTCATGACCACCTATGCGATCGGCGATCTGCAGGGCTGCCACCGGGAGTTCGTGGCGCTGCTCGAGCGGCTCGACTTCGCCCCGGGTCGCGACCGGCTGTGGCTGGCCGGCGACCTGGTCAATCGTGGGCCGGGCTCGCTCGATTGCCTGCGCGAAGTCATCGCGCTCGGCGCCTCGGCCCGGGTGGTGCTCGGCAACCATGATCTTCATCTGCTGGCGGTAGCCCGCGGCGGGGCGACCACCAAGCGCTCCGACACCCTGGCGCCGATTCTCGAGGCGCGAGATCGCGAGATGCTGCTCGACTGGCTGCAGCAGCAGCCGCTGATGGTGCGCGAGCGAGTGGGCGTGTCAGGTATAGAACCAGGCGAGGCGGGCGATACCGTGATGTGCCATGCGGGATTGCTGCCCCAGTGGTCGGTGGCAAAGGCTCAGGCGCTGGCCGGTGAGGTCGAGGCGCGGCTCGCCGGGGACGCCGGTGACTTCCTCGCTCGGATGTATGGCAACCGTCCGAACCGTTGGCGGGACGATCTCGACGGCATCGAACGCCTGCGCTTCATTACCAATGCCTTCACCCGCATGCGCTTCATCGATTCCGAGGGGCATCTCGATTTCTCCGCCAAGGAAGGGCTCGACTCGGCGCCGGAGGGCTTCGCTCCCTGGTTCATCTATCCCCGCGAGGACGATCCCCACATCCTCTTTGGCCACTGGGCGGCGCTGGAAGGGGCCACCCCCGGCAGCCGGGTGCGCGCCGAGGCCCTGGATACCGGCTGCGTGTGGGGCGGCAGCCTGACCGCGCTGGATCTCTCCACCGGCAAGCGCTATCACCAGCCGAGCCGCGATCCCAGACGGGCCCGGCCCTGACCGCCCCGAGGCCTGCATCACCTTCTCTTCCGTCCCTTTTCTTCCCGTACCTTCTCTTTCCTGGAGTTACCATGAGCGATACGCCCTTCGAGCACCTGGACATCCCCACCCTGAAAACCTGGCTGGACGCCGGCGAGTCGCTTGCGCTGGTCGATATCCGCGACCCGATGAGCTTCGCCCAGGGCCATATCCCGGCGAGCCGCCATCTGGATAACGCAAGCGTCGGCGCGCTGCTCGACGAAACGTCCAAGGACACGCCGCTGGTGGTGGTCTGCTACCACGGCCATTCCAGTCAGCAGGCCGCGGCCTGGCTCGCCGGCCAGGGCTATGCCCGGGTGTACAGTCTGGATGGCGGCTTCACTGACTGGGCTGCCCGGCATCCTACCCGTGTGGCCACGGCACCGGCATGAGCGGCGATCGTTTCCTTGAAGGCCTCGAGGTCTATTGCGTGGGCGGTGCGGTGCGCGATGCGCGCCTGGGCTGGCCGGTGGTCGATCATGACTGGGTGGTGGTCGGGGCAAGCGTCGAGGAGATGACTCGGCGCGGCTTCACCCCGGTGGGTCGCGACTTTCCGGTCTTCCTGCATCCGGTGACCCATGAGGAATACGCCCTGGCGCGCACCGAGCGCAAGCGCGGTCACGGCTACACCGGCTTCGTCGTGCATGCCAGTCCAGAGGTCAGCCTCGAAGATGACCTGGCGCGCCGCGACCTGACCATCAACGCCATGGCCGAGGCCGCCGACGGCACCCTGACCGATCCCTTCCAGGGCCAGCAGGACCTCGCCGCGAAGCGGCTGCGCCACGTCTCGCCGGCCTTCGTCGAGGACCCGCTGCGGGTGCTGCGTACCGCGCGCTTCCTGGCCCGCTATCGGGGGCTTGGCTTTCATATCGCCGAGGACACTCAGGCCCTGATGCGCGAGCTCGCCGAGAGTGGCGAGCTTGCGCACCTGGTCGCCGAGCGGGTCTGGACCGAGACCGAGAAGGCGCTGGGCGAGCCGTCTCCCGCGGCCTATTTCACGGCCCTCGATGACTGCGGGGCGCTCGACGTGCTGATGCCGGAGCTGGTGGTCGACCGTGAGGCCCTGAGCGTGGCCCTGGACCGGCTGCATCGCCTGCCGGCGCCGCCGAGCGATGGCGCGGACGACGAGGCCAGTGACCTGCGGCGCTGGCGCTGGGCGCGGCTTCTCGAGCACCTCGAGGAAGGCGACCGGGCCGCGCTTGCCGAGCGTCTCAAGCTGCCCAAGGCCTACGCCGACCTGGCGCGCCAGGCATCCCGGACCCGAGCGTTGCGCTTGGACAGTGAGGCAGCGCCCCTCGCCGCCGCCCAGGTACTCGGCTGGCTGGACGGCATCGATGCCTGGCGGCGCGACGAGCGCCTGGCGCCGCAGTTGGCACTCCTGTCGCTGGACGCGCCGGAGCTCGCCCGGCGCCTGGACGAGGCCTATCGGGCGGCGCAGGCGATCGCGCCCAAGGCACTGCTCGAGGAAGGCTTCAAGGGCAAGGCGCTGGGGGACGAGCTGGCGAGGCGTCGCCTTGCCAGCATCCAGAGAGTCCTGTCGGGCCCATGAGCCTCGAGCGGGCCGGCAGGAGGAGAGGAGGCTCAGCCGTCGGTAGTGATGCGGGCGATCAGCGCCTCTAGGGTCTCGGCTGCCTTGCCGTTGTCGATCTGGCAGGTGCCGGCGTTGCGGTGACCGCCGCCACCATAGGCGAGGCAGAGCTCACCGATGTTGGTCTGGCTGCTGCGATCGAGGATCGACTTACCGATGGCGAATACGGTGTTCTGCTGCTTCAGTCCCCACAGCACATGAATGGAGATGTTGCATGCTGGGTACAGGGCATAGATCACGAACCGGTTGGTCGCATAGATCGTGGTTTCCTCGCGTAGGTCCAGCACCACCAGGTTGCCATGAACCTGGGCGCAGCGCTGCAGCTGTGCCTTGGCCGCCTCGGTGTGCTCCCGATACAGGTCGGTGCGCTCGCGGACATCCGGCAGCGCCAGGATGTCATCGATCGTATGCTCGCGGCAGTAATCGATCAGCTTCATCATCAGCTCGTAGTTGGAGATGCGGAAGTCGCGGAAGCGGCCCAGGCCCGTGCGAGCATCCATGATGAAGTTGAGCAGCACCCAGCCCTGCGGGTCGAGGATCTCGTCGCGGCTGAATTGCGCGGCATCGCCCTTGTCGACCGCCGCCATCATGTCGTCCCAGCGGGCGGGGAAGACCTCATGGCCACCGTAGTGCTGCCATAACACCCGGGCAGCCGAGGGGGCGTCGGGGTCGATGATATGGTGGTCGGCGCGCTGTTCATTGCGCACCATCTCGCTAAGGTGGTGGTCGAAGGCCAGATGGCAGCCGGGGACATAGGGCAAGTTCGTGGTGATGTCGCGGGCAGTGATCTCGATCTTGCCGTCCTGCATGTCCTTGGGGTGAACGAAGAGGATGTCATCGATCATGCCCAGGTGCTTGAGTAGCGCCCCGCATACCAGCCCATCGAAATCACTACGCGTTACTAGGCGATATTGTGCCGTCATGCGATCTCCTTGTTGTGTCATTGTGGCCGTTGGGTCAGCCTGCGGTTAAGAATGCGGCTCCCATGAGAACGCTATCGGCCAAAGCTGCTGCTCGGTTGAGCGAAACTTCGCCCAGAGGTCGCGATAGGGTTGGCGGGTAAGCGGATGGGTGGCGTCGGGCAGCAGTTCTGCCAGCGGCTGCAGCACGAAGGCGTGGTGCAGGATTTCGTCGCGAGGCAGCTCGACGCCGTCCTGCATGCCAATGAGATTCCCTACCGTCAGCAGGTCGATATCCAGGGTGCGGGGGCTGAACTTGGTGCTGTTCTTGCTCCGGCCATTGGCGAATTCCAGGCGCTTGCACCAGGCCTGCAGCTCGCCTACTGTCCAGTCGCAGTCGAAGGCCGCCACCAGGTTGTAGAAGTTACGCCCGTCCTCGAAGCCCACCGGCTCGCTCTCGAAGACCCGCGACACGGCCAGTTCGCCGAAGGTGGCGTGAAGGGCGTCGAGACAGATCCGTACGTGATGATCGCGTTCGATGTTGCTGCCGATGCTGACCGTGACCCGGTTCATGGTCGCTCGCCCCGGGTGATGCGCACGCCGACGGCCCGGGCGCTGGCCACGGCGCCGGGCTTGCGCACCGTGAGGGCCAGCCAGGCGATGGAGAATTCCTGGCGCAGGGTCGCGGCGAGGCGCTCGGCGAAGGTCTCCACCAACGCGAAGTCATGCTCACGGGCGAAGACGGTGATGCGCTCGCTGATGGCCGCATAGTCCAGGGTCTTGGCGATGTCGTCATCCGCCGCGGCGGGCCGGATGTCGGTGGCCAGTTCCAGGTCGAGGACCAGGCGCTGGAGTATGTCACGCTCCCAGTCGTAGACTCCGATCACGGTGTCTACCTCGAGCGCCTCGATCAGCACGCAATCCATCAATGCATCCCCCACCTGTCGGTCTGTAAGAATTGCCGGCGCTCGATTGTACGTGAGTCCGCGGGCAGAATCATGGCTGGCCGCCGCGACTCCCAGGAGGATCCTCATGCCGCCAAGTCAACTGGCTCTCGCCATGGGGGTGCTGCTGGCGCTGGGCTATCTCAGTGGCAGTGCCCTGGGCGCCCTGGCCGTGTGCCGGCTCGCCGGGGTGCGCGACCCGCGCCTGGCCGGCTCCTGCAACCCGGGGTTCTCCAATGTGCTGCGCCTCTACGGGGCGCGCCTGGCGTTGGCCACCCTGACGCTGGATGCCGCCAAGGGCATGCCGGTGCTGATCGCTGCCCAGATGCTGGAGTTGGCGCCCTGGGCGCAGGGGCTGGTGGGGCTTGCCGTGCTGCTGGGTCACAGCTACCCGCCCTGGCACCGTTTTCGCGGCGGCAAGGCGGTGGCCAGTGCCTTCGGGGTACTGTTGGTGCTGGCGCCCGGGGTTGCGTTGATCAGCGCCGCCTGCTGGGCCCTGCTGGCCTGGCGCGTGCGAACCGCGTCGGTGGCGTCGCTTGCCAGCGCGACCCTGGCGCCACTGGTCAGCCTGTGGCTGGCCCCTGATTATGGCGGGGTGATCGTCGTTTTCGCGCTGCTGGTGCTGGTGCGCCATGTGTGGAATATCCAGCGCCTGGGGCGAGGCGGGGAGCAGGCGCTATCGGTCGATGGCGCCCGTGACGAGGAGTAGGGACGTGATACGTCGGTCAGGCTGAGGCGGATCCCGCAGGCGTTAACTGATTCAGCGGCCAGCGGGGCACGGGGCGCATGGCGCCGTCATCCCGCTCGCCGGCCAGCAGGCGTTGTGCGCTGTGACCCTAGAGAGAGCGGTCATGGCGTTTGGTCAGTGTCAGGCAGGCGTGAGCCGATCCAGCGGCCTGCGGGGCACCGCCCGCATGGCGCTGTGGTCACGCTCGCCGGCCAGCAGGCGTTGAGCTCTGGAACCGTCACAAGCGCGATCATGGCGTTTGGTCAGTGTCCGGCCGGGGCCAGCTGATCCAGCGGCCAGCGGGGCACGGCGCGCATGGCGCTGTCATCTCGCTCGCCGGCCAGCAACCGCTGGGCCCCCACATAGGCGATCATGGCGCCGTTATCGGTGCAGAAGCGCCCCCGTGGGTAGAAGGCCTTGGCGCCACGCTTGTCGGTCTCGACGGCCAGGCGCTCGCGAAGCCGGGTGTTGGCGCTGACCCCGCCGGCCACTACCAGGCGCTTCAAACCGGTGGCATCGAGGGCGCGCCGGCACTTGATCACCAGGGTGTCGACCACCGCTTCCTCGAAGGCGCGTGCGACATCCGCGCGGGCCTGATCATCGAGCTCGCCGGCCTCCTTCAGGGCGCGGGTGGCGGTCAGGGTGTGGGTCTTGAGTCCAGAGAAGCTGAAGTCGAGTCCCGGTCGATCGGTCATCGGGCGCGGGAAGCGGAAGCGCGTCGGGTCGCCTTGCTCGGCCAGGCGCGCCACGTTGGGCCCGCCCGGGTACTCAAGGCTCAGCATCTTGGCGGCCTTGTCGAAGGCTTCGCCGGCGGCGTCGTCCACCGATTCGCCGAGCAGGCGGTAATCGCCGAGCCCGCGCACCTCGACCAGCTGGGTGTGGCCGCCGGATACCAGCAGGGCGACGAAGGGGAAGGCCGGCGGCTCGTCCTCGAGCATCGGGGCCAGCAGGTGGCCCTCCATGTGGTGTACGCCGAGCACCGGGATATCCAGCGCGCGTGCCAGGCCATGGGCGGTGGAGGCGCCGACCATCAGGGCGCCGACCAGGCCCGGGCCTGCGGTATAGGCGATGCCGTCGAGCTCATGGCGGGTCATGCCGGCGTCGTCGAGTACTTCCTCGATCAGTGGCAGCAGCTTGCGGGTGTGGTCCCGGGAGGCGAGTTCCGGCACCACACCGCCGTACTCGGCATGCATGGCGATCTGGCTGTAGAGGGCGTCGGCGATCAGGCCGCGCTCGGTGTCATAGAGGGCAACGCCGGTCTCGTCGCAGGACGTCTCTATCCCTAATACGCGCATGGTAAGGCCCCAGGCTCATGGTAACTGGCTAACAGTAAACCGCGTATTATACGTGCTTTGCCTCTCCTCGGGCACCGGTGGGACGCCGAGGTTTGCAAAGTCGGCGGGCCACGACTAGAATACTGTGCGCTGTATGACTGGGTCGTGCGCCCGGGCTCCACTCGCTTTCTCGCTTCTTCCTCATGATTCCCTGTGTCGCCCCCAAGGCGATATAGACGTTATGTTTCAAGCGAGGCCCGTGGCTCGAGGCGTGCGTTCAAACCGAACTCATGATTCCAAGGTAGGTGAGTGCTTAATGCCTTCTGTCAAAGTACGTGATAACGAGCCGTTCGACGTCGCGCTGCGTCGCTTCAAGCGTTCCTGCGAAAAAGCCGGTGTTCTGTCCGAGGTGCGTCGTCGCGAGCACTACGAGAAGCCGACTGCCGAGCGCAAGCGTAAGGCCGCTGCCGCTGTCAAGCGTCACGCCAAGAAGCTCCAGCGCGAGCGCAAGCGTTTCGAACGGCTGTATTAATCCGTACTAAGGGCGGCTCTGCCGTCCTAGAGGGATGCCAAGCGGCCGCCATCCGGTGGCCGTTTGTTTTTCTGGTGGTCGCCTCGGGAAAGCCCGTGGCGGGCGCCAACCGTCGTTTTTCCAGGATGCCTCGCGATGGCCATGGGCCAGATTCCGCAACGCTTCATCGATGACCTGCTCGCCCGCGTGGACGTGGTCGAGGTCGTCGGCGAGCGGGTGACGCTCAAGAAGAACGGGCGCAACCACGCGGGCCTATGCCCCTTCCATCAGGAGAAATCGCCCTCGTTCACCGTCAGTCAGGACAAGCAGTTCTATCACTGCTTCGGCTGCGGCGCGCACGGTAACGCGCTGCGCTTCCTGATGGAATACGACAATCTGCGCTTTCCCGAGGCGGTCGAGCAGCTGGCCGCGCGCCAGGGGCTAGAAGTGCCCCGAGAGGGGGCCGACGATCCTCGCGCCCAGGCGCGGGAGCAGAAGCGCAAGGAAGGCGTTAACCTGCTGGAGCTGGCCTCGCGATTCTTCCGCGAGCGGCTGAAGATGCCGGAAGCCCAGGAGGCCAGGGGGTATCTGGAGCGGCGCGACCTGTCGCCCGAGGTGCAGGCCGAGTTCGCCATCGGCTATGCTCCCGATGACTGGGAGGCGCTCAAGCGCCACCTCTCCAGTCAGGGCGTCTCTGAGGCGGTCCAGGTCGAATATGGCCTGCTGGTGCATCGCGAGGACAGCGGCCGCACCTACGATCGCTTTCGCGATCGGGTCGTGTTCCCGATCCGCGACTTCAAGGGGCGCACCATTGCCTTCGGCGGCCGGGTGCTCGGCGACGCCAAGCCCAAGTACCTGAACTCACCGGAGAGTCCGGTGTTTCACAAGGGGCGTGAGCTCTACGGCCTCTACGAGGCGCGTCAGGCGAATCGTAACCTGGAGCGGGTGCTGATCGTCGAAGGCTACATGGATGTGGTGGCGCTCGCCCAGTTCGGCATCCGTAACGCGGTGGCGACGCTGGGCACCTCGACCAGCGAGGAGCACCTGACACGGCTGTTCCGCATGGTCGGCGAGGTGGTGTTCTGCTTCGACGGCGACCAGGCGGGGCGTCAGGCGGCCAGTCGAGCGCTGGCCAACGTGCTGCCGCTGATGATCGACGGTCGTCAGGCGCGCTTCCTGTTCCTGCCCGAGGGCGAGGACCCGGATAGCCTGGTGCGCAGGGAAGGCCCCGAGGCTTTCAAGGATCGGGTGACCTGTGCCAGCCCGCTGTCAGAGTTCCTGTTCGAACAGGCCGGGCGCGGACGCGACCTGGCCAGCGTCGAGGATCGGGAGCGCTATGTCAGTCAGGTGCTCAAGGCCATCGAGCAGCTGCCGGAAGGCGTACTGAAGTCGCTGATGCTCAGCGAGCTTTCCTCGCGCACCGGGGTGGATCAGGCGCGCTTCACTGCGCTGCTGGCTGCCAAGGCGCCGGCGGCGCCCGCTGTCCAGGAGGTGGGCGGCGAGATGCCCGTCGAGGCCTGGGGCGCCCCCGAGGAAGCGGCCGCCTGGGGTGGCGGCGCGCCGTCCGGGGAGCGGCGTAGCGGCGCCATGAGCTTCGTCGCTCGCGCCCTGCAGTTGCTGGTGCATGAGCCGACCCTGGTCGAGCGGCTGCCCGACTCGCTCGACTGGTGTCCCGAGGGGGATCCCGATGGGGTGCTGCTCAAGGATCTGGTCAAGCTGTTGCGGGCTGGGCGCTATCGCAGCGTCCAGGTGCTGCTGGCGCACTTTCATGGCAGTCAGGAAGGCGAGCGCCTGGCCGGGCTGGCGCGGCGCGAGCTGCTGATGCCGCCGGCGGCACGTGCCACGGAACTGGACGGGTTGGTGGAGCACTTTCGGCGCGCCCAGTCCCGGCAGACGCCGGAGAGCGAGTACGCCGCCTTGTTGGCCAAGGAAAAGGGCGGTCAGCGGCTGTCGCGGGAAGAGAAGCAGCGCCTGATGGCGCTGTTGATGTCGCTCAACCGCTGACGGGCGTCGACACGATTTCGGGGCGGGGTTGAATTGTTGCGAGCCAGCACCATCTAAGGGGTAACGCAAGGCTCCTCCCCCGAGCACAACCGAACAACCTAACACACCTGAACGGCACCGCAAACGCAATACTGGCGGATTGACCCATCTTACCGCTATACTGATCGGCTTTATGGTTTTTTCATGCCTGATCGTTCGGGTGCTTCATTCTTCTTCGTCGAGATAGGGTTTCTATGGCTGGAAATGCGCAGCAGCAGTCACGTCTGAAGGAGTTGATCGCGCGCGGCAAGGAACAGGGCTACCTGACCTATGCCGAGGTCAACGACCACCTTCCCGAGGATATCGCCGACCCGGATCAAGTGGAAGACATCATCGGCATGATTAACGACATGGGTATCAATGTCGTTGAAGAAGCCCCCGATGAAGACACCTTGATGATGGCGGATCACTCCACCGATGAGCACGCTGCCGAAGAGGCAGTGGCGGCATTGGCGGCAGTGGAGAGCGATGTCGGCCGTACCACCGACCCCGTGCGCATGTACATGCGCGAGATGGGCACCGTCGAACTGCTGACCCGCGAAGGCGAGATCAAGATCGCCAAGCGCATCGAGGAAGGCACCCGTGAGGTGATGTCGGCCCTCGCGTACCTGCCAGGTGCGGTCGAATCGGTCCTCGAGGTCTATGATGGCACGCAGGACGAGGAGGCGCCTGGACGCCTGTCCGACCTGTTCTCCGGTTTCATCGATCCTGACGAGGGCATTCCCGGTGTCGCCGAGGCCGAGGTCGTCGAGGAGCCGGTGAGCGAGACCGCCGATGGCGAAGGCGACGAGGATGACGAGGACGCCGAGGAAGAGGAGACCACCAGCGGTCCCGACCCCGAGGAGGCCAAGGCGCGCTTCGAGCAGATCCGCGAGCAGAACGCTGCCGTTCAGGCTGCCCTCGAGACTCACGGTCGCGGCTCCAAGCAGGCCAACGCCGAGCAGGCACGCCTGGCCGAGCTGTTCTCGCCGATCAAGCTGGTGCCCAAGCACTTCGAGCGCCTGGTGGGTCAGGTGCGGATCAGCGTCGAGCAGGTCCGCAATCAGGAGAAGGCGATCCTTCAGCTCTTCGTCAAGAAGGGCAAGGTGCCGCGCAAGACCTTCATCAAGTCCTTCCCGGGCAACGAGTCCCGCAGCGAGTGGCTGGACGAGTTCTTCGACGCCAACGCGCGCTTCAAGGACCGCCTCGAGCCGTTCCGCGGCGACGTCGCCCGCGCCCAGCGCAAGATCGCCTTCGAAGAAGACATGGTTCAGCTCAAGGTGCCGGAGCTGAAAGAGGTCAATCGTCGGCTGTCGATCGGTGAGGCCAAGGCGCGCCGGGCCAAGAAGGAAATGGTCGAGGCCAACCTGCGCCTGGTGATCTCGATCGCCAAGAAGTACACCAACCGCGGCCTGCAGTTCCTCGACCTGATCCAGGAAGGCAATATCGGCCTGATGAAGGCGGTCGACAAGTTCGAATACCGTCGCGGCTACAAGTTCTCGACCTACGCCACCTGGTGGATTCGCCAGGCGATCACCCGCTCGATCGCCGACCAGGCTCGCACCATCCGTATTCCGGTGCACATGATCGAGACCATCAACAAGCTGAACCGCGTGTCGCGGCAGATGCTGCAGGAGATGGGCCGCGAGCCGACACCGGAAGAGCTCGGCGAGCGTCTCGAGATGCCCGAGGACAAGGTCCGCAAGGTGCTCAAGATCGCCAAGGAGCCGATCTCCATGGAGACGCCGATCGGTGACGACGACGACTCGCACCTGGGAGACTTCATCGAAGACGGCACCATGCTGCTGCCCATTGACCTGGCCACCGGCGAAGGCCTGATCGAGGCCACGCGCAACGTGCTGGGTGGCCTGACCGCCCGCGAGGCCAAGGTGCTGCGCATGCGCTTCGGTATCGACATGAATACCGACCATACCCTCGAGGAGGTCGGCAAGCAGTTCGATGTTACCCGCGAGCGCATCCGCCAGATCGAGGCCAAGGCGCTGCGCAAGTTGCGTCACCCGTCGCGCTCCGAGTCGCTGCGCTCCTTCCTCGACGAGTAAGGGCTACGTCGGCCGCCGATCAGGCGGCTGACCATCGGCTGTACATGAAAACGCCCGCAAGCCTGGCTTGCGGGCGTTTTTGCGTGAGTGGCCCTTATGGATGAGGCAGGGTCAGCTCGAGGGGGTAGACCGGGCAGTGGCCAGGCGACGCCGGGCCAGTAGGGCGAGTTCGATCACCGCGAAGAGCAGCAGCGTATAGCCGAGCAGCTCGGTGGTTTCCTCGGCGGCGTTCTTGAAGTCACGGACATAGGCATCGCCGAGGATCGTCATCCACATCTCGCTTCGGCCATAGAGGCGCGAGAACACATAGGTGACCAGGAAGCCGGCGGCGAACAGGCCGAACGAGAAGCTGTTGGCGTAACGCTCGAATTCGGTCAGGAAGGCCTGGCGGTTGCGGATCACCACATACAGGCTCGGCAGCACGATCAGGGCCACCAGCACCTGCCAGGCGCCATCGAAGACATGGGCATCGAGCAGGGCATCCTGTTCGCGCACCAGCGAGGCGCCGAGGAAGGCCAGCATCAGCAGGGTGAGGGTCGGCAGCTGGCGCAGCCCCAGGCGCACATAGGCCAGCAGGGCGACGCTCGCCGCCAGGGTGGCCGACTGGGCGTATTCGGTGAAGCCGTGTTCGGAGAGTCGGGTCTCGGGCAGGTAGAGCGCCTCCAGATAGACCCCCTGGACCATGGCGGCGGTCAGCAGGATATAGAGCAGGGCGCGAAGGCAGGTGGCGCGAAAGCCGATGGTATCAGGGGGCATGCAGAACCGGTCCTTAAGGGCGTGGAGCAGAATATTCCGTTATTCCGCTATTTTATAGCAGGGTGCTGGGCGGGACCACTCGGGCCATTGGCCGCTGTTCGCCGCTCTGGGGGCTAGCGCGTCCTCGAGCGCCCGGCCTCCTCGACCAGCCAGTCATGCACTGCCTTGACCCGCCGATCATCCAGGGCGCCGGGCACATGGACGATACCATAGCGCTTGCCGGTCGCCACCCGCTGTGGGAAGGGGGCAATCAGGGCGCCGGTCTGCATCTCGTTGGTGATCAGGGTCTGGCGGGCGATGGCCACGCCCATGCCGGCGATCGCCGCGTCCATGGTCAGCTGGTTGCGGTTGAAAGTATAGCCCCGCTGCACGTGGACATGGGGTGCCTCGATCTCGCGCAGGAAGTGCTCCCATTCCGCATAGTCTCTGCTGCCGCGCCAGGCGGTGACGTCATGCAGCAGCGGGTACCAGGCCAGGTCCTCGGGGCGCCGCAGCGGCGGCTTGTCGCGCAACAGGCTCGGCGCGCAGACCGGGAAGATCACCTCGTCCATCAGCGGGGTGATGGCAAGCCCGGGGTACTGGCCGTCGTTGAGATCCAGTGCCAGGTCGAAGTCCCCCTCGCGCAGCGAGATGTTGCTGTCCTCGGCGACTACCTGCAGTTCGATATCGGGAAAGCGGGCCTGCAGGCGAGGCAGTCGCGGCATCAGCCACTTGGCGAGGAAGGAGGGCACCGAGCGTAGCCTGAGGATGCCGCTCATCACGCCGCTGCGCAGCCGTCGGACCTCGAGGCCCACCGCTTGGTAGGCATCATCGACCACCAGCGCCAGCCGTCGGCCTTCGTCGGTGAGTTCGAGGCGTCGCGGCAGGCGGCGGAACAGCTTGAAGCCGAGTCGCTCCTCCAGCTGCTTGATCTGCTGGCTGACTGCGCCGGTGGTGACGTGTAGCTCCTCGGCGGCGCGGGTGAAGGACAGGTGGCGGGCGCTGACCGCGAAGACCTTCAGCCAGGCGTGGGTCTGAGAATTGAGGGAACGGCTCATGGTTTAGTTATTCTAAAGTGATGGCGAGTATTTCTGGATTGTATCGGTCTGCTGCCCGGACCACTATAGGGTTTTCTGGCTTGCCGGGGAGCCACCTTTAGCTAGATTGATGTCAGGGGCGCCCCGGGCACCTGAGTCATGCTCCCAAGCGATGAGGTAAACCATGTCCATCAGCGTCTTCGACCTGTTCAAGATCGGCGTCGGGCCGTCGAGTTCCCACACCGTGGGCCCGATGCGGGCTGCGCATGATTTCGTCGAGGAACTGCGGGCGCAGGACCTGCTGGAGCGGGTAGCGCGCATCGAGGTGCGTCTCTACGGCTCGCTGTCGGCCACCGGCATCGGCCACGGTACCGACCGGGCGGTGATCATGGGCCTGATGGGGGAGCGGCCGGATCGCATCGACCCGTCGCTGATCGGTCCCTGCATCGAGGAGCTGCTGGAATCCCATACCCTGCTGCTCGACAACCGCCTGGCGATCCCCTTCCTGTGGGCGCGGGACATGCAGCTGCACGACGAGTGCCTGCCGCACCATCCGAACGCCATGCGCCTGATCGCCCAGGGCCACGCCGAGCCGCTTTACGAGAACACCTATTACTCGGTGGGGGGCGGCTTCGTGATTGATGAGGCGCAGGCCCGTGATGACGCCCTGGACATCGATACCACGCCGCTGCCCTATGATTTCAATTCCGCCGGCGAGCTGCTGGCGCTGTGTCGCATGCATGGCCTGCGGATCTCCGAGCTGATGCTCGAGAACGAGAAGGCCTGGCGCAGCGAGGCCGAGGTGCGCGGCGAGTTGTGGTCCATCTGGCAGGCGATGCGCGACTGCGTCGACACCGGCCTTGCCGGGGAGGGCGTGCTGCCCGGTGGGCTCAACGTCAGGCGGCGCGCCGCCTCGCTGCATCGTCGCCTGGTGGCCATGGAGGGCAGCCACAGCCTGATTACCTCGACCTTTTCGGCGATGGACTGGGTCAACGTCTTCGCCCTGGCGGTCAACGAGGAAAACGCCGCCGGCGGACGCATGGTCACCGCGCCCACCAACGGTGCGGCGGGCATCATTCCGGCGGTACTTCACTACTACATGAAGTTCCAGCCCGATGCCTGCGAGCGTGACGTGGTCGACTTCCTGCTGGCCGCCGGCGCCGTGGGCATCCTGTGCAAGAAGAATGCCTCGATCTCCGGCGCCGAGGTGGGGTGTCAGGGCGAGGTCGGTTCGGCCTGCGCGATGGCCGCCGCCGGGCTCGCCGAGGTTATGGGGGGCAGCATCGGCCAGGTGGAGAATGCCGCCGAGATCGGCCTCGAACACAACCTGGGCCTGACCTGCGACCCGGTCGGGGGGCTGGTGCAGGTGCCCTGCATCGAGCGCAACGCCATCGCCTCGGTGAAGGCGATCAACGCCGCCCAGATGGCCCTGCGTGGTGACGGCGAGCACTTCATCTCGCTGGACAAGGCGATCCGCACCATGCGCGACACCGGCCGCGACATGCAGGACAAGTACAAGGAAACCTCCCGCGGCGGCCTGGCCGTGAATGCCATCGAATGCTGATGCCGGCGGGCCAGGTTTAGTCCCGCCGTCGATCAACCCTTTGGGCGCCCGCTGGGCGCCTTTTTTTTGCGTTTTTTCCGTGCGCTGTTTCCTGCTTCTTTCACCCGGCTCAGCGCCGCACCGGCAGCACCTCGGGGATATGCGCGACCAGGTAGTCGACGAACTGGCGGACCTTGGGCGACAGGTGGCGGTGGCGCGGATAGACCGCCCACACCGCGGTGTCGCGGTGGCGGAAGTGATCGAGCACCGAGACCAGCGCGCCGCTCGCCAGGTGCTCCTCGACGTAGTAGTCCGGCAGCTGGGCGAGTCCCAGCCCCTTCAGGGCGGCATCGAGCAGGGCGGGCCCCGAGTTGGCCTGCCAGCGGCCGCCGACGCGCACCTCGCGGCGCATGCCGTCGACCTCGAACAGCCACTGATCTCGGGAGCCGAGCAGGCAGGCATGAGTGGACAGCTCCGCCAGTGAATGCGGCCGGGAGACCTGGGCGAAGTAGTCCCGTGAGCCGACCACGTACTCGCGGCGCTCGCACAGGCGTCTCGCGATCAGCGTCGAATCCTTGAGCACGCCCATGCGAATCGCCACGTCATAGCCCTCGTCGATCAGCTCGACCCGGCGATTGGTGAAGTGCAGGTGCACCTCGAGCTGGGGGTGAAGGCGCTGAAAGTCGTTGACCAGCGGGGCGATGAAGCGCTCGCCGAAGGTGGTCGAGGAGGTCAGCTTGAGCACCCCCTTGGGGCGCGAGTGGAAGTCGTGAACCGCTGCTTCGGCTTCCTGGAAGCCGTCGAACAGGTGGCGGCAATGCTCGAAGTAGAGGGTGCCCGCGTCGGTCAGGTGCAGTTGCCGCGTGGTGCGGTAGAGCAGGGTGGTGCCGAGCTGATTCTCGAGCTGGCCGACCAGCCGGCTGACGTGCGAGGTCGAGACCTTGAGCGCTCGCGCCGCGGCGGAAAAGCTGCCCAGGCGGACCACCTCGACGAAGGCTTCGATACGATCCCAGCGTTGCATGTAGTAGACGGCGCTCCCTGATCTTTGCTGAGTGACAACAATCTTGTGCGGCCCACCCAGTTTATCGCGACAGGCGCTGTCGCCTAGACTGGTTTCACTTTCGCCGGACAAGGGCCTTGTCTGCCTGGCCGCCGAATGTCCGCTCATCCATTGTCAGGAGTCGCCATGAAATCTCGTGCCGCCATTGCGCTGGAAGCCGGCAAGCCGCTGGAGCTTGCCGAAATCGACGTCCAGGGCCCGAAGGCCGGCGAGGTGCTGGTGCGCATGGTCGCCACCAGCGTTTGCCACACCGATGCCTACACCCTGTCCGGCGCCGACCCGGAAGGCCTCTTCCCCTCGGTGCTCGGCCATGAAGGCGCGGGCATCGTCGAGGAGGTCGGCGAGGGCGTGACCGGCCTTGCGCCGGGTGATCATGTCATTCCGCTCTATACCGCCGAGTGCGGCAAGTGCAAGTTCTGCCTCTCCGGCAAGACCAACCTGTGCAGTTCTGTGCGTGCCACTCAGGGCAAGGGCCTGATGCCGGACGGCACCTCGCGCTTCTCCCTGGACGGCAAGCCGCTGCATCATTACATGGGCTGCTCGACCTTCTCCGAGTACACCGTGGTGCCCGAGGTGTCGCTTGCCAAGGTCTCCAAGGAGGCCCCGCTGGACAAGATCTGCCTGCTCGGCTGCGGCGTGACCACCGGCATCGGTGCGGTGATGAACACCGCCAAGGTCGAGCCGGGCTCCACCGTGGCGGTGTTCGGCCTCGGTGCCATCGGCCTGGCCGTCATCCAGGGCGCGCAGATGGCCAAGGCCAGCCGCATCATCGCCATCGACATCAACCCGGACAAGTTCGAGCTGGCTCGCCAGTTCGGCGCTACCGAGTTCGTCAACCCGAAGGACTACAGCGACTCGATCCAGCAGGTCATCGTCGAGCTGACCGACGGCGGCGTCGACTACTCCTTCGAGTGCATCGGCAACGTCAACGTCATGCGCTCGGCGCTGGAGTGCTGCCACAAGGGCTGGGGCGAGTCGATCATCATCGGCGTCGCCGGTGCCGGCGAAGAGATCTCCACCCGGCCCTTCCAGCTGGTCACCGGGCGCGTCTGGAAAGGCTCTGCCTTCGGCGGTGTCAAGGGCCGCACCGAGCTGCCGGGCTATGTCGATCGCTACATGAAGGGTGAGCTGAAGATCGATGAGTTCATCACGCAAGACATGCCGTTCGAGAAGATCAACGAGGCCTTCGAACTGCTGCATGCGGGCAAGAGCATCCGCAGCGTCCTGCATTACTGAACGAAGGAGACTCATCCATGAGCATGTCCGAATCCCTGGAACTGGTATCGGCCACCAAGAGCTTCGGTGGCTGGCTCAAGCGCTACAAGCACCACGCGCGGGCGCTGGACTGCGAGATGGTCTTTTCCATCTACCTGCCCCCTCAGGCCGAGAGCGAGCGGGTGCCCTTGATGTGGTGGCTGTCGGGGCTGACCTGCACCGACGAGAACTTCATGCAGAAGGCCGGGGCCCAGCGGCTCGCCGCCGAACTGGGGATCGCCATCGTCTGCCCGGATACCAGCCCGCGGGGGCTGGATCTGCCGGGCGAGCATGACAGCTACGATTTCGGTAGCGGGGCCGGTTTCTACGTGAACGCGACCCAGGAGCCCTGGGCCAAGCACTATCGCATGTACGACTACGTGGCCGAGGAGCTGCCTTCGGTGGTGCGCCAGCACTTCCCGGTCAACGGCCGCGAGTCGATCAGCGGTCATTCCATGGGCGGCCACGGGGCCCTGGTGCTGGCGCTGCGCCGGCCCGGGCAGTACGCGGCAGTGTCGGCGTTCGCGCCGGTGGTCAATCCGATCGAAAGTCCCTGGGGACAGAAGGCCTTCACCCACTACCTGGGCGAGGACAGCCGTGCCTGGACCCAGTACGACGCCTGCGAGCTGGTGGCCAAGGGCGCCTCGCGTCAGCCACTGTTCATCGACCAGGGCGAGGCCGACAACTTCCTCGAGGAGCAGCTGATGCCCGAGCGGCTGGAGGCGGCATGTAAAAAGCGCGATCACCCGCTGACCCTGCGCCGGCATGCCGGCTATGACCATAGCTACTTCTTCATCGCCACCTTCATCGAGGATCACCTGCGCTATCACGCCGAACGGCTGCACAGGAAGCGCTAAGAACGTCGCGTCTGGCGGACCTTTGGACCTTGCTAGCCAGGCGCGTAAACCGGGGGTGGCGAGAAAGTGCTTCGCCCATGAGGCGCCTTCCGAATCAGTCCTTGCCAAATAAGCCCCTTGCCCCTGCCTCGTGAAGTCGGCAGGGGCTTTTTGCTGCCTGCTCTTTCTTGTTCGCCCCCGCGCTGCGAGCGCCATTGTGTCAGTCCACCGAATCCCGGCGATCGATAGCCAAATTCTTCATGCCAGATCGCGCCATGGCGATTAGCTTTAACGTATGTCCGCGTTAGCGCGACCGGCCGTGGCGGCCATTTTCCGCCAGGTGTCGCGTTCAGGATGTCGATCACGACACCGTGCACTGTCCAGCCGATGGCGCCACCCCGTGTCGCTCACCACCACATCACCACCACAACAATCACAATACCTGAGGATCGGCCCGATCCTTGTAGCCTCATCGTGCTGGAGTACCGACCATGACCATCGCTCCCCGGACACCGCGACCGACCCTCGCCACGCCCTTGTCGTCTCAATCCGGCCAGACTCGGCCCCGGCCGACCCAGACCTTCGGCTTCCTGCTGCTCGAGCACTTCACCCTGATGTCACTGGCCTCGGTGATCGAGCCGCTGCGCATGGCCAACCAGCTGTCGGGTCGCGAGCTCTATCGCTGGTTCACGCTGAGCCACGACGGGGAACAGGTCCTGGCCAGCGACGGCCTGCGCGTCATGCCGGATGCCGGCCTTCAGACGCCGCTGAGCCTGGATACCGTGATTGTCTGCGGTGGCGTAGGGCCGCAGCGGACCGTGAAGCGCGAGCACATCGGCTGGTTGCAGGGCCAGGCCCGGCAGTCGCGTCGGCTCGGCGCGGTCTGCACGGGAAGCTGGGCGCTGGCCAAGGCAGGCCTGCTCGATGGCTATGAGACCAGCACCCACTGGGAGTGCATGGCCGCCTTGCAGGAGTCCTATCCGCGAGTCGCCCTGAGTACCCGGTTGTTCTCCATCGATCGCGATCGGGCCACCTCCTCGGGTGGTACGGCGCCGCTGGACATGATGCTGCACCTGATCGCCATGGATCATGGTCGTGAGCTCTCGGCGGGCATCTCGGAGATGTTCATCTACGATCGGGCACGCAGCGACCAGGACCTGCAGCGGGTGCCGCTCAAGCACGTGCTGGGCACCACCCAGCCGAAGCTTCTGGAAATCGTGGCGCTGATGGAGGCCAACCTCGAGGAGCCCATCGCCCTAGACGAGCTGGCCAGCTACGTGGATGTCTCGCGGCGCCAGCTCGAGCGGCTGTTCCAGAAGTACCTGCACTGCTCGCCGTCCCGCTATTACCTCAAGCTGCGACTGACAAGGGCCCGACAGCTGCTCAAGCAGACCGCGATGTCGATCATCGAGGTGGCCTCGGCCTGTGGCTTCGTCTCCACGCCACATTTCTCCAAGTGCTATCGGGAGTACTTCGGTTTGCCTCCCCGGGACGAACGGCTGGGGATCGGCAGCCGGCAGGCGCGCCAGGCCGTCACCGCGCAGCCCGAGGGGCCCTCGGCGCCGCTTCCTGACGCCACGCTTGCCCAAGAACCCGTCTCCAGTGCGGTGCTGGCGCTGACTCAGGCCCAGGGGGAGCCGACCTATGCCAGCGTGCCGCTCTAGGCCCTGAACTTAAGGCCTTGCGCCTTAGGTCATGCGCTCTGAGTCATGGTCTGGAACGCATGACCGGGCGCTGACCCTGTCTTCTCCATTGTCCGCTCGATTGCCGGGCCCTCGAGACGCGGCATTTGCCGATGGCCTTGTTATACTGCCGGCCCGATGAGAGTCCCGAGGCCGAAATGAGCGATTGGCGAGGCAAGCTACTGCGAGGACTGCTGTGGGCGGTGGGGGGCTTCGTGGCCGTCTCGCTCCTGGTGGTGGTGCTGTTCCGGGCAGTGCCGGTGTTCGGCTCGATGGTGATGGTCGAGCGCAAGCTCGAGTCCTGGATCAGCGGTGAGCCGATTGATATCGACCAGCGCTGGCGCCCCTGGGCAGAGTTGTCTGGACACGCCAAGGTCGCGGTGATCGCCGCCGAGGATCAGCGCTTCCCCGAGCATCATGGCTTCGATCTCGAGCAGATTCGCCGCGCCATCGAATCGAGCCGCAACGGCGGGGGCCTGCGCGGGGCCAGCACCATCAGCCAGCAGACCGCCAAGAACCTCTTCCTGTGGACCGGCCGTAACTGGCTGCGCAAGGGGCTCGAGGCCTGGTTTACCCTGCTCATCGAGGGGTTGTGGCCCAAGGAGCGGATCCTCGAGGTCTACCTCAACATTGTCGAGTGGGACCGCGGTGTGTTCGGCCTCGAGGCTGCCGCCCAGCACTACTTCGGGGTCAGCGCCGCTCGCCTGGATGCCCATCAGGCCAGCCGCCTGGCGGCGATCCTGCCCAACCCCCGCGAATGGAGCGCCTCGCGCCCGGGCCCCTATATCGAGCGCCGCAGCCACTGGATTCGTCAGCAGATGCAAAACCTCGGCGGCGTGGCCTACCTCGAGCGCCTCTAGGCGCTCTCTTCTCCCCGGTCGGGCGCAGCTATCTCGCAGCTATCTCGCAGCTATCGCACCGATATCGCGAGCACGACAGCGCTGACGCTTTTGGGATACTCCCGGTCGCTTCCAAGCGACGGGCGGCGAAGCCCCGGAGCTATGCTGCCGGCAAGTCATCTTCTTGCCGGGAGCCACGCTCATGACCCCCTTCGAGCTGCACCAGGACGCCATCGTCATCGATGGCCTCGTCATCGCCAAGTGGAGCCGTGCGCTGTTCGAGGACATGCGCAAGGGCGGCCTGACCGCGGCCAACTGCACCGTGTCCGTCTGGGAAGGCTTCCAGGCCACCGTCGACAACATCGTGCGCTCCAATGGCCTGATGGCCGAGTGCCGCGATCTGGTACGCCCGGTGCGCACCACCGCCGACATCACCCGCGCCAAGGAAGCGGGCAAGACCGGCATCATCTACGGCTTCCAGAATGCCCATGCCTTCGAGGATCAGCTCGGCTACGTCGAGATCTTCAAGCAGCTTGGCGTGGGCATCGTCCAGCTCTGCTACAACACCCAGAACCTGGTCGGTACCGGTTGCTACGAGCGCGACGGCGGCCTGTCGGGCTTCGGCCGCGAGGTGGTCGCCGAGATGAACCGGGTCGGCATCATGTGCGACCTGTCCCATGTCGGTGGCAAGACCTCCGAGGAGGTCATCCTCGAGTCCGGCAAGCCGGTCTGCTACTCCCACTGCCTGCCCTCGGGACTCAAGGAGCATCCGCGCAACAAGTCCGATGCGGAGCTCAGGTTCATCGCCGAGCACGGCGGCTTCGTCGGCGTGACCATGTTCACCCCCTTCCTGCGCGCCGGGGTCGACGCCACCGTCGACGACTACGTCGAGGCCATCGAGTACGTGATGAACCTGGTCGGCGAGGACGCTATCGGCATCGGTACCGACTTCACCCAGGGCCATGGCCAGGACTTCTTCGAGTGGCTGACCCACGACAAGGGCTATGCGCGCCGCCTGACTCGCTTCGGCGAGATCATCAATCCCGAGGGGATCCGCACCATCGGCGAATTCCCCAACCTCACCGAGGCGCTCTTGCGCCGCGGCATGAGCGAGCGTCAGGTGCGCAAGATCATGGGCGAGAACTGGTTACGCACCCTCAAGGACGTCTGGGGCGCCTGATGCTCAAGGCTGCTTCGAATAGCGCGAGCGCCGCGACGACCATCCCCGATTCGATAACAACAATGCCCTCAGAGCTCCCAGAGGAACCGACCGTGATCAAGTTGGCCCCCGAACTGCCGATCGAGGTGGATGCCGAGACCGGCGTCTGGACCTCCGACGCCCTGCCGATGCTCTACGTGCCCCGGCACTTCTTCATCAACAATCACGTGGCGGTGGAGGAGGCGCTGGGGGCGGAGCAGTACGCCGAGATCCTCTATCACGCCGGCTATAAGAGCGCCTGGCACTGGTGCGAGCAGGAGGCCGCGTTGCATGGCATCACAGGCGAGGCGGTGTTCACGCATTACATGACCCGCCTGTCCCAGCGTGGCTGGGGCAGGTTCATCATCGAGGCCATCGATCTGGGCGCCGGCACCTGCCGCGTGCGCCTCGAGCACAGCGCCTTCGTCTATCAGCTCGGCAAGGTCGGGCGCCGGGTCGAGTACATGTTCACCGGCTGGTTCGCCGGCGCCATGAATCAGATCCTCGACGCCCGCGGCAGCGCCCTGCGCACCGTCGCCGAGCAGGTCCAGAGCGCGGCCGAGGATGGCTGCGAGGTGGGCGTCTTCGTCACCCGGCCGCTCGCTTCCCGTTCGCTCGACAATCCCCGGGTCTGAGGAGTCACCACCATGGCATTCGACGCACTCTTCGAGCCGATCCAGATCGGCAAGCTGACCATCCGCAATCGCGTCGTCAGCACCGCCCATGCCGAGGTCTATGCCACCGACGGCGGCATGACCACCGAGCGCTACGTCCGCTACTACGAGGAGAAGGCCAAGGGCGGTTGCGGCCTCGCCATCTGCGGCGGCTCCTCGGTGGTCTCCATTGACAGCCCCCAGGCCTGGTGGAGCTCGGTGAATCTCTCGACCGACCGGATCATCCCGCACTTCCAGAACCTCGCCGATGCCGTGCACGAGCACGGCGGCAAGATCATGATCCAGATCACTCATATGGGCCGGCGCTCGCGCTGGGACGGCCACGACTGGCCGAGCCTGATGTCGCCCTCCGGCATCCGTGAGCCGGTGCATCGATCGACCTGCAAGACCATCGAGGAAGAGGAGATCTGGCGCATCATCGGTGACTTCGCCCAGGCGGCGCGCCGGGCCAAGGAGGGTGGCCTGGATGGCGTCGAATTGTCCGCCGTGCACCAGCACCTGATTGACCAGTTCTGGAGCCCGCGGGTCAACAAGCGGACCGACGAGTGGGGCGGCAGCTTCGAGGGTCGCATGAAGTTCGGCCTGGAGGTGCTCAAGGCGGTGCGCGCCGAGGTCGGTGACGACTTCGTGGTCGGCATGCGCATCTGCGGCGACGAGTTCCATCCGGATGGTCTGACCCATGAGGACATGAAGCAGATCGCCGCCTACTACGATGCCACCGGCCAGGTGGACTTCTTCGGCGTGGTCGGCTCGGGCTGCGACACCCACAACAGCCTCGCCAATGTCATCCCCAACATGTCCTACCCGCCGGAGCCCTTCCTGCACCTGGCAGCGGGCATCAAGGAAGTGGTCTCGGTCCCGGTGATCCACGCCCAGAACATCAAGGACCCCAATCAGGCGCAACGCATCCTCGAGGGGGGTTACGTGGACCTGGTCGGTATGACCCGCGCCCACATCGCCGACCCTCACCTGATCGCCAAGATCAAGATGGGCCAGATCGACCAGATCAAGCAGTGCGTCGGCGCCAACTACTGCATCGACCGCCAGTATCAAGGCCTCGACGTGCTGTGCATCCAGAACGCCGCCACCTCCCGGGAGTACCTGGGCCTGCCGCATATCATCGACAAGAGCGAGGGGCCCCGGCGCCGGGTGGTGGTGGTCGGCGGCGGGCCCGCCGGCATGGAGGCCGCCCGAGTCAGTGCCGAGCGGGGCCACGAGGTGACCCTGTTCGAGGCCAGGGAGGCGCTCGGCGGCCAGATCACCATCGCCGCCAAGGCGCCGCAGCGCGACCAGATCGCCGGCATCACCCGCTGGTTTCAGCTCGAGCTGGATCGCCTCGGGGTCGACCTGCGCCTGGGTACCCGAGCCGATGAGGCGACCCTTCATGACCTGCGCGCGGATATCGTGATCCTCGCCGTGGGTGGCCGCCCCTTCCTCGAACAGGTCCCCGCCTGGGGCCATGTCGCGACGGACGATGACGAGAACGGCGAGAGCCTGGTCGTCTCCACCTGGGACATTCTCGAGGGTCGGGTCGCGCCGGGCAAGAACGTGCTGATCTATGACGCCATCTGCGAGTTCGCCGGGGTCTCGGCGGCGGACTTCCTCGCCGACAAGGGCGCCAGGGTCGAGATCGTCACCGACGACATCAAGCCCGGCGCCGCGGTGGGCGGCACCACCTTCCCGACCTACTACCGCAGCCTCTACGAGAAGGAGGTGATCATGACCTCCGACCTGGCGCTGCATAGGGTCTACCGGGAGGGCGAGTCCCTGGTGGCGGTGCTCGAGAACGAGTACACCGGCGTTCAGGAGGAACGGGTGGTCGATCAGGTGGTGGTCGAGAACGGCGTGCGCCCCGACGAGGCGCTCTACTACGCCCTCAAGCCGCAATCGCTGAACAAGGGGCAGATCGACATCGAGGCGCTCTATGCCATCCAGCCGCAGCCCTGTCTGAGCCGGCTCGATGAAGAGCGCGCGGGCGGCGACTTCCTGCTGTTCCGGCTGGGGGACTGCAACGCGCCCCGCAACATTCATGCGGCGATCTACGACGCCCTTCGGCTGTGCAAGGACTTTTAGGCGCCCGAGTCGGTCCTTCCGCCTCAAGCCACGCCGATCTCAACGTCACGATAGCGAGGTGAGCGAGATGCTCGATACCCTCCTGCCGATACTGCTTTTCTCCGCGCTGGTGCTGGCGGGGATCGGGGCGGTGCGCCGCATACGCCTGTGGCGCCAGGGCCGCCGGGAGGGCCCGCCCCTGGGGCTTAGCGGCGTGCTGCGGGCCCTGTCGACCGTGCCCCGGCGCTACATGGTCGACCTGCACCATGTAGTGGCCCGCGACCGCTACATCGCCCATACCCACGTCGCCACCGCCGGCGGCTTCGTTGCCGCCATGCTGCTGGCGGTGCCGGTGCATGGCCTGGGGCTCGACAGCCCCTGGCTCGGCGGGCCGCTGCTGGTAGCCAGCGGCACCATGTTCGTTGGCAGCCTCTTCGTGGCGCGCCGGCGCCGCCGTCCGCCGGCCCGGCTCTCCAGGGGCGCCTTTCAGCGCCTGCCGAAGAGCCTGATGGCCTTCTCGCTGAGCTTCTTCCTGATCACCCTGCCGGTGGTCGGCGTCGTTCCGGCGGCCGTGTTGACAGAATGGGGTGGCTGGCTGCTGGGGCTGGTGCTGGCCGCCGGCATCGTCTGGGGCCTCGCCGAGCTTCTCCTCGGAATGACCTGGGGCGGGCCGATGAAGCACGCCTTCGCCGGCGCCCTGCATCTGGCCTTCCACCGCCGCGGCGAGCGCTTCTCCAGCGCCCGGGGCGAGGGCGTGCGCTCCACCGGCCTCAAGCCGCTGGATCTCGACGATCCGACCGCCAAGCTCGGCGTCGAGACCCCGGCCGACTTCATCTGGACCCAGCGGCTGGGCTTCGATGCCTGCGTACAGTGCGGGCGTTGCGAGGCGGTCTGCCCGGCCTTCGCCGCCGGGCAGCCGCTCAACCCCAAGAAGCTGATCCAGGACATGGTGATCGGCATGACCGGTGGCAGCGACGCCGCTTATGCCGGCAGTCCCCACCCTTCACAAGGGCGTGAGGGAAATTCGCCGGGCGAGCATCAGGGTAACCCCCATGGACCCATCGTGGCTCGCGAAGGAAAGGCCCTGGTGGACGCCGAAACCCTGTGGTCCTGCACCACCTGCCGGGCCTGCGTCGAGGAATGCCCGATGATGATCGAGCACGTCGATGCCATCGTCGATATGCGCCGCTTCCTGACCCTGGAGCACGGCAACACCCCGGGCAAGGGCGCCGAGGTGCTCGACAACCTGATCGCCACCGACAATCCCGGCGGCTTCGCCCCCGGCTCGCGTCTTCACTGGGCGGCGGATCTGAACCTGCCGCAAATGAGTGAGGTGGACGAGGCCGAGGTGCTGCTGTGGCTAGGCGATGGCGCCTTCGACATGCGCAACCAGCGCACCCTGCGCGCCCTGGTGAAGGTGCTGCGCTCAGCCGAGGTGGACTTCGCGGTGCTCGGCGATGAGGAACGCGACAGCGGCGACGTGGCCAGGCGTCTGGGCGACGAGGCCACCTTCCAGTCATTGGCCCGCCGCAACATCGCCACGCTCTCCAAGTATCGTTTCCGGCGCATCGTCACCTGCGACCCCCACAGCTTCCATGTACTGGGCAACGAGTACGGGGCGCTGGGGGGCGACTACCGGGTTCAGCATCACTCGACCTTCATCGCCGAGCTGTATGACATCGGTCGGCTTTCCTTCGCGCCCTGGAGGGGTGGTCGCGTGACCTATCACGATCCCTGTTATCTCGGTCGTTACAACGGCGAGTTCGAGGCGCCGCGCCGGGTGCTCAAGGCTCTCGGCATCGAGGTCGTCGAGATGGCCCGCTCGGGCTTCCGCTCACGCTGCTGTGGCGGCGGCGGCGGGGCGCCGATCACCGACGTGCCCGGCAAGCAGCGGATTCCCGACATGCGCATGCAGGATGTCGGCGAGACCGGCGCCGAGCTGGTGGCCGTGAGCTGCCCGCAGTGCACCGCCATGCTGGAGGGGGTGGTGGACGCGACCGCCGAGGTACGCGATATCGCCGAGCTGGTGGCCGATGCCCTGGCGGAGGTACTCCCCAGTGGCGAGGCACCGTCGCAGCGGCACCAGACCGTGGAGGTGATGTGATGAGCGAGATCAAGCGTCGCGATCCGCGTCAGGAGTGGATCACCCGGAATCGCCTGCACCCCTTGCATCTGGAAGTGCTGGCGACTTTAGGGGGAGCCTCGCCCAGCGAGTGGCTGGGTCCCAACGGCCTCAAGCGCAAGGATCCGCGGGCGGTGGGGTTCCTCGGCCCCCACGGCGTGAAGCGCATCGATCGCAGCGGAGGCCAGCAGGGCGCGAGGGAGGCGGACCGCCCCGGCGTCGGTGTCGCACGCAAGCCGCTGATCGAAATCGCCGTGCCGGCCTTCCTGGTCGCGGTGGTGCCGGACATGAGCGGCGGGCACCTGTCGTCCCATGACCGGGACCTGCTGGGGTTGGCGCGCCGGCTCGCCGATGCCGATCCGGCCACGCCGGGCGCGGTGGCGGTGGTGACGTTCGGGCCGGGCCCTGAGACGCTCGCCGAGGCCGGCGCCGACCGGCTGCTCGAGCTCGAGGCGCTCGAGGACTTCGACCCCGAGCGACGCCTGGTGCTGCTCGAGGCCGTCGAGCGGGAACTGGCGCCGCGGCACTGGCTGCTGCCGGACTCGGTCCTTGGCGGCGGCGATCTGGGACGGCGGTTGGCGGCCAGGCTCGGCGAGCGGCCGGCAACTGGAGTGTGGCAGCTCGCCCGGGATGACGAGGCGCCGCTGGGCTGGCTGGGCACCGCGCGTGCCGCCGCCGGTCGACAGGATCTGATCCGGCCGTTGCCGCGTCTCGTTCTGGCGCTCGAGGAGTGCGCCGAGCCGGTCAGCGAGACCCGCCATGCCGCCACGCCGCTGGCGCTATCTCGGTCCGCTACGGTGCTGGACGCAGGCGCCTCGCGGATCGAGGACCTAGGGCCGGTGGCGGTGGATCCTGCAGGGGTGGCGCTCGCCGAGGCCGAGTTCATCCTCTCCGCCGGCAACGGCGTGCGGGACTGGGATGGCTTCCACGAGGCCGCTCGGGTGCTCGGCGCCACCGAGGGGGCATCCCGGGTCGCCGTCGACGATGGCCATATGCCGCGCCATCGTCAGGTCGGCGCCACCGGCACCTGGGTCACCGCCCGGGTCTATCTCGCGGTGGGCATCAGCGGCGCCATCCAGCACCTGCAGGGTATCCAGTCCTGCGACAAGGTGATCGCGATCAACCTGGACCCGGGCTGTGACATGATCAAACGCGCCGACCTGGCCGTGATCGGCGATGCGGCCGAGATCCTCGCGGCGCTGGTCGCGCGGGTGCGCGTGAGCCGCGATCCGGCATTGCCCGAGGAGGAGGCGACGTCCCCACAAGGCGTCGCGGCCTCGTCCGCGACAGGCACCACCGGCCCATCTTCGTCCCGCCAGGAGGCCCGCCATGTCGCCTGATCGTCACGCACCCGATGGGCATCGGTCCTCGTCGCCGGCCGCGGCCCAGGCCTCCTCACAGGAGACCCCGGCGTTGGAGGTGGTGGCGCTGGTCTCCATCGGACGCCACCCGCTGACCGCCCGGGAGCGGCGCGCCGACCGCGACGCCCGCGGCGTGGAGCTGGCGCTGTCACTGCACGGGGCTCAGACCCGCCTTTTGCATGCTGGGCAGTGGGATGAGCGCGGCGAAGCCGCCCTGCGCGGCTACCTGGGCATGGGGTTCGAGACCCTGACGCTGCTCGATCAGCCGCCCGGCAGCGATGTCAGCGTGGCCCTGGGCGAGGTGCTGGAGGACTGGGCGCCGCAGCTGGTGATTGCCGGTGAGCGGGCCGAGCAGGGCGAGGGCTCTGGCATGCTGCCGTATTTGCTCGCGGAGCGGCTGGGCTGGCCGCTGGTGCAGGGGGTGGCCGGGGTCGAAGCCATCGAGGAGGGCGTGGCCACGCTGCTGCAGGCGCTGCCGCGAGGACAGCGTCGACGGCTCAAGGTGCGCTTGCCCGCCATCGTCACCGTCGACAGTGCTGCGCCCGCGGCACGCCAGAGTGCCTATGGGCCGGCGCGGCGTGGCGGCTGCGAGTCGCTGGTGGCGGATGCCTGCCCGGATGGCCTGGAGACCATTGGCGAAGTCCAGCCGGCCCGCAAGCGGCCCAAGCGGCTCAAGATCGTCAAGGCCAGCTCGGCCCGGGAGCGTTTCAAGGCCGCGGCCGCCAAGGCCGAGGGAGCCGGCGGGCAGGTACTCACCGACATCACTCCGGAGGCCGGCGCCGAGGCGATCCATGCGCTGCTGCGCGAGGTTGGGGTGCTGCGCTGACGAGAGTTCAGGCTGTCTCGACCCGGTTGCGCCCCGCCGACTTGGCGACAAACAGAGCCCTGTCGGCTTCTTCCATCAGGGCCTGTTGGGGCTGTGCCCGGTAGGCGGCGAGGCCGGCCGAGAAGGTGATGCTCAGGCGCTTGGGGGTGAGGAGGCGCTGGGCCAGCCGTTCCTGCAGGCGTTCGACGGCGTGCCGGGCGCCATGCGGATCGATACCCGGCATGATCAGCAGGAACTCTTCGCCGCCCAGCCGCACCGGAATGTCGCTATCGCGCAGCCATTCAGCGAAGGAGGCGCTGACCTCGCGCAGGACCTGATCACCGGTGGCATGGCCATAGCGGTCGTTGACCGCCTTGAAGTGATCCAGGTCGAGGATCGCGAGCGACAGTGGCGTGCCATAGCGATCGCTGCGGTGGCACTCCTGGCCGAGCCGGTCCAGGCCGGCGCGGCGGTTGTAGAGGCCGCTGAGGTCATCATGGGTGGCTAGATAGGTCAGCCGCCCGTTCATGGCCTCAAGCTCCTCCTCCATGCGCTTGCGCTCGGTGATATCGAGCACGAAGCTGACCTTGTACGGCCGGCCGTTCTCACTCTCGAGGCGCACCGCGTTGACCAGTACGGTGAGACGCGCACCGCTCTGGTGGATGATGCGTCGCTCGTCGCTGAGTTGCAGCGGGTCATCGCTCTCGAACAGCGCCCGGTGCTGGGCGATGATCCTGGCATGGTCGGCGGGCTCGCACAGCCGCGTCAGGTGACTGCCCTCGAGTTCCTCGCGGCGATAGCCATAGAGCGCGCACAGGGCCGGATTGACCCGCTCGTAATAGCCATTACGGTCGATCATGGCGATGCCCAGGGGGGCGGCCTCGATCACCTGCTCGGTGTCGTTACGTCGCTCGCCCAGTCGCTCGCCCCAGGCCTTGAGATCATCACGCTCGGTCATGCGGTTCCTTTCAGGAGTGGGAGGCGGTCCGGCGATAGGGCGTCAGGCGCTCGGCGAGTTGTGGATGCAAGGCTTCCAGGGCGGGCCGGGCGAAGAAGAAGCCCTGCTGGAGGAATATACCCTGATCGCGCAGCCATAACGCCTCCGCCTCCCGCTCGATGCCCTCGGCCACCAGCTGGATCTCGAGCTCGGCGGCCAATCTGATCACCCCCCGCACGATGGCCTGACGGCGCCGATCCCGATCGCAGTCGCGCACCAGTTCCCGATCGAGCTTGAGGGTATCCGGCTGCAGGTCGGTGAGCAGATCGAGGTTGGCATAGCCGGTGCCGAAGTCATCCAGCGCCGTGGTGAATCCCATCGCCCGATAGGCATCGATGATACTGCGCAGGTGCTGGCGATCCTTGACCCGTTCGGTCTCGGTGATCTCGAAGTTGATGCGCTCGATGGGCCAGCCCACCCGCTCGCAGACCTCCAGGGTCGCCTGAATGCAGGCCTCCGGCTCGTAGACGGCATTGGGCAGGAAGTTGATCGACAGCGGCTCACGCATGCCCAGGTGGCTGGCCAGTTCGATGGCCTTGACCCGGCAGGCCTGGTCGAAGCGATACATGAGCCTGTCCGTGACCTGGTTGATCACGCTGCCCGCCGACTCGCCCTGAGGACCACGTACCAGGGCCTCATAGGCGCGGATGCCCCCGGCCTCCAGGTCGACAATCGGCTGGAAGGCCATCGTGAAGTCGAAGGGGAGGGGCGTGTCGCAGCGGCCACAGGCGTGGTCATGTCTCGCGCATCTTGCCATCTTGTCATCCTTGTCGGCATGGATCGGCCTGGCATCACGGCACAGGCATGAAGTGTCTCTGGGCAGGGCGGGCTCGAGTCGCGCAGGCCTGCGGGAAGCAGACCGCTGAGATGGTTAATCGGCAATCTGTCCGGCGACTTGATGTCGGGACCCTCTTCTTTCATTCTTTCGCTCCACGACAGCTTGCATTCCCCAGCCGCTTGCTCGCCTTCCTGCACCGGTGAGACTCGCTCCCTGCCGGTCGGCCACTGGCGTCGAGGCCATCAGCGGACCCTGTCTGCCCTCGTCTTTTGGTCGTAGGAAGGGGCGGCTCCTCGAGGGTTTCATACCGGAAAAGATTTCCAACTTCCCTGTGCTGGCGATGCCTGGCGCAATGGTCGAACCAATCCTAACGATCATGAGCGTTTATGTAATGTTTTATGGCGCTATGGCGAGACTGTCGATATTCGCTAGCTTGAAAGCGTAAGAGAGCGACGGCGGTATTGGCCTCGAGGCCCGATGATCCCGCCGATCGGCGTGTCTCGTCTCCAGACGAGAACCATGGATATCCATAACAACAAGCGCTCCATCTCGCCCGTCCGGGGCGGGAGGCCATCTCAGGAGTTCATGCCATGCAAGACGACAAGCATTCTTCTCGCCGCGCCTCATCGGCCGACACCTTTACCAGCGTCCCGGCCAGTCGCCGTAGCTTCCTGAAGACGGCTGCGCTCGGTTCCGCCGCCGCCGCGGCGGCCCCCTGGATCGGCAATACCCAGGCACAGGAGGGGATTCGCATTCGCATGCAGTCTTCCTGGCCGCCGGGCACCCCGGGTTATCGCATCTTCGAGGAGTGGGCCAAGGGGGTCGTCGAGGCGACCAGCGGTGAAGTGAGCATCGAGCCCTTCCCTGCGGGGGCCGTGGCCGGTGCCTTCGAGGTCGCCGATGCGGTGCGTAACGGCGTACTGGATGGGCAGAACTGGTTCACCGTCTACTGGCCGGGCAAGATGCCCGCCGGCGTGTTCCTGACCGCCTATCCGATGGGCCTGTCGATGCCCCATCAGTGGGACATCATGTTCGGTGCCTACGGAGGTTTCGACCTCGCCAAGGACCTGTACCGCAAGCAGGGCCAGGAGCTGCTGGGCTATGTCCACCATGACATGAACCTGATCCACTCCAAGAAACCGTTGCGCAGCTTCGATGACTTCCAGGGGATCAAGCTGCGCATGCCGGGTGGCATCGTTGCCGAGACCTTCGCCGCGGCCGGCGCTCGCACCACCCTGCTGCCAGGCTCCGAGGTGTATCCGGCGCTGGAGAAGGGCACCATCGACGCCGCCGACTACACGGGCGCGGCCAACAACTACGAGCTGGGGTTCTGGCAAGTCGCCGACTACATCATCATGGGCCCGCCCTCCACGCCCTGCCTGCACCAGGCGGTCGACCTCATGGATATCTCGGTCAACCGCCGCGTGTTCGAACGCATGTCTCCCCAGGTCCAGGATCTGATGCACGACCTGGTGGCCGCCTACTCCCGGGAGCACTACGCGGCGATCCAGAAGGCCAACGCCGAGGCCTGGCCGAAGTACAAGGAGAAGGGCGTCGAGGTCATCCACCTCACGGAAAACGATGCCGACCGCTTCCGTGAGATTGCCGTGCCGCTGTGGTTCAAGTGGGCCAACAAGGACAAGGACGCGGCTCGTCTCTTCAAGGCGCATCTGGACACCATGATGGATCCGGCGGTGGCGCTGATCACGCCGGAAGACATCAAGGACTACGAGCTCAACCTGTAAGCCTGGTCTGCCCCACCATGCCGGGTGTTGTGATCTGCGGGCCGCACCATCCGGCATGGGGAGAAGGATCACTGTCTGTCCCGCATCCCCTAGACTCGATGTTCCGTTGCCATCGGCGGGAGCTGATGGTATCGCGGAGGAGTGCCCATGACTCTTGAGATCAATTTTGTCCTGCCGCACTGGCTCTACTGGTCGGTGCTTGGGTTGCTGCCACTGGTGGTGATGTTCTTCGTCGACCGCAGCTTCCGCCGCGGGGCCCGCGTCGATGGCGGGGACACCGCCGAAGTGCCCGCCGGAGAAGGACAAGGGGGCGATATCCCCTACCGGCCCCCCGGCAACCTGTTCACGACACTCGTCGACCGGCTGTCCGGGTTTTCCGGGCGCTATGTGGCCTACTGGGCGCTGATTGCACCCTTCGCTTTCGCCTACGAGGTGCTGCTGCGCTATGCCTTCAACTCGCCGACCAACTGGGTGCACGAGTCGATGACGCTGATGTTCGGCATGCAGTACCTGGTGGCGGGTGCCTTTGCCCTGCGCGAGGGCGGGCATGTGCGCGTCGATATCCTCTACCAGCGCGCCAGGCCGGTGAACAAGGCGGCGCTGGACGTGATGACCTCGGTGTTCTTCTTCATCTTCACCATCGCCCTGATGGTGACCGGCTGGAAGTTCTTCTCCCAGTCGGTGAGCGATGAGTACTTCTTCGGCTCGAGCTATGCCAACGAGACCTCCTTCACCGAATGGGCGATCCAGTTCTACCCGGTCAAGTTCATGCTCTTCTTCGGTGCCTTGCTGCTGCTGCTGCAGGGCTTCGGCCAGCTGATCCGTGACGTTCAGTCCCTGCGCCATCACTGGCGGCTGCACCAAGGCAGTCGCACCTTCGCCCGGGTGATGCTGCTGCTCGCCGTGCTCCTGGGAGGCTGGACCCTGTTCGAGATGGTCAACGTCGCGGTGACCGACTATGAAAGCCTGCCGTTCAGCCTAGAGAATAGCCTGAGCACCGTCGGCATCGGTAGCCTGACGCTGGTGATGTTTGGTGCCCTGATGGTGGTGCTGGTAGCGGGCCTGCCGCTGGCCTTCGTCACCGGTGGCCTGGGGGTGGTCTTCCTCTATCTGGTCGGCGATCAGTTCATGTTGAACCTGATGCCGTCACGCATCTTCCCGATGATGACCAACTACCAGCTGTCGGCCATTCCACTGTTCATCTTCATGGCCTCGGTCCTGGAGAAGGCCGGCATCATCGAGGAGCTATTCGACGTCGTCTACAAGTGGATGGGCGGGCTGAAGGCGGGGCTGGCCATCGCCACCGTCATCGCCTCTACCCTGCTGGCCGCCATGGTGGGCGTCATCGGGGCCGCCGTGGTTACCATGGGGCTGATCGCCCTGCCGGCGATGCTCAAGCGAAACTACAACCCGGAGATCGCCATCGGCTCGATTATGGCGGGAGGGACGCTCGGGATTCTGATCCCGCCGTCGATCCTTGCCATCATCTACGGCGTCATCGCCCAGCAGTCGGTGGGCGAGCTGTACCTGGGCTCGCTGATTCCCGGCCTGCTACTGGCCTTCATGTACGGTTTCTACTGCTGGCTGCGCGGCACCCTGAATATCGAGCTGGCGCCGCCGATGCCGGTCGAGGACCGGGTCGACATGCAGGAGAAGCTGCGCCTGCTGCGCAACATGCTGGCGCCGATCATCCTGGTGATCCTGGTGCTCGGCATCATCTTCACCGGCATCGCCACGCCGGTGGAGGCGGCCGGCGTCGGCACCTTCGGCTCCCTGATCGTGGCCGCCATGCATCGGCGCCTGACCTGGCCGAACCTGCATGCCGCCTGCATGACCACCCTGGTCGCCTCGGCGATGGTGATGTGGATCATCTTCGGGGCCAGCATCTTCGTCGGCTTCTATATCCTGCAGGGGGGGCAGACCTTCGTGCAGGAACTGATCTCCGGCGCCGGCCTCGGCCCCTATGCGGTGCTGGCGCTGATGATGGTGCTGCTGGTGGCGCTGGGCATGTTCCTCGACTGGGTCGGCATCCTGCTGCTGGCCGTGCCGATCTTCGTGCCGCTGATCCAGGGGCTCTCCTTCGATGGCGTGTTCGGCCTGCCCGGGGTGGCTCCGGCGGATGTCTCGCTGTGGTTCGGCGTCATCTACCTGGTCAACATGCAGATGTCTTTCCTGAGCCCGCCCTTCGGCTATGCGCTGTTCTACATCAAGGGGGTGTGTCCGCCGCACATCACCATGGCGCAGATCTTCCGCTCGTCCTTTCCGTTCCTCGGCATCCAGGCGCTGGGGCTGCTGCTGGTCATCCTCTTCCCGGCCCTGGTCACCTGGTTGCCCAACCTGGCCTATGGCTAAGCGCTATGGCTAAGCGCTATGGCTAAGAACTATGACTCAGTGCCTCGATGATCCTCGCCAGGCGGCGGCCTGGCGACCCGCAGCGAAGGGTGGCCGGGCCCTGTACCCGGCCATGTGTCGTTGCGGCGCCTTTGGTGGTGGATGCCTGTTGTTGCAAATCATTACATGGAACAGTTGAACGCCACCGGCCCCCTGTCGTCCCATGGGGGCCACATCCACAGCATTTCCCTGGAGGTATTTCTAGATGCAACGCCTGACTGCCCTGCTGACGGCCGCGCTGCTGAGCGCCGGTATCCTGTCCACTCCTGCCATGGCGCAGGAAGACGCCGCCGCCGAGGCGGCACAAGCCCAGGCCGCCGCACCGGCTACCGATTTCTCCGATGAGACGCTTCAGCAGTTCGCCGATGCCTCCCAGGAAATTGCCAGCGTGTCTCGCGAGTACACCGAGCGTCTGCAGGGTGCCGAGGACGAGGCCGCCAAGCAGAAGATCCGCATGGAGGCCAATGAGGAGATGGTCACCATCGTCGAGGACAGCGGTCTCGAGGTCAGCACCTTCAACGCCATCGGTCAGGCCATCCAGCAGGACCCGGCGCTGATGCAGCGGGTTCAGGCCATGGTCCAGCAGCCGGCCGAGTGATGCCCGACACCGGCCACCTTGCGCCGGTCATGTCATGGATGAGGCCACCTTCGGGTGGCCTTCTTCATGTCCGGAAGGCAGAGGGCAGGGCGGCCCTTTACAGGCCCTGACGGGCGTTGGAGACTTGAGTCTGCAAGATACCCTTATTCAATCTAGACCCCCGGGGCGAGGCAGAGCATGGACGTGGAACTGTTGGATATCCGCCAGCATATGGTGGGCAATCCGCCCTTCGATACGCTCAGCGATGACCTGCTCGATGAGGTGGCCGCGGCGGTCGAGGTCGGCTATTTCCGTGCCGGCACCATGATCTGCGAGGACGGCCAGCCGACCAAGGATCTGTACTACATCCGCAGCGGCGCCGTGGAGGTCTACCGGCGCAACGGAGAGTTGTTCAATCGCTTCGGCGAAGGCGACATCTTCGGCTACTTCGACCTGCTCAGGAATCAGCGGGTCCGCTTCCCGGTCAAGGCGATCGAGGACACTCTGGTCTATTTCATCCCCGACGAGCTGTTTCGTCGTCTCTGCGACGAGGACGAGCAGTTTGCCGACTTCGTCGAGGTGGGGCGCCCGCGACTAGAGACGACGGTGGACCATCAGCACCACGACAACACCATGATGACGACCCGGGTGCGCAAGCTGATCTCGCGTCTGCCGGTGATGATCGAGGCCGACGCCACCATTCAGACGGCCGCCGCCACCATGTGCGATGAGAACGTGTCCTCGGTGCTGGTACTGAGCGCCGAGGAAGAGGCCTCATCGCGCACCTTCGTGTTGGGCGACGGCAAGCAGTGGCGCACCCTGGGCATCCTGACCGACCAGGACCTGCGTACCCGAGTGCTGGCCGCCGGGCTCGATGCGGCCATGCCGGTCGCCGAGGTCGTGACGCGAGAGCTGATCGCCATCCAGTCCGACGAATCGGTGCATGAGGCGATGCTGTGCATGCTGCGCAACAATATTCATCACCTGCCGGTGCTGCATCGCCGCCGTCCGGTCGGGGTGCTGCACCTTTCCGACATCATCCGCTACGAGACCAACAGCAGCCTCTATCTGGTCGGCAACATCTACAGCCAGAGCAGCCTCAAGGGCCTGGAACGGCTGGAGGCCGACGTGCGACGCAGCTTCGTCGGCCTGATCGAGGACGGTGCCAACTCGCAGATGGTCGGCAGTGCCCTGTCCACCATCGGCCGCAGTTTCACTCGCCGGCTGATCGAGCTGGCCGAGGAAGAGCTGGGACCGCCGCCGGTGCCCTACTGCTTCATGGTGATGGGCTCGATGGCGCGCAACGAGCAGGCCATCGTCACCGACCAGGACAATGCCCTGGTGCTGGATGACAGCTTCGATCACGAGCGCCACGACGCCTATTTCCTGGCACTGGCGCAGCGGATCAGCGATGGCCTGGATGCCTGCGGCTATACCTACTGCAAGGGCGATATCATGGCCACCAACCCACGCTGGCGGCAGCCACTGCGGGTGTGGAAGCAGTACTTCCATGACTGGATCGCGGACCCCAATCCGGAGCGCCTGCTGCACAGCTCGATCTTCTTCGATCTGGATCACGTCTACGGCGAGGAGGACTTCGTCGAAGAGCTTCAGGACCTGGTCGCCGATCAGGCCTCGCAGAGCCCGCGGTTCCTGGCCGCCATGGCGCGCAATGCCCTCAATCGTACGCCGCCCCTGGGCTTCTTCCGCACCTTCGTGATGGAGAAGGACGGCAAGCAGAACAACTCGATCAACCTGAAGCGCCGCGGCACGGCGCCGCTGGTGGACCTGATCCGCGTGCATGCGCTGGCCTGCGGGTCACGGGCGCAGAATTCCTTCGACCGGCTCGATGACATCGCCAAGACGCAGCTGCTGGTCGGGCGTTCCAGCGAGCGGATCCGCTATGCCTTGGAATTCATCTCCATGGTGCGTATCCGTCATCAGGTCATCGATATCCAGGAGGAGCGGGAGCCGGACAACAACATCGAACCGGAAAACGTCTCCGACACCGAGCGTCATAACCTCAAGGATGCCTTCCAGGTGCTGAGTAACGCCCAGAAGTTCCTGAAGTTCCGTTATCCCCTGCCCTCCTAGGGCCCAACGCTGGCGCAGGCTCATGCACAAGCTTCCCTTTGGCACCCCCCATCATGGCCAGAACGCCTGGCCCGACTATCTGGCCGACCGCGCCGGTCGGGTTCGGGATCCTGCGCTCAAGCGCTTCTTCGGTGCCTACGACCTCGACCCGGCGATGCCGATCGGCGAGGTACCGCTGGTGGCGCTGGACCTGGAGACCACCGGCCTCGACGAGCGGCGTCATGCCATCGTCAGCGTCGGTCTGGTGCCCTTTACCCAGCAGCGTATCCAGCTGCCCAGGCGCCGCTACTGGGTCGTCAAGCCGCCACGGCCGCTGAGCCAGCGCTCCATCACCTTTCATCGCATCACCCACTCCGAGATCGCCGAGGCACCGGACCTGGACGAGATCCTCGATGAGCTGTTCGAGGCCCTGGCCGGGCGGCTGGTGGTGGTGCATTACCGCCATATCGAGCGGCCCTTCCTGGATGCGGCGGTGAAGGCGCGACGCGGCGAGGGAATGCGCTTTCCGGTGATCGATACCATGTCGCTGGAGGCGCAGCTGCACCGCCAGTCGCGCTGGGCCCGCTTCAAGCGCTGGATCGGTCGGCCGCCGGCCTCGATCCGTTTGCATGACAGCCGCCTGCGCTATGGCCTGCCGCCCTATCAGGGGCATCACGCCCTGGTCGATGCCCTGGCCACCGCGGAGCTCTTCCAGGCCCAGCTGGCGACCCACTTCGATCCTCAGGCGCCGCTGCATCGGTTCTGGCACTGACGCCTCCCGAGCACCGGCTCGAGTCGGCCGCCAGGCTGCCCAAGAAAAGCCCCGAAGCCCCTCCCGACGCAGAGCTGAACCTGAGCCCTGCACCAGGGCCCTGCATCAGAGCCCCGAAACGACCACGGGCGGCCCGATGGGCCGCCCGTGGCGAAGAGACAGAGCGCTCCCCCGGCGGCGCCGGGGGAGGCCAGGATCAGCTCCTGGGTTCAGACATCAGACCCTTGACGACGGCATAGCAGCCGACCAGCAGTACCAGGGTGAAGGGCAGGCCGGTGGAGACGGAGGCCGTCTGCAGGGCCGTCAGGCCGCCGCCCAGCAGCAGGGCGATGGCGATGGCGCCTTCGATGATCGCCCAGAAGATACGCTGGGGCTTGGGTGCATCCACCTTGCCGCCGGCGGTGATGGAGTCGATCACCAGCGAGCCAGAGTCGGAGGAGGTGACGAAGAACACGATCACCAGGATGATACCGACGAAGGAGGTGATGGCGGACAGTGGCAGCTCGGCCAGCATAGCGAACAGCTTGATCTCCAGCGCCGCGTCCTGAACGCCCTCGAAACCGTCGGAGACGAACTGATCGATGGCTGTGCCGCCGAAGGCGGTCATCCACAGCACCGAGACCAGGGTCGGCACCAGCAGCACGGCGGTCAGGAATTCACGCACCGAGCGGCCGCGGCTGACGCGGGCGATGAACATGCCGACGAACGGCGACCAGGAGATCCACCAGGCCCAGTAGAAGGCAGTCCAGCCCTGGCTGAAGTTGGCATCTTCACGACCGAACGGCATCGACAGGGCAGGCAGATTGACCGCGTAGGCGAACAGGTTCTCGAAGAAACCGGTGGCGATCATCAGGGTCGGACCGACGATGATCACGAACATCAGCAGCAGGAAGGCCAGCACCATGTTGAGCTGCGACAGACGCTGCACGCCCTTGTCGACACCCAGCACGATCGAGCACAGCGCCACGGCGGTGATGCCCATGATCAGCAGCACCATGGTGAGATCGCTGTTGGGGATGTCGAACAGATAGTTCAGGCCGGCGGCTGCCTGGGACGCACCGAGGCCGAGCGAGGTGGCCAGGCCGAACAGGGTGGCGAACACGGCAAGGATATCGATCGCATGGCCCGGCCAGCCCCAGACGCGCTCACCCAACACCGGGTAGAAGATCGAGCGCATGGTCAGCGGCAGGCCCTTGTTGAAGGAAAAGATCGCCAGGGCCAGGCCGACGATGGCGTAGGCGCCCCAGGGGTGCAGGCCCCAGTGGAAGATGGTCGCGGCCATGCCCAGCTTCTGGGCGGCAATCTCGTCACCGGCGGCGGCGCCCAGCGGCGCCCAGTCGGTGCGCACGCCATCCTCGCCCACTGAAGTGCCTCCCAGCGCGGTCGAGAAGTGCGACATGGGCTCGGAGACGCCATAGAACATCAGGCCGATGCCCATGCCGGCGGCGAACAGCATCGCGAACCAGCCCGCGTAGCTGAAGTCCGGCGTGGCATGAGCGCCACCGATGCGCACCTTGCCCAGCGGCGAGGCCACGATGCCCAGGCTGACCAGCACGAAGATGTTGCCACCCAGCAGGAATACCCAGCTCAGGTTGCCGGTGAGGAAGCTGAAGATGCTGTCGAAGATCGGCTCGATCTCGTTCTGCAGCGCCAGGGTCAGGATCACGAAGACCAGGATCAGCAGCGACGAGATGGTGAAGACCTTGCCGTGCAGGTCGACATCGAGGCCGAACTTGCGCGCGGTGACGTTATCCTGACCGATCACATAATCGGTATCGATCAGGTTGGCTGGGCCCTCCGGCGCGGGCACGCCTTCGGTGGATGCGGCTGGCGCATCACTGCCCGATTGGGGGGAGTGTTTTTCCACGGGGAAACCTCCGTTGATGAGACGAAAAAGTGCGTGACTGCTTCAGGCCGTCAGTCGCGATGGCGAACCAGGAAGACGGAAATGTCGGTATGCGCGGCGACCTTGTCACCGTTGGAGGGCATCACGGCATCGATACGATGCGGCAGGTGCGTGGCCATGACCACCAGATCGGCACCGGTGTCATGGATGGCCTGGATGATGGCGTCATCCATGTCGGCGATGGGGTCGGGGGAGGTGACGACCCTGGAACTGACGTCCTGGCCATGTAGCCGCCCCTGCTCCTGAGCGAAGGCCTCGAGCTTCCGGGCATACTCCTCCGGAGTCCTGGCGACCGAGCCGGGCGTAGTGGCCGTCACGCTGATGTAGCAGGTATCGGCCTGATACAGCTTGGCCAGATCCGCCGCCAGATCGAGCGAGGGCTTCAAGATCTCTTGGTGTGCCAGGTCCACGGGGACCATGATTTTCTTGAACATTTTCGTGACTCCTGGAGGTTGTTATTGAAGGTATTACCTCGATGTCGCGATGGGTTCGGCCTGAAAGACTCCTATAGTCTGATGATCTATAAGCTAAATTGCCAGTATCGTCCTCAACGTTGGGGGGGCTGAGCTCCCTAAGCATGGCACGTGGTTGGCCCGAGCAGTATCCGCCAGATGATGGCGACAGGGTGTCGTGTATACGACTCGAAGAGGCTCCCCGGACGGCGCGAGGTTGGCTAGGCTGAAACATGGAGCAGTCGGGGCGATATCTCGACCCCGATAGCGGACCAGGCGACGGACTTAGCCGAGAGCGACACCCGCATAGCTGCCCGCTCCAGTGCAGGACAGGCCGCCATTGTCGTCGTCATTGGCCGGTGCCACCATCACGGAAAAGCGTCGCGACGCCTTCAGGATCGCGACCACCATAACAATGAGCCCGCCATGACCGTTCAGACCCTGACTCCCAAGCGCCGCTTTCGCGGCACGCCCCGTGGCCGCGAACTTGAGGCCGACCGTCTCCATGAGCTGCGAGCACTGCTCGGCGACGAGCGCGAGCATCCCGAACTCGCCCGCCGCGACCTCTTGATCGAGCATCTGCATGCGCTGCAGGACACTCGTGGCCATCTGGCGCTGCCGATGCTGCGGGCGCTCGCCGCCTACATGAACCTGCCGATGGCCGCGGTCTACGAGACCGCCACCTTCTATGCTCACTTCGATGTGATCGCCGACGGCGAGACGCCACCGCCGGCGATGACGGTGCGGGTCTGCGATTCGCTGTCCTGCCAGCTGGCTGGCGCCGAGGCGCTGAAACAAGCCCTCGCCGCCGGCACGGACCCGAAGGCGGTACGGGTGCTGCGCGCCCCCTGCATGGGACGTTGCGACATGGCGCCGGTGGTCGAGGTCGGCCACCGGCATCTCCTGCACGCGACCCGGGAGGCGGTCGAGGCGGTCATCGACACCGGCCACGTCCACCCCGAGGCCATCGACTGGCAGAAGCTCGAGGACTATCGCTGCGAGGGCGGCTATGAGCTGCTCGCCCAGTGCCGGGCCGGCGAGGTTACGGTCGAGGCACTGATGGGCGAGCTGGAGCGGGCCAACCTGCGAGGGCTCGGCGGAGCGGGCTTTCCGACCTTCAGGAAGTGGCACTTCGTGCGCCAGGCGCCAGGGCCGCGCTACTGCGCCATCAACGCCGACGAGGGCGAGCCGGGCACCTTCAAGGACCGCTACTACCTGGAGCATTCCCCGCACCGCTTCCTCGAGGGCGCCCTGGTCAGCGCCTGGGCGGTCGAGGCCTGCGCGCTCTACATCTACCTGCGTGACGAGTACCCGGGCCTGCATCGAGTACTGCATGAAGCGATCGCCGAGCTCGAGGCGGCGGAGCTCGTCGCCCCGGGGTATGTGGTGATGCGACGCGGCGCCGGGGCCTACATCTGCGGCGAGGAGTCGGCGATGATCGAGTCGCTGGAAGGCAAGCCCGGCAAGCCCCGCCATCGCCCGCCCTATGTCGCCCAGAAGGGGCTCTTCGACCGCCCGACCCTGGTCAATAACGTCGAGACCGTCTACTGGATTCCGCTGATCCATCAGCGCGGCGCCGACTGGTTCTCAGGCCAGGGCCGCCATGGGCGTCAGGGACTGCGCAGCTTCTCGGTCTCGGGACGTGTCAGGCGCCCAGGCGTCCATCTGGCCCCGGCGGGCATCACCCTCACCGAGCTGATCGAGGAATACTGCGACGGCATGCAGGAAGGGCACACCCTGGCCGGCTACCTGCCCGGCGGCGCCTCCGGTGGCATCCTTCCGGCATCGAAGGCCGATATTCCGCTGGATTTCGACACCCTGCAGGCCGAGGGCTGCTTCATCGGCTCGGCGGCGGTGGTGGTGTTCTCCGACCAGGACGACCTGCGGGCGGTGGCCACCAACCTGCTGGCCTTCTTCGCCGACGAGTCCTGTGGTCAGTGCACGCCCTGCCGGGTCGGTACCGAGAAGATGCTGACGTTGCTCGAGCGCGAGGTCTGGGACGCCGAGGCGCTCAGGCGCCTCGCCACCGTGATGATGGACGCCTCGATCTGCGGGCTCGGCCAGGCGGCGCCCAATCCGGTCCTTGGCTTGCTCAAGGACTTTCGCGACGGCCTCGCCGCGCAGAACCTGATCGTCAAGGGCTAGGGGAGCGAGACCATGATCACCCACGAGAGCGGTAACGAGGGTTTCACCCTGACCCTGGACGGTGTCGAGGTCAGCGCCTACCCCGGCGAGAGCCTGTGGCAGGTCGCCAGGCGCGCCGGCGAGACGATTCCCCACCTGTGCTTCACCGATGCCGCCGACTACCGGGCCGACGGCAACTGCCGCGCCTGCATGGTCGAAATCGAGGGCGAGCGGGCACTGGCCGCCAGCTGCCTGCGCGAGGCGTCACCGGGCATGGTAGTGCACAGCGCGAGCTCCCAGCGTGCCCGCACCGCCCGCGAGGCCGTGCTGGAACTGCTCGCCGTCGATCAGCCGGACCGCGAGGCCGGCCCCGACCGCTCCAGCCACTTCTGGGACATGGCCGATGCACTGGCCATCGACGCCACGGCGGTGCGGGAATGGCTGCCGCGCCGCGGCGAGCGCGCCGCCCCGATCGTGCATCATGCGTCGGCCCACCCGGCCGCGCCGGCCCAGGATCGCTCCCATTCGGCGATGCGCGTCAACCTCGACGCCTGCATCGAATGCACCCTCTGCGTCCGCGCCTGCCGCGAGGTGCAGGTCAACGACGTCATCGGCCTGGCCCACCGCGGTACGGCGTCGAAGATCGTCTTCGACTTCGACGACCCCATGGGTGAGAGCACCTGCGTGGCCTGCGGCGAGTGCGTCCAGGCCTGCCCGACCGGGGCCCTGATGCCGGCGACCCTGGTCGACGCGGCCGGCCGTGGCGACTCCCGGGCCGCCGATCGGGAGGTCGCATCGGTGTGTCCCTATTGCGGGGTGGGCTGTCAGCTCACCTACCACCTTAAGGACGATGCCATCCTGCACGTCTCCGGCCTTGATGGGCCGTCCAACCACGGCCGGCTGTGCGTCAAGGGCCGCTTCGGCTTCGATTACCCGCGCCATCCGGCGCGGCTGACGCGACCGCTGATCCGCAAGCCCGGCGTGCCCAAGGGGCTCGACCCGGCCTTCGATCCGGTCAATCCGACCAGCCATTTCCGCGAGGCCAGCTGGGACGAGGCGCTGGAGGTGGCCGCCCGAGGCCTGACCGAGATAAAGGCCGCTCATGGCCGCGATGCCCTGGCCGGCTTCGGCAGCGCCAAGTGCTCCAACGAGGAGGCCTGGCTGTTCCAGAAGCTGGTGCGCACCGGCTTCGGCTCCAACCATGTCGATCACTGCACGCGGCTCTGTCATGCAAGTTCGGTGGCGGCGCTGATGGAGTGCATCGGCTCCGGGGCGGTGACCGCTTCCTTCATGCAGGCGAGCCAGGCCGACGTGGTGCTCCTCACCGGCTGCAACCCGGCGGTGAATCACCCGGTGGCGGCGACCTTCTTCAAGCAGGCCGCCAAGCGCGGCACCCGGATCATCATCATCGACCCCAAGGGCCAGGCGCTGGGCGCCTATGCCCACCAGACCCTGCGCTTCACCCCGGGCAGCGACGTCTCGCTGTTCAATGCCATGCTCAACGTGATCGTTACCGAGGCGCTCTATGACGAGGCCTATATCCGCGATCACACCGAGGGCTTCGAGGCGCTGAAGGCCCATGTGCAGGATCTGACGCCCGAGGCCATGGCCGATAGCTGCGGCATGAGCCCCGAGGAGATCCGCGCTGTGGCCCGGGAGTACGCCACAGCCGAGCGGGCGATGATCTTCTGGGGCATGGGCATCTCCCAGCACGTGCACGGCACCGACAACGCCCGCTGCCTGATCTCGCTGGCGCTGGCCTGTGGTCATACCGGGCGACCAGGCACCGGCCTGCACCCGCTGCGCGGCCAGAACAACGTCCAGGGCGCCTCGGATGCGGGCCTGATTCCGATGGTGCTGCCCGACTACCAGCCGGTGGGGAATGCCCAGCTGCGCGCCGCCTTCGAGGCGCTATGGCAGATGCCGCTGGATGACCGGCCGGGGCTCACCGTGGTCGAGATCATCAACGCCATCGCCGCCGGCCAGATCCGCGGCATGTATATCCTCGGCGAGAACCCGGCGATGTCCGACCCGGACCTGGATCACGCTCGGGCGGCGCTGGCCAGGCTCGAGCATCTTGTCGTGCAGGATATCTTCGTCACCGAGACCGCGCAGTTCGCCGACGTCATCCTGCCGGCTTCCGCCTGGCCGGAGAAGGACGGCAGCGTCACCAACACCAATCGCCAGGTGCAGCTCGGCCGTGCCGCCGTGCCGCTGCCCGGTGAGGCCCGGCCCGACTGGTGGATCATCCAGGAGATCGCCCGGCGCTTCGGGCTTCCCTGGGACTACGGCCATCCCCGCGAGGTCTTCGCCGAGATGAAGCAGGGCATGCATTCGCTCGAGAACATCAGCTGGGCGCGTCTGGAGCGCGAGGGCTCGGTGACCTATCCCTGCCCGGCGGAGGACGCCCCGGGCAGGGACGTGGTCTTCGGCGATGCCTTCCCCACCGCCTCGGGCCGGGCGAAGTTCTCGCCGACCCTGCCGCTGCCGCCGGACGAACCGATCGATGGCGACTACCCGACGGTGCTGACCACCGGCCGTCAGCTCGAGCACTGGCACACCGGCTCGATGTCGCGCCGCTCCCAAGTGCTCGATGCCCTCGAGCCTGAGGCGGTGGCGAGCCTCGCCCCCGGCGAGCTGCGCCGGCTGGGGCTTGCGGCCGGGGAGTGGATGCGCATTACCACCCGGCGCGGCAGCATCGTCCTGCGGGTGCGGGTCGATCCGCTGATGGCCGAAGGCATGGTGTTCGTGCCGTTCTGCTACGCCGAGGCGGCCGCCAACCTGCTGACCAATCCGGCACTGGATCCCTTCGGCAAGATACCCGAGTTCAAGTACGCCGCCTGTTGGCTGGCCCCGGCCGAGGCACCGGTAGCGACTTCCTGACTCGGCCAAGCGGCCGCGTCAGGGAGGCCCCGAACACCACTCATGAGGCAGGAGGACACGAGGATGATGATCGTCGAACTGATCGATGGAGATGATTTCCGTCACACGCTGGTGGACCTGGGGGTGCTGATCCCGGAGGGGGCCTGCCCGGAGACCTGCGCGCGGATGGCGCGACGCAAGTACCTGGAGGTGGGCGTGCCGGGGCTCGAGGTCGCTGTCACCGAGCTGATGGCGCACAGCGATGTGATGCTGCCCTCGGTGCGCCGTGCCATAGAGGCGCACCTGCTGCCGATGCTGGCGTTGCCTCGTTCGTCCTGAGCGAGGCACCGGCCGGTGGCTGGCCAATGCTCAACGCCACGCCCGCCGTCAGGCGAGCGTGGCGTTGAGCGTGGACAGCAGTCTGGGGTATTGGGAAGGAGACATCGTCGGGGTTAGAGCGCGGCGGCGCCTCCGTCGCTGCGCGGGTCGTGGGCACCCTCCAGCAGGCCATCCGGATGGCGCACGATGGCACCGGCGTGGCCCATGGTGTCGCTGAAGGCCTCGTCCAGCACCGTGACGTCGTGACCTGCCGCCTTGAGTGCCTCCACCAGCGGGGCTGGGAAGCGTTTCTCGAGCTTGAGCCCGGTGCTGGCCTCGCCCCATGTGCGGCCCAGGAGCCAGCGCGGGGCGCTGATCGCCTGCTGCAGGTCCATGCCGAAGTGGGCATAGCGGCTGTAGATCGCGGCCTGGGTCTGGGGCTGGCCCTCGCCGCCCATGGTGCCGAAGCCCATCACCCGACCGTCGTCGAAGCGAGCAAGCGACGGGTTGAGGGTATGGAAGGGCTGGCGATAGGGCTCCAGGGTCTGTAGCGCCTGCGGGTCCAGCGAGAAGCTGATGCCGCGGTTCTGCCACATCACCCCGCTCTGCGGCAGCACCACGCCGCTGCCGAACTCCCAATAGACGCTCTGAATGAAGCTGACCATCCGTCCCTTACCATCGGCGGCGGCCATCCAGATGGTATCGCCCTCGGCGGGCTCATGGGGCCAGGGCAGGGCGCGGCTCGCGTCGATCTGTGCCGCTTCCCGATCCAGCGCCTCGGAGGTGAGCCAGCTTTGGGGGGCGCGGGGCAGCCGGCCGGGGTCGGTGACGGTGGTGTCCCTTGCCATGAAGGCACGTTTGGTGGCCTCCACCAGGCCGTGCAGGTGCGCGAAGCCTTCGCCCTCGCTGACACCCAGGCGCTCGAAGACACCCAGCGTCATCAGCGTGGCCAGCCCCTGGGTGGGTGGGGGCAGGTTGAAGACGCGCGCCTTCCCGAGTCGAACCTCCAGTGGAGTAACGGCCCGAGCATGGTAGCGGGTGAAATCATCGCGGCGCAGCGGGCTGCCCAGCGCCTCGAGGTCCGCGGCCATGCTGGCGGCGAGCTCGCCCCGGTAGGCGTCGTCGAGCCCGGCGCGGGTCAGGTGCTCGAGGGTGTCGGCAAGCTTCGCCTGGCGCAGCCGCGAGCCGGTCGCGGGCGCCTGGCCGGCGTCCAGATAGGTCTCGGCGAAGCCCGGCGCCGCGGCGAGGGCCGCCAGGTGCTTGGCGGTGAGTGCCGCCTGGCTGTCGCTCACCGCCACGCCGTTGCGGCCATGGCCGATGGCTGCCTCGAGCAGGCGTGATAGCGGCAGAGTGGGCCCCCAGGCGGCGGCCTGGTCGAGAGCCAGCTGCCAGCCGCCGAGGGTGCCCGCCATGGTCAGCGCGGCGAGCGGCCCTCGGGTGGGGATGCCCTCCGCGGCGCCGATGCCCCGCTCGGCATAGAAGTCGCGACTGGCCAGCTCCGCCGAGGGGCCGCTGGCATCGATGGCCAGCGGCGGCTTGCCGGGCTCGTGAATCAGCCAGAAGCCGTCGCCGCCGATGCCGTTCATGTGCGGATAGGCCACGGCGATGGTCGAGGCCATGGCGACCATCGCTTCGACGGCATTGCCGCCCTCGGCGAGGATGTCGCGGCCGGCCTGGGCCGCCAGGTGGTGAGGGGCGACGGTCATGCCGCCATAGGCACGAGTGGTGTGTTGCATGGGGCGCCTCAGGAGAACAGGTCGATGTACATGCGCACCGCAGTGGCGAGCAGGAAGAGGGCGAACAGCCGCTTGAGCAGGGCCGGGTCGATGGCATGGGCGAGCTTCGCCCCCAGCGGGGCACAGAGCATGGTCATCGGTACGATGGCGGCGAAGCCCAGCAGGTTGACGAAGCCGATCGAGCCGGGCAGCCGGTCGGGTACGCCCAGGCCGCTGAGCATGAAGCTCAGGGTGCCGGGGATGCTGATCACCAGGCCGAGCGCGGCCCCGGTGCCCACGGCGATGCGGATCGGGATGTTGACGGCGCTCAGGGTCGGCACGCTCAGGGTGCCGCCGCCGATCCCCATCAGCGACGAGATGCCGCCGATCACCATGCCGATCAGGCCGCTGCCGACCGGGCCCGGCAGGCCCTCGCGCAGGATGCGGGTGTGGCGGCGAAACATGTTGGCGGCGACCAGCAGGGCGATGGTGGCGAAGAGTCCGGTCAGGGCCGCTCCGCTCAAGTAGCGGCTGGCGAAGCCGCCCAGCAGCACGCCGATCACCACGCCGGGCACCAGGCGCTTGATCACGGCGCCGTCGAGGCTGCCCTTCTGGCGGTGCGTCCGGGCCGACATGATCGAGGTGGGAATGATGGTGGCAAGCGATGTGCCCACCGCCAGGTGCATGCGTACCGCCTCGTCGACGCCGAGCAGGGAAAAGAGGTGGAAGAGCACCGGCACGATGACGATGCCGCCGCCGACCCCCAGCAGGCCGGCCATCACGCCGGCCACCGCCCCGGTGGCGAGCAGGGCGGCGATCAGTCCGAGGATCCCGGTCAGGGATGACGTATCCAGCAATTCCATGGTGTGGCTTCCTTCATGATTGAGGTCGGCGCGGGTCGCCTCGGCGACCCGCGAGGGAGGGCGGCTACCAGCCGATCGCCTGGGGGAGCCAGGTGGCGATGCCCGGGAAACAGAATACCAGTGCGACGGCAATGACCTGCAGCCCGACAAAAGGCACAACCCCCACATAGATATCGCGGGTCGAGACCTCCGGCGGTGCCACGCCCTTGAGGAAGAACAGCGCCCAGCCGAAGGGCGGGGTCAGAAACGACATCTGCAGATTCATGGCCACCAGGATCGCCAGCCACACCATGTCTGTCCCGTAGCCGATGAAGACAGGCAGGAACATCGGCAGGGCGATGTAGGAGATCTCGATCCACTCGAGGAAGAAGCCCAACACGAAGAGGATCAGCATCAAGAACAATAGCGCCCCGAGTTCGCCGCCGGGCAGCATGTCGAAGAGATCATGCACCATCTGCTCGCCGCCGAGCCCGCGGAAGGACAGCGAGAACACCTGGGCCAGCAGCAGGATGAAGTAGACCATGGCGGTGATGGTCAGGGTGCCATGCAGGGTCGCCTTGAGGGTGGCGAAGTTCAGCTTGCGCCCGATCAACGCGATCAAAAGGCTGCCGAGCGCCCCCATGGCGGCGGCCTCGGTGGGGGCGGCCACGCCGCCGACGATGGAACCCAGCACCGCCACCACCAGCGCCAGCGGCGGCAGCACCGTGGCCAGCAGGTCGCGATAGAGCTGGCGCCGCGAGAGGGTGGCGCGCTCGGCCTCGGGCACCGCCGGCACCCAGTCCGGCCGCAGCCAGCCGAGTACCGCGAGATACAGCATGTAGGTCAGGGCGATCACCAGGCCCGGGATGAAGGCGGCGGCGAACAGCGCCCCCACCGACTCGCCGACGATCTGTGACAGCAGGATCAGCACCAGGCTCGGCGGGATGATCTGGCCAAGGGTCCCCGAGGCACAGATCGCCCCGCAGGCCACGCTCGGCGCATAGCCCCGGCGCAGCAGGGTCGGTAGGGTCAGCATGCCTACCGTGACCACGGTGGCGCCGACGATGCCGGTAGAAGCGCCCATCAGCACCCCGACCAGCACGATGGCGATGCCCATGCCGCCGTTGAGGCGGCCCATGGCGTGGCCGATGGTGTCGAGCATGGCCTCGGCGACCCGGGACTTCTCGAGCATCACTCCCATGAACACGAACAGCGGGATGGCCATCAGGGTGTAGTTGGAGACCACGCCGTAGAGGCGCTGGGGCAGCAGACCGAAGAGCATCGGTCCGAAGCCCAGCAGGCCGGCGATGAAGCCGGACACGGCCAGCGAAATGGCCACCGGGATGCCGATCAGCATCATGGCCAGGAAGCCGCCGATCATGCCGATCAGTAGCCATTCATTTGCCATTGCAGAAATACTCCACAGAGAAAGGGGGCCGAGCGGCGCTCGGCGGCAAGGGTAATCGGGTGCCGGTGAAGAGGCCGGCCTGCGCTCAGGCGCTGGCCCTCGTCAGGCGTTGGCTTGATCCGGGGCGGTTGGCGAGGCCGGCACCCGTGCACCGCACAGGGCCAGCAGCGCTCGCAGCAGATCGGCGAGTCCCTGCAGGGCCAGGGCCGCGAAGCCTAGCGGCAGGAAGGCCTTGAGCAGGTAGCGGTGGGGCAAGCCGCCCGGGTCCGGGGAGCCTTCCCCCAGCTGGAAGGACTGCATCACGTAGGGCCAGGACAGCCAGACGATCGCCAGGGCGGTCACCAGGGTCAACAGGCCGCTGATCAGGTCGATCAGCAGCTGGCCGCCGGCAGGCAGACGGTCGTAGATCACGTCCACCCGCACGTCGGCGCGGTGCTTGAGGGCGTAGGACACGCCCAGCAGGGCAATCGGTGAGAGCAGGTGCCACTCCAGCTCCTGCAGCCCCACCGGGCTGATGGAAAAGAAGTAGCGCAGCAGCACATCGGTGGCGACCAGCCCGACCAGTGCCAGCAGGCAGAGTCGGGCGAAGCCGCCGAGGATGCCGATGCCGTGCTCGATGGTTTCGATGAGCGACGCCATGGTTAGGTCTCCGGTCGGGGATGGAGTCGGGATCAGCTCGGCAGGTCGAGGAAGGCCTTCTCGCTCAAGGCTTCCCACTCGCGATGCTTGGCGCGGAAGCCCATGAAGGAGTCATAGACCCGCTGGGTATCGGCATCCGCCGCCGCCATGGTGGAGAGGGTGTCGGCGGTGACCTCGCGCAGCCGGCTGATGATGTCGCCGGGCAGCGGCCCGGCGATCACGCCCTCGTTCTCCACCAGATCGCTCAGGGCCTCGGCATTGACCGACTCGCACCAGGCCTGGCTCTCGATGTTGCAGGCCATGGCCGCGGTCTTGACGATCGCCTGCAGGTCGGCGGGCAGTGCGTCCCAGGCCTGCTTGTTGATCATCAGTTCGGTGGCGTTGGTGGGCTCGCTCCAGCCGGTGGTGTAGTAGTACTTGGCCGCCTTGTGCAGGCCCAGGCGACGGTCCTGATAGGGGCCGACGAACTCGGCGGCATCGATGACGCCCCGCTCAAGGGCCGGGAAGATTTCGCCGCCGGGCAGCAGGCGCACGGCGACGCCGAGCTCGCTGTAGACCTTTCCGCCGAGGCCCGGGATGCGCATCTTCAGGCCTTTCAGGTCGTCGACGCTTTCCAGCGGATCGCGGAACCAGCCGGTCATCTGCACGCCGGTGTTGCCCATCGGGAAGGCCACCAGCCCGACCTTGGCGTAGAGCTCGTGCCACAGCTCCAGGCCACCGCCGTGATACAGCCAGGCGTTCATGCCCTGGGTGTTCATGCCGAAGGGCACGGTGGTGAAGAACTGGGCGGCGGGCAGGCTGCCGGACCAGAAGTAGGCGTTGCCGGCGTTCATCTCGACCATGCCCGCCGAGACCGCGTTGAAGCCTTCGAGCGCCGGGACGAGTTCGCCGGCAGCGAAGTGCTGAATCTTCATGCGGCCGCCCGACATCTCCTCCACCTTCTTGCAGAAGTCGGTGGGGCTACCCGGCCCTTCGACATAGAAGGGAGAGCCGGGGCCGTAGGCGTTGGTCATCCGCCACTGGACGGTCTGGCTGGACTGGGCGCGGACGATGGCCGGTGCCCCCATCACCAGGCCGGCGGTGGAGGAGACCAGGGCGGTGCTCAGGAACTTGCGACGATTGAAGGTCATGACGGTGACTCCCGATGTGGCGAAGGAAGATTGACGAATGTAAATCTTCTAAGGGAGCTTTAAGCACAGCATGTGCCAGTCATGCCTTATTCATTTTTATTCCATATATTTCAGTATGATGGGTTTGTAAGAGATTGGCTTGTCAGGCGCGGCGCGCGCGGGATCATCGTCCGATCTCGGGGCATCTGCTCGAGTGCAGGAGTTGACAAAGGTGAGGTGGGGGCAGGGAATCGAGCATTTGTATGCTCAGGGGCGACCCGGAGCCATCAAACGGTCGCCATCGAGGGAGGGCAGGGTGTCAAAAGTAAGGGCGGCACCCTTGTGAGGCGTCTGCACCCTTTGGGTGCCCCCTGTCCGCCAGGCCCTGATCGTGGCGCGAAGGCGTGAGAACGCAAGCTGGGGCGGCCGCTGGGCCGCCGCTGCGGGGGAGGAAATATGGCAAGAGCTGAGAGCCGGGGGCCGGCAAGGTGCAATCCCCGTTACAGGCGTGCCCCACCGCGACGATGCTTGACCCGCGACATCAGGCTCTTGCAGTCCACCGACAGGATCTCGGGGCGGTTGAAGATGCGCTCGCGGACGAAGGCATCGAAGCTGGTATAGGTATCGGTCAGGGTGTGGATATGCAGGCTTTGCAGGTCGCTCATGATGTAGAGGCTGACCACCTCGGGGCAGTCGGACAGCTCTTCGGCGACCTGCTGCAGGGCAGCGGGTGCGACCCTCAGGTCGACGAAGGTGGAGATGGCCTTGCCGAGCTTCTCCGGGTTGACCACCGCGGTGAACTGCTCGATCACGCCTTCCTCCACCAGGGCGTTGACCCGGGTGCGGGCATGAGCCCGTGAGATGCCCAACTGGCGGGCGATATCGGCATAGGACATGCGCCCGTCCTTGATCAGCAGGTTCAGCAGTTCGGTATCGGTCGTGTTCATGGCAAGGGGCCTTTGCGGACGCGAGGCTCGCCTACGCCGTGGCGAGACACGCTATGACAAGACCCTATCTTCCCTCATCCGGCCGGTGGCGACAAAGCGGCGACAAATAAAGCCACCATGTCGAGGCATGGTGGTCGGGGCGTCGTTCCGGGATCAGCGGCCTGCCGGTACCGGCAGGCCGCTCGCTCAGGGCTGCACCAGCTGCAGGGAGGGCACATTCTCCCCCAGGTTGGCGAGCATCCGTTCGCTGTACCAGTCGACGAAATCGATCACGCCGAACTCGTAGGTTTCCGAATAGGGGCCCGGCTCGTAGCCCCGGGAGTTGATGCCGCGCTGGTTCTCCTCGGCGAGGCGGCGATCCTGGTCGTTGGTGGCGTCCCAGACCTTACGCATCGCCTCCGGGTCGTAGTCGACGGAGGCCACGGCGTCCTTGTGCACCAGCCACTTGGTGGTCACCAGCGTCGTCTGCGGGCCCAGCGGCAGCACCCGGAACACCACGGCATGATCACCCATGAAATGGTTCCATGAGTTGGGCAGATGCAGGATGCGCAGCGAGCCCATGTCGGCATTGGGCAGCCGGCCCATCAGCTTTTGGCAGGCCGGTGTGCCGTCCATCGTCATCGAAACGGTGCCCGCGAGCAGCGGGGTACGGGTCAGGCGGTTGCGCCGGCCGAGTCGCCTGAGTCGCCAGGGGATGCCCGCGGCCTCCCAGTCGCCCTGCTTGCGGGCCACGTGCGCCCGGTAGGCCGGGGTCGCACGCGGGTCGTCACTGTCGTCGAACTCCAGCAGGGAGTTGAGCAGTTCCGGGTGCGAGCCGTTGCAGTGATAGCACTCCCGGTTGTTCTCGACCACCAGCTTCCAGTTGGCCTGCTCGACGATGCTGGATTCCGCCGCCACCTTCACGTCGTCCATCTGGTAGGGGGCGAGGTACTCCTCAAGGCTGGCCATAAAGTCGTCGATCGGCGCGGGGTTCTCGGCCAGGCTCACATAGATCATGCCGCCGCCCACCCGCACCTGCACCGGCTTGAGGCCGTAGGCGGCGAGGTCGAAGTCCGCCCCCATGTCGCTGCCAGCGAACAGCAGCCGACCGTCGAGCTCATAGGTCCACTGGTGATAGGGGCACACCAGCTTGGCCACCTTGCCCTTCTCCTTGAGACACAGCCGCGATCCGCGGTGGCGGCAGACGTTATGAAAGCCATGGATCTCCCCGGTGCCGCCGCGCACCAGGATGATCGAGTTGTCGCCGACCTCCAGGGTCACGTAGTTGCCCTTGGCGGGAATCTCGCAGCTCAGGGCGGCGAACAGCCACTCCTTCTCGAAGATCTCCTGCATGTCCAGGGCGAACAGTCGCTCGTCGTTGTAGAAGGGCTGCGGCAGCGAGAACTTCGGCGTGCGCTGATTAAGCATCTCGACCGTGGCTTCTCGTGCGCCGGCCAGGGGATCGTCCAGACGGACAGGGGAGAGGGAGTCCATGGCGCGTTTCCTCATCAAACAGGGCCAATGCGCGAGCCGAACGCTCAGTCGCGGTGAGGGGGAGGCATCGCCGCGAGGGGCGTGCGACATGCCATGAAAGAAGATGCCATGAAGTGTGGAGCGGTAAGCAGGGGAGCAGTTGTCTGCCGGCGACATCTGGTGATTCGCCGGCGACGAGGCCCGCCGCCGGTGGCAGGGTGGCTGGACGCCATGGACATGTGCGTGTCGCAGACAGACAAGTGGGCAGGCGTTCTCGTGGCGCAGAATTCAGGCAAGGCTTCACCGGCTCAGGTGCCAGGCGCGGGGCGCCCTCGAGGCGCCTGCCGGCACGTCCAAGCGAGAAATCATCATGATGTCAGCCTTCCTCAATCCGGTAACCACGCAGACCTGGACCAACGGCCGCCATCAGGTGCGCTGCGTGAAGGTCATCCAGGAGACCTGGGACGTGCGCACCTTCTGCTTCATGGCCGAGCAGCCGGTGCTGTACTTCTTCAAGCCGGGGCAGTTCGTGACCCTGGAGCTCGAGATCGACGGCGAACAGGTGATGCGCTCCTATACCATCTCCAGCTCGCCCTCGGTGCCCTACAGCTTTTCGATCAGCGTCAAGCGCATGCCGGGAGGACAGGTCTCCAACTGGCTGCATGACACCCTGAAGGCCGGCGACGAACTGGCGGTGCACGGGCCGGTCGGCAACTTCAACATCATCGATCATGCCGCCGACAAGGTGCTGATGCTCTCCGGCGGGGTCGGCATCACGCCGCTGATGTCGATGACCCGCTGGCTGTTCGATACCAACGCCTCGGTGGATCTAGCCTTCGTGCACAGCGCCCGCTCGCCGAAGGACATCATCTTCCACCGCGAGCTGGATCATATCTTCTCGCGCATCCCCGAATTCAAACTGCATATCATCTGCGAGCGCAGCGACGAGCTCTGCGAGGCCTGGGCGGGCTTCCGTGGCTATCTGAACCAGCCGATGCTCGAGTTGATGGCGCCGGACTTCATGGAACGCCAGATATTCTGCTGCGGCCCGACGCCCTACATGAACGCGGTCAAGCGCATCCTTAGGGACAACGGCTTCGACATGAGCCGCTACCATGAGGAATCCTTCGGCGCCACGCCGCTGGACGTGCAGGAAGAGGTGCTGGAACTTGCCGAACAGGCCGAGGCGGAGGCCGAGGAGCTCGACGTCTCCGACATGTACAGCGTCGAGTTCAGCGCCACCGGCAAGAGCGTGCGGGTGCAGCCCGGCGAGACCGTGCATGCCGCCGCGGCCAAGCTCGGCCTGCATATCCCCAAGGCCTGCGGCATGGGCATCTGTGGCACCTGTCGGGTGCCGCTGAGCGCGGGGCAGGTGGAGATGGAGCACAACGGTGGCATCACCGAGGAAGATATCGACGAGGGCTATATCCTGTCCTGCTGCAGCAAGCCCACCGGCAACGTGGTGGTGGATTTCTGATTTCCTCGTCCTGATGTCGCGCCGCCGAGGGGCCTGTTCTCGGCGGCGCTGTCGTGTCTTCTAGCCGTCTCCGGCGTGGCTAGCGCGGGTGGTCGACGGGGACGAGGCGATACAGGCCGCCCCTGGGGCGGTCGTTGAGCAGGTAGATCAGCCCGTCCGGTCCCTGGCGCACATCGCGGATGCGGCCGATCTCGCCTTCGAGCAGCACCTCGGCGCGACTGACCGTATCACCCTCGATCGTCAGGCGCGTCAGCGTCTCGCTGCGCAGCCCCCCGGCCAGCAGGTTCCCCCGCCAGCCCGGAAAGTGCGGGCTATCCACCCAGGCGAGCCCCGACGGCGCATAGCGTCCCTCGAACACATAGGCGGGATCGCGCATGCCCGGCGCGTGGTCGCGACCGATCGGCAGGTTGGTGCTGTAGTCGCGCCCGAGCGTCACCTCCGGCCAGCCGTAGTTCACCCCCGCCTCGAGGCGGTTGATCTCGTCCCCGGTGCGCGGGCCGTGCTCGCTTGACCAGATGGGGCCGTCCGGCAACACCGTCAGCCCCTGGATGTTGCGATTGCCCAGGGTGAAGACCTCGTCGGCCACTGAGGCGTCGCCGACGAAGGGGTTGTCGGCGGGGGCCTCGCCAGCCGCGGTCAGACGCAGCACGCTGCCGGCGTGATCGGCGCCGTCCTGGGCCCGATCGGCATCGCCACGATCGCCGATGCTCAGCAGCAGAGTGGTGTCTGGCAGCCAGGCCAGCCGCCCGCTGTAGTGGTGTTTGGGCGAGGTGAAGTGGTTCTGCGCGAACACCGGCTCCACGTCCTCCAACCGCGGCCCGCCCGGGCCGTTCAGGAAGAGCCGCGCCCGGGCCACTGCGGTGCCTCTGCCCCCGGGACCGGCCTTGGCATAGCTGAAGTAGAGCCAGTCATGTTCGCCATCGCCAAAGTCCGGGTGCAGGGACAGGTCGAGCAGGCCACCCTGACTCTTGGCCACTACCCGCGGCACGCCCTTGAGGCGCGCGACCCTGCCCCCTATGTCGACCAGGGCCAGCCGCCCCGGGCGTTCGCTAACCAGAAAGCGGCCGTCGGGCAGGAAGGCCAGCGACCAAGGATGCCTGAGGCCCTCGGCCAGGCGTTCGAGGCGAAACGCATGTGGCGTGCCGGGCAGGCGCTCGGCGATCGTTTCCGCGGCCAGGGCCGTCCCCGGAGCCAGCAGCGTCATCGCCAACGATGTGGTGGTCAGCAGGCTCGTGGTCAGCAATGTCGTTGTCAGTCGTGTTACGGCAAGGCGCATCAGGTGTGTCACGGCAAGAACTCCCATCCTTGAGCAGTCCTCCTTACCCTAGCACCCGCGGGAGCCTGGCGTGTCACCGGCATTCATACGAGAGTACGCCAGGCGTTGAACCTAGGACTACTCGTTAGTTTGAATGGCCAAATAAAATAATTGATAATGCATTTTGTCTACTTTGATAATACATGGAAATAAAAAAGGATCATGCCCATGTTGCTGCATTCGCGACGCACCTGGTTGGTGGCCGGGCTGGCACTCGGCCTTGCCGCCCCCGCTCAGGCCGAGGTCAGCCTGACCCGGGGCGCTACCTCGATTCCCGATGGGGAAGCCACCGCCGCCGACGACCTGACCATCGCCAACGACCACCTGGCCTTTTCCCTGGCCGTCGAGTCCCAGCCGCCCTGGGGCGTGCCGCGCGGCACGCTGGTGGATCTGGCGGCCGTCAAGGATGGTGAGATGGACCTGGATCGCGTCGCCTTTGCCGACTTCATTCCCAACAACTGGTCGGCCTGGCCGAACAGCGAGAAGGAGGTCATGATCCTCGAGGACAGCCCCGAGCGTGCCATCGTGCAGGTGCGCCGCAACTGGGGCGATGCCTGGGTGATCACCACCTACCGGCTCGATGCCGGCAGCGACCGCATTCGCCTCGAGACCGAAATGGAGAACGGCGGTGACGAGGCCCTGACCGCGATCCGTTCCGGCTTCACCCTCTGGCCGGACACCGGGTTTCTGTTCGGCGTGCCGGGGCTTGGCGATGCCAAGGAAACCGTCGCCGACGAGGCCCTGACCGATCGCATGGTCGCCTATGACCGGGACTGGGTGATCGCCCTGCACGCGCCCTACTTCGACCGCGTCAACTACGAAGGCCAGGACATGTATCTCGAGCATGACCTGGCGCCGGGCGAGCGCCGGGTCTTCAAGGGCTCGCTGCAGGTGGTGCCGAAGGGCGACCTGGCGCCGGTGGTGGCCAACGAGATAGAGCGCAAGGATCAGCCGGCCGGGCGGATCAGTGGCAGCCTGACCAACGATGACGGCGAGGCGCCGCAAGACGGCCTGGTGATGGTCGAGCAGCAGGGCCATCCCTATGCCTGGACCCTGGCCGAGGACGGCCGGTTCGCGATGGATCTGCCGGCGGGCGACTATCAGGTCTATGCCACCGGGCTTGGCCATGCCAACAGCGCGCCCCGCGAGATCCGCGTGGCCGCCGATGGTGAGCAGACGCTGGACTTCGCGGGCCTCGAGGGGCCGGGCACCTTGGCGCTGGATGTCGTCGAGAGCGGCAGTGATCTCCCGCGGGATGCCCGCCTGACCATTCTCGAGGGCCAGCAGCCGGCGGTGGAGTTCCTCGGCAAGCAGACCTTCTTCACCGACCTCGACCCGGCCGGCAGTGCCAAGCTGTCGCTGGCACCGGGCGACTATCGCCTGGCGGTGAATGCCGGGGCAGGCTTCACCGCCGAGGGCGAGACCCTCGAGGTGAGCCTCGAGTCCGGCGAGCGTCTCGCGCGCACCGTCGAGATCGACCGTCTGGCCGAGCCCAACGCCCGCGGCTGGTACGGCGCCGACCTGCACCACCACGCCAATATCCTCGAGGGCACCACGCCCCCGGAGACCGTGGTCAGCGCGCAGCTCGCCACCGATCTGGACCTGACCTTCGTCAGCGACCACGACTCCACGGCCAATCATGAGGCCTTCCAGGCCCTGTCCGACAGCCGCGGCGTGCCCTTCATTCCGTCGATCGAGATCTCGCCGTCCTGGGGTCACATGAATCCCTTCCCCATCGCCCTGGGCGGTGAGCTGATGGTCGATCCGGGCACCGATGAGGTACAGGACATCATTCAGGATGCCCGTCGCCTGGGCGCCGAGGTGATTCCGATGAACCACCCGCACAACGACTACGGCTACCTGAGCAACCTGGCGGGTGACAAGGTGCCGGGTGGCTTCACCCCGAACTTCGACCTGCTCGAGCTCAACGCCGAGGTCGACAACGCCAAGACCCTCGAGAGTGCCCATGCGCTGTGGGACGAAGGCACGGCGATCTACTTCACCGCCGGCACCGATACCCACGACGCCTGGAACGACCTGACCGGTCGCATCCGCATGATGGCACGGGTACCCGGCGAGCTGTCGCCGCGCGCCTTCGCCCGTGCCCTCAAGGATGGCCACGGCTATGCGACCCAGGGGCCGCTGCTGTATCCGCAGAACGTCCTGTTCGGCGATACCCTGCGCCTGGCCGGTGACGAGCCCGCCACCTGGCATGTCGATGTCGCGGCGGTCGACGGTCTGGCCGAGGCGCGCCTGCTTGGCCGCGGCGGCGAGGTGCTCGCCACCCGCGAGCTCGACGGTAAGCAGGCCACCCTGGCCTTCCCGCTGGACGCAGAAATCGACGGCTGGGTCGCCCTGGAAGTCGAGGATGCCGACGGCGATCAGGCCTGGAGCAACCCGGTGTGGATCAAGCGTCAGGACCGCACGGCCTACGTCTCGGCCGCCGGCGAATGATCGGTTGATGCGCGCTGAATGAGGCGGAGGGGCGGACCATGCCGATTGGGCCGTTCGCTCTCCCTCATCTCGCCATCGCCAGATGCTTGGCAAGAGGCCGCGCCCGGGCGCGGCCTCTTGTCGTCTGGCTCCTGTTCACTGGCTCCTGTCTCCTGGTCCCGGATATTCCGATAAGCCTTTGGATCGAGCCCGCCGGCGGCGCCCTCAGCGCGCCGTCACCCTCACCCCATCGCCGAGCCGGTCGCTCGGGTAGAGCACCACCCGCTCGCCGGGCGTTAGCCCCTCGCGAATCTCCACCTCGAGGCTCGAGCGCTCGCCGACGGTCACCCTGCGTTGGTGCACCTCGCCGTCCTCGACCACGAACACCGCCCAGCCATTTTCCGGGGCGACGCGAGTGTCTTCAGCGGTGTCTTTGTCAGCGGCATCGTTGCCGACGACATCGTTGCCTGCGCCATCGTCTGGGCGAAAGAGCGCCCCCAGCGGCAGCTTCAGCACCGTCTCGTCGAACAGGATCACCTGTACATCGACCCGGTAGCCGTGGCCGAGCCGCGCCCAGCCGGCGGGCGGGCCGGTCAGGTCGAGGCGCACATCGACCCGCTGCTCCTCGATGCCCAGCGCCGAGACCCGGGTGCGGCCCAGCGGTTCGATACGCCGCACCAGGGCCTCCAGCGCCGGCCCGCCCCAGCCGACGATCCGCGCCCGCTGGCCCGGGGCGATGCGTACCGCATCCTCTGAGAGCAGATCGACGATGATCTCGAGCGCCGTGGGGTCGCCGACCTCGAGCAGTGGCGTGCCGGCGGGGATCACGCCGGCGCTCTCGCGCAGTACCCGCAGCACCACGCCGCTGACCGGGGCGGTCACCGGCAGGCATTCGCATGCCTCGCTGGCGCTGGCGATCTCGACGCGGCTGAGCAGCCGTGAGCGGGCCTTGGCGAGTTCATGCTCGCGCATGGCGAGCGCCGCCCGGGTGCTGGCAAGCGCCGCGCGGGCGACCCGGTGGAGGTGCTCGGCGTCGTCCAGGCCGCGCTGGGCGATGTTGCCGGCACGCCGCAGGCGCCGGGCGCGCTCGAGTTCGCTTGCCGCGAAGGTCAGATCGGCCTCGGTACGCTCGCGTTCGGCCCGGGCCAGGTCGTGGGCCGCCTCGGCCACCGCGATGACGGAGCGCTGTTCGGCCTCGCTACGCACATCGAGGAAGTCCGGCGGGGCGGGGGCGATGCGGGCGAGCTCGGTGACGTTGGCCTCGACCGGGTCGCCGGCCTCGGCATCGATGCGCTGAAGGTGACCGGCCAGCGGCGCGTCCAGGGTGTAGACGTCGCGCACCCGGGTCTCGCCTTCCTCGTCGATGGTCACGGTGAGCCGGCCCCGTTCGGCGACGGCCAGATCCACTGGCACGGGCTGGGGCCGCAGGGCATAGCCGAGGCCGGCCGCCAGTACCAGCACCAGCCCGCCCCAGATGAGGGTTCGGCGACGCTTGACGTCCACGCGCTACTCCCGGGTCTTGAGGACCGCGATCAGGTCCAGGTGGTCGAGGCGACGGCGTACGATGGCCGCGCAGATGATGGCCGCGGCCAGGGTGATCAGGCAGGCCTTGGCGTAGGTGGCGTCCATCACGATCAGCGGCACCCGGAACAGCTCGGTCTCGAAGGCCGAGGTCAGGTACCAGGCCAGGCCGTAGCCGATCACGCAGCCCAGCGGCATGGCCAGCCAGGTGAGCAGGCCGATCTCGCCAAGCAGCAGGTAGGAGATTTCCCAGCGGCTGAAGCCCAGTACCCGCAGGGTGGCGAGCTCCCGAGCCCGTTCGGATAGCGCGATGCGAATGGCGTTGTAGGTCACGCCCGCCGAGAGGGTGGTGGCGAAGGCGATGAAGAAGCCGACGAAGATGTACAGGAAGCTGCCCAGGGTCTCGTAGAAGGTGTCGATGGCGGCCTGTCGAAACTGGATGGACGACACCTCCGGCAGTTCCTTGAGCCGGGCGAGCAACTCGGCGCGCCCGGCGGGGTCGACGGTGATATGCACCCCACCCGCCACCCGACCGTCGCCCAGGTGACGGTTCAAGGCCTGAAGGTCGAGATAGGCCGGAGTGCCGAGGTGAGTCTCGAACAGGCGTACCACCGGCAGGGTGAGGATGGGGCGGCGCCCCTCGAGCACCTCCACCCGCACCGGGTCGCCGACCGAGACCTCGAGCACCTCGGCCAGCATGCGCGACAGCAGCAGGCCGTCCTCGGGCAGCGGGATCCGCTGGCCAGCGCTGTCGATCACCGGGCTCAGGGTGGCCCCGGCGGGGACGCCGCTGAGCCCCTGGCGCTTGTGATTGCGCCCGTGTGAGAGGCGCGCCGCGACGCCGCGGAAGGGCTCGGCGGCCAGCACCCCGGGCAGGTCTTCGACCGCCTCGATGACGGCCCAGGGCTTGAGCTGGTGGAAGCTCAGGGTGGCGTCCTGATGCTGGCCGCTGATGAAGACGCTGTCGGCCATGGCGTCGATGGCGTCCAGCCATTGCAGGGCGGTGACCAGCACGGCCACCGACATGGCGAGTCCCAGGCTTGCCATGAAGGCCCGCAGCGGCCAGCGCAGCAGGCGGCGCAGGATCATCCGGGTGGGCTCGTCGAGGAAGCGGGCAAGCCCAGAGCGCGACATTCGGCTCTGCGCATAGATCGGCGGCGAAGGCGGCTGCATCGCCTCTGCCGGCGGCAGGGCGATGGCCTGGCGCACCGCGAAGAGGCTGCCGGCCAGCGCCGCGGCGAGGCTCACGCCGCCGGCGATGACGAAGCTCAGAGGCCCCGGCTGATAGAGCAGGAAGGGAAAGCGGAACAGCGCGGCATAGAGCTGGGTGTTCCAGTGCCCGAGCACGCCGCCAATCACCGCGCCGAGCCCCACGCCGAGGGTGGCGATCACCAGCACCAGCTTGGCGTAGTGGGCGCCGATCGCCCCGTCGCTGTAGCCGAAGGCCTTGAGTAGGCCGATCTCGTGGCGTTCGGTGGCGATCAGCCGCGCCATCACCATGTGGGTGAGGAAGGCGGCGACCGCCAGGAAGATGCTCGGCATGATCCGCGACATGTTCTTCTGCTGGCGGATCTCGTTCTGCAAGAACCAGTTCGAGAGCTGGTCGGGACGGGCGATGGCGCCGGTGCCTCCGTAGGGAGCAAGCAGACTGTCCAGGCGCAGAATCGCCTCCTCGGTCTGCGCGGTGCGCTCGAGGGTGAGTGCGATGCTGTTGAAGGCGCCGTCCATATCATAGGCCGCTTCCAGGGCCTCACGGTGCATCCACAGGATGGCGTAGCGGGCGTCATCCGGCATCAGCGCCCCCGGGGCGATGACATAGACGAACTCGGGGCTTCCGGCGATGCCGACCAGACGCAGGGTGCGCTGCTGGCCGCTCAGCACCGCCCCGAAGCTATCGCCGGGCACCAGGTCATGGGCCTCGGCGAAGGCCTCGTTGACCACCACCTCGTCGGGGCGATGGCGGGCAGGCAGGCGGCCGGTGCGCAGGGTCAGCACATTGAGCCGCTGGGGGCCGTAAGCGGGCAGCGACACCAGCTGGGCGGTCACCGGCTCGGCCAGGTCGGGCATGTCGAGGATCGCCCCCTCGCGGATGCTGGTCTCCACTAGCCGCACGCCGGGTTGGGCGGCGATCTCCCGGGCCAGGCCCTCGGGGGCGCGTTTGGCCTGGGCGAAGATATCGGCGAAGCGGGCGCGTTCGTAGTAGGCGTCGGTGGTGTCTTCCAGCGCCTCGATGGTGGTCAGCGCCATGACCAGCAGCGCCGTGCCCGAGGCGATCACCAGGGCGATCGCCAGCACCTGGGCGCGCAGTCGCCACAGTCCGCGGGCGAGCTTGAGATCCAGCGCCTTCATCGGTGCGCGTCCCGTGGTAGTGGGACAGTGAGTGGGGTGAGTCGCGGCATGGCGCTCACCAGGCCAGCTCGGCCGGCGCGCGGCGGCTCGTGTTGACTTGAGTCTCGACGAGGCGGCCGTCGGCGAAGCGCAGCACCCGATGGGCGATGTCGGCGATCACGGCGTTGTGGGTAATCAGCAGCGTGGTGGTCCCCAGCGTCTGATTGACGGTGAGGATCGCCTCGAGCACCAGGATGCCGGTGGCGCTGTCCAGAGCCCCGGTGGGCTCGTCGCAGAGCAGCAGATCGGGGCGCTTGGCGATGGCCCGGGCGATCGCCACCCGCTGCTGCTCGCCGCCGGAGAGCTGGGCGGGGAAGTGATCGAGGCGCTCGCCGAGGCCGACCATGCCAAGCGCCTCGGCGGGCGTCATGGGATGGCGGGCGATCTCGGTGACCAGGGCCACGTTCTCCCGGGCGGTGAGGCTCGGGATCAGGTTGTAGAACTGGAAGACGAAGCCGACGTGCTCGCGGCGATAGCGATTCAGGGCGCGCTCATCATGGTGAGTCAATCGCTGGTCGTGAAACCACACCTCGCCGCTCGTCGGCACATCCAGCCCGCCGAGCAGGTTGAGCAGCGTCGACTTGCCGCTGCCCGAGGGGCCGAGCAGCACCACCAGCTCGCCTTCGGCGAAGTCGACATCGACGCCGCGCAGGGCCGCGACCTCCACCGCGCCCATGCGATAGGTCTTGGTCAGGCCGCGGGCCTTGAGCGCCACCGGCGGCGTGCTGGAGTCCTGCTGGGGCGATGGAGTGATCACCGGTCGAGCCTCTCTGACGGCTTGCTTCTCGAGAAGCCACCCGCTAGAGAAGCCCCTGCAGGAAGTATAGCGACTGCCGCCCGAGCGACGGCTGTTATGGATCAAGTGATCGGCTGGCCGGCGATCCAGGCAGGGAGCAGGGACCGGGAGCCGAGTTCAGAGCAGGAAGGCCAGCAGCGCCGGCAGATAGAGGAAGGCCAGTAGCGTCGAGCAGAACACCAGGCTCGCCACGTACTCGGGCTCGCGGCCGGAGCGCTGGGCAAACAGGTAGTTGAACACCGCGACCGGCATGCTCATCTGCACCACCAGGATGCTCTGGGCCAGCGGCGGCAGGGCGAGCAGGTGCCCGATCCCGAAGGCCAGCAGCGCGGCCAGCGGGATGCGCATCACGCTGAAGCCCAGGCCGGCGGCGAGGTTGCTGACGCGGATGTTGGCCAGCGACACCCCGAGGGTGATCAGCATCAGCGGCACGGTGAAGCCCGAGATCAGCTCCAGGGTGTTGTCGAGCCACAGCGGCAGGTCGGTATCGGTGAGCAGCAGCGTCAGCGCGATGGCGATGGCATAGAGGGCGGGAGTGCGGGCCAGGGTGCGCAGTGGCCGGCCGCTGCGGCTCGACATGGCGATGCCGAAGGTGAACTGCACCAACGACACCGTGACCATCACCGCGACCGCGAAGGCGAAGGCCGACGGGCCGAAAGCATAGAGCACCACCGGCAGGCCCATGTTGCCGGTGTTGGGGTACATCATCGGCGACAGCAGTACCTGCCAGGGCTTGCCGAGCAGCGGCGCCACCAGCAAGGTCGCCATGGCCATGACGGCGAGCACCAGCAGGGTGCCGAGCATCGTCAGGGTGAAGCTCTGGGCATCGACCTCGGCGCCCGATAGCGAGGCCAGGATCAGCGCTGGGGTGCCGATGTTGAAGACCAGCTTGGTGACGAAGGGCACCGGGAAGTCGTGGCCCAGCCGCACCCAGGTGAAGCCCAGACCGGCTCCGATCAGCACGGGGGCCATGACGGCGAAGAGTTGGGCAAGCATCGGCGGTCCTTGTCGGTGGGGGAGCGAGTCCGGGTATTGTCATGATCCTGTCCACCGCCATGCAACTTCCATGCAACGCCGGCCTGGGGGCTTGATCATGAGAAATGTGCCCTAATTGTCAGACAAATGACAATACAAGTAAGACAAATGGGTAATGGTGTCGGTTATTTGACTCGCTAGACTGTCGGTCAGCTCTCTTGCGAGTACACGCCTGCGTCCACAAAAAGGACAACCCATGAATGCGCTTACACTAATTTCCTTCGTTTTTTTCACCGGGCTGGTCGCTTTCATCACCTGGCGAATGACCCGGAATGACGACCACCGGCACTCCACCGGCTTCTTCCTGGCGGGGCGAAGCCTGACCTTCCCCGTCATCGCCGGCTCGCTGCTGATGACCAACCTGTCCACCGAGCAGATGGTGGGCCTCAACGGGGCCGCCTTCACCGATGGCCTCTCGGTGATGGCCTGGGAGGTCATCGCGGTGGTGGCGCTGGTGGCGGCGGCGCTGTTCTTCCTGCCGCGCTTCCTGAAGAGTGGCATCACCACCATCCCGGAACTGCTGGCGCTGCGCTTCGACCGCACCACCCAGCTGATCGCCAACATCATCTTCATGCTGGCCTACGCGGTGATCCTGCTGCCGAGCATCCTCTATTCCGGCGGCCTGGGCCTGATGGGCCTGCTCGACCTGAAGACGCTCACCGGCATCGAATCCAACCAGGTGCTGCTGGTCGGCACCATCGTCGCGGTCGGCCTAGGTGGTTCGGTCTATGCACTGTTCGGTGGCCTGCGCTCGATCGCCATCTCCGACACCTTGAACGGTATCGGCCTGCTGATCGGCGGGCTGCTGATCGTCTATTTCGGCCTGGACGCCGTGAGCGATGGCCAGGGTGCGCTGGCCGGCTGGGAGGAACTCAAGGCCGCCAACCCGGAGAAACTGCATTCGCTGGGCGGCGAGGGTCAGTCGGTGCCTTTCTCGACCCTGTTTACCGGGGTGCTGGTGCTCAACATGTTCTACTGGTGCACCAATCAGCAGATCATCCAGCGTACCTTCGCCGCCAAGACCCTGGCCGAGGGCCAGAAGGGCGTGATGCTGACCGGCCTGCTCAAGCTGCTCGGGCCGCTGTATCTGGTGATTCCCGGCATCATCGCCTTCTACCTCTATGCCGGCGAAGGCATCAAGGCCGATGCCGCCTATGGCCGCTTGGTGTTCGACGTGCTGCCGGCGCCGCTGACCGGCTTCTTCGCCGCCGCCATGGTTGGGGCCATCCTGTCGTCCTTCAACTCGGCGCTGAACTCCACCACCACCCTGTTCAGCCTCGACATCTACAAGGCCCGCCTGAAGCCTGACGCCAGCGACGAGCAGGTGGTGAGGGTCTCCAAGTGGGCCGGCTGGATCATGGCCGCGGCCGCCATGACCATCGCACCGCTGCTGAGCGGGCAGGAAAGCCTGTTCATCTACCTGCAGAAGGTCAGCTCGATCTACTACATTCCGCTGTTCGCGGTGGTACTGGTCGGCCTGCTGAGCCGCTACGTGCCCGCCAAGGCGGCCAGCCTGGCGCTGGTGCTGGGCTGCGTGGTGATTGGCCTGTTCTCCTTCGTGCCCTTCTTCAACGGCCTGCTGAACGGGCTGCACGAGTTCCACTTCATCACCATCGTGCTGGTGGCGCTGATCGCGATGATGCTGGCCTTCGGCAAGTTTGCGCCGCGCAGCGAGCCTTGGGTGCAGGAAGACGTCAAGGCCATCGACATGACGCCCTGGGCCGGCGCCAAGGTCGCGGGTGCGGTGCTGGTGGTGCTGGTGCTGACGATTTATATCGCCTTCATCTGAGGCATCATCGGGGACACCCGATCACGACAGACGCCCGGGCCATTGGCCCGGGCGTCTGTCGTTGGGGGATGGTGCGAGGGTCGGACGGATTCTGAGTCCGTCATTGGCAATTCGTGGCTGGTACCCAGTGTCTGCACCCGGCTTCCAGGGCGCCGGGGTGTTCTTAGTCGAAGTTGCAGTCGCAGTCGCAGGCGCGCAGGTGCAGCAGCAGGGCCTGGTCGGGGTCGAGCACCGGCAGGGCCAGGCCCAGGGTCATCAGCTGCTCGCCGCTCGCTTCCAGCGCCTCGCCCCGGGTGAGCTGGGCGTCGATCCAGGCCGGCAGATCCTTCATGCGACGCTCGGGATGCTCGGGGAGCTCGAGCAGTTCGACCCGGTAGCGGCGGGCCGGGTCGAGTCCCGCCAGTGGCTGCGGCGCCGGCAGGGCATGGCGCGGCATGGCCAGCTGACTGACGTTGTAGAGCGCCTCGTCGCCGGAGGGGCTGACCACACCATGCGCCTGCTGGTGCGGGTCGAGGCAATCCAGGCGCCAGCCGACACCGCCGTGGAGCAGGCCGCGCAGCGCCTTGTAGCGCACGATCCAGCCCCTGAGCTCGGTGCGCTCGTCGCGGTCGAGCCGGCTGACATCCAGCTCCAGGCCCAGATGCCCGAACAGGGCGGTGCTGGCGCGGAAGGCCAGGCTGGTACGGCGCGAGGTGGTATGGGCATGCTCGGGCCCGATGTGGGCGCCCAGGAGCTCCGGCGGCAGGAAGCGCCCGGCACCGCGCTGGATGTGCACGCGCTCGTGAGGGTCGTTGCAGTCCGAGGTCCAGACGCGATGGGTGTGGCGCAGGATGCCGTGATCGGTGCGGGCCCCGCCCGAGGCGCAGCTCTCGATCTCGACCTCGGGATGCGCGGCGCGCAGGCGGGCCAACAGGGCATAGAGAGCCTCGACCTGGGCATGAGCCGCCGGGCGACCGGCGTGCTCGCCGGCCTGGCTGGCCGCATGGGTCAGGTCGCGGTTCATATCCCACTTGAGATAGCGGATCGGGTACTCGGCGAGCAGCGCATCGAGGCGCTCGAACAGGTAGTCGCCGACCTCGGGGCGGGTCAGGTCCAGCACGCACTGGTAGCGACCCAGCGGCTGGTCGCGGCCCTCGAGCCCGAGGATCCAGTCCGGGTGGCGGCGATACAGGTCGCTGTCCGGATTGACCATCTCGGGTTCGACCCACAGGCCGAACTCCATGCCCTGGGCGTGAACCGCTTCGATCAGCGGGCCGAGGCCCTGGGGGTACTTGTCCTCGTCCAGATACCAGTCGCCCAGGGCGGCGCGCTCGTCGTCGCGGCCGACGAACCAGCCGTCATCCAGCACGAAGCGCTCCGCGCCCACTTCCCCGGCGGCCACCACCAGTTCATCGAGACGGGCGGCATCGTGGTCGAAGTAGAGCGCTTCCCAGGTGTTGACGTGCACCGGGCGTGGCTTGTCCGCCTGCGGCCAGTCGAGGCGCGCGCGCAGGGCGGCATGCTGGCGCTGACTGGCGCCGTTGATGCCGCTGTCGGACCAGGCCAGCACCACCTCCGGGGTGGTGATCGACTCACCGGCCGCCAGGCTCTGCTCGCCTGGCAGCAGCAGGGCACCCAGTTGCAGCTGGGTGCTGCCGTCGAACTGTCGCTCGACCAGCACCCGATGGTTGCCGCTCCAGGCCAGATGGGCGCTGATGACCTCGCCACGTTGTTCGCTGAAGCCTTTGGTGCCGACCACGATCGAGGGCACGCGCTGGTGCGAACTGCGGCCGCGACGGTTCTCCAGGGCGAACAGGCCCTCGCCGATGGCATGACGGGTCTCGGTGAACTCCTGCACCCAGCGGCCGCCGAAGGTCAGGTATTCCTCGTAGCGCACCGGCAGCGGCAGGCAGGACGCGGCCAGCCACTCGAGGCGATAGGGGGTCGCGGCCAGGTTGCTCAGGGTGGTCTGCTGTCGCAGCACGCCCTCGGCGGTCAGTTGAAGCGAGAGATGCACCGCCAGCTGGCCTTGCTCATCGCGCAGGGTCAGCAGGGCGCGGGCGGCCTGCGCATCGTGGCGACAGTCGACGTCGGTCAGGTGCAGGTCGCTGAGCCAGTCCCGGCCGTCGCGGTCGCCGCTGAGCGCCGGCTGGCCGGCGAAGCCGCGGCCGGCGTCGTTGAACAGGGTGTTGAGCGGCAGCCGGTCGAGGCTCGCCTGGGGTGTGGCGCCTCCGCTCAGGCGACGCTGGGTGGCGGGGTCCACCGCCAGGGGGCGGCCGAAGTGGGCGAGCTTGAGCCTGCCCTGGTCGAGGTCCAGCTGCAGCTGGACGCCGGCGGCGGTCAGGGTCAGCCACTGCGCCTCCGGCAGGTGGCGGCTGTGGGGCGCTGAGGTCGAATCGGTGGTCGTCATGCGGTCAGTCTCTTGGGCTCGTTCGGGGCGTCGGGCTTGGCGAGCGCAGGCAGGTTTCAGACAGCGCCTAGGCGCATTTCTGGCCAAGCTCTGGAAACGTTCTGGCAGCGCTCAACCGAGGCGCAGCGCGGGTTCCGCGGCGCCGTGGCAGCCGGGCAGAGCGTCGGCGAGGTCGATGGCAAAGAGCGCGCCGTCATGCTCCATGGGCGCCGTCATGCCCTCCCGTGCGGTGGTGATGTAGAGGGTGGAGAGGCCAGGTCCGCCGAAGAGCGGACAGGAGGGCTGACGGGCGGCCAGCGCCACATGAGCGATCTCCTTGCCCTGGGGGTTGAGCCGGGCCACACGACCGGCACCCCACAGGGCGATCCACATGCAGCCCTCGGCATCCATCACGGCGCCATCCGGGCCGCCGCCCGAGTGGCGCAGGTCGGCCCAGGGCTCGGGCTCCCTGAACGCGCCATCGTCGCCGCGCTCGGGGAAGCCCTGGGCGTCCAGTGTCCAGCGCATCACCCAGCCGATCGCGGTGTCGGTGAAGTAGGCATGGCGGCCATCCGGCGAGAAGCACAACGCGTTGGGGATGGTGAGCCCCCGGCGCAGGCAGGTGAGCTCGCCACGATGCAGGCGATAGAGGCTGCCGGCGCCTTTCTCGGCGCCAAGCCCCATGGTGGAGAGCCACAGGCTGCCGTGGGTATCGACACGGGCATCGTTGCTGCGGGTGACGGGGTTGTCGGCCTCGAAGGGCAGGAAGGCGGTGCTCTCGCCGCTTTGCGGGTCGAAGCGCGAGAGCTGGCCTTCCGCCACCAGCAGGTAGTCGCCATCACGGGTCAGGGCCGCATAGGAGGTGCGGCGCTTAAGCTGCGTGACCCGATGCTCACTGCCATCGGCGCGGGCGCGGTGCAGCTCGGCGGCCAGGATGTTCAGCCAGCGCACGTCGCCGCGCGCCCCATCCCAGCCCGGGCCTTCGCCCAGCTCGCAGGCGCTTGCGACACGGACCTCGGCCCGGCCGAGGCAGGGGGACGACGGTGTCGGGACATCACTCATTCTGGTGCTCCTTGTCGATACGCGAGACGCGCCAGGTCGGTGGGTGTGAATCAGTCGCTCGCCTGCCAGGCGGCGACCAGGGCACGGGCCCGCTCGCCCACCTCCTCGGCGGACAGCCCCGGCGTATAGAGGGCGGTGCCGAGGCCCGCGCCCTGCACGCCGGCGGCGCGCCACTCGGCGAAGTTGTCGACGCCGATGCCGCCGACGGCATACAGCTCGGTGCCCTGGGGCAGCACGGCCAGCATCGCCTTCATGCCCGCCAGACCGACCTGGGTGGCCGGGAACAGCTTGAGGCCGGAGGCGCCCGCGGCCAGGGCGGCGAAGGCCTCGGTCGGGGTGACGATGCCGGGCATGGAGACCATCTCCAGTCGGCGGCTCTCGCGGATCACCGCCTCGTTCATGTTGGGCGAGACGGTCAGGCGACCGCCCGCGGCGTGCACGTCGCGCACCTGCTCGGGGGTCAGCACGGTGCCGGCCCCGACCAGAACCTCGCCGCCGTGCTTCTCGGCGCAGTGACGCGCCAGCTTCGCGATGCTCTCGAGGGGCTGCGGCGAGTTGAGCGGCACCTCGATGCGGGTGATGCCGGCCGCGATGATTTCATCGGCAATGGCGAGGATTTCGTTCGGCGTGACGCCGCGCAGGATGGCAACCAGTGGCAGGCTCATGACAACTCCTTGGCAGGGGGAAGGATGAAACATCAGGGACAGACGCCGTCAGCGGCGCCCTCGGCCGTTCAGGCTCCGGGCAGGGCTTGGATCTGTCAGCGGTCTGGGCCGCGGTATGGGGCAATGGTCCGGGTCAGTGGGCGGTGGCGTGATGAATGCGCCCCAGCCCGGCCAGGATCATGTCGGCATTGGCCTCGATCTCGACCGAGAAGCCCAGATACTCCAGCGCGAGCCGATAGCGCCGGCACAGCGCCTCGTCGCCGATCAGCACCACCTGGCTGCCGGCGGGCAAGCCAGCCGTGGCACCGGCAAGCTCGAGGCCCAGCACCAGGCCCGAGAGCCGGGCACCGAGCCGGGTGCCCCGAGCCTCGTCGGCGGGCAGCCGGGTATCGAGCAGGTCCCGGGCGCGGATGCCGAACAGCTCGGCGCTCAGGCGCTCGGGGGCCGCCATGGCGGTGTCGATGCCATCCAGGAAGGCCGCCCGCTGAGCCTCATCGGCGAGGCTCCCGGCACGTTCAGCGGCGCCCAATGAATGCTTGAGCACCGAGTCGTGGCTGAGCAGCTTGAAGAGCTCGCCACTCATGAAGGTGGTGAAGCCTGAGACGTGGCCCGCCTCGAGTCGCACCCACTTGGCATGGGTGCCGGGCAGGCAGACGGCCCCCTCGAAGCCGGGACGCCTGGCGACCAGACCGGACAGCTGAGTCTCCTCGCCACGCATCACGTCGAAGGCGTCGCCGCCGTCCGGTGCGGCGCGCTGGCAAAGCCCCGGCACGATCTGCACGTGCAAGCGCGCGTCCTGGGTGGTCACCGGTTTCAGCTGGCTGCCGAGACGGTCGAGGGGATCGGTCGCGCCTTGCTCCAGCGGCAGATAGGCGGCCTCCACCCAGCCCTGACGAGCGCCCGCCATGCCGCAGATCAGCACATCAATGGCCTGGCCCTGTGTCGCCGCCGGGAGCCAGTCGCCGATCACCTCCAGCAGCACGCGCTCGAAGTCGTCCGGGGCGAGGCCCAGCATGCCGCGGGGTCTGCTGGCCTGCGCGACCACCCGATCATCGCCGTCCAGCGCCCAGGCGCGCAGGTTGCTGGAGCCCCAGTCGACGGCGATCCAGCGGGGCGTTATGACCACGGCGCTCACACCCGGCCCCCGTCGACCACCATCGGCTGGCCGGTCATCATCCGCGAGGCGGAGGAGGCCAGGAACAGGCAGGGATTGATCATGTCCTCGACCGGGATCGCTTCCTTGAGGCACTGCTGATCGATGCACTCCTTGAGGTCACGGTCGTTGACCCACAGCTCGCGCTGGCGCTCGGTCATCACCCAGCCGGGAATCAGGCAGTTGACGCGGATGGCGTCCGGCCCCAGCTCCCGGGCCAGCGCCTTGGTCAGGCCCATGATGCCGGCCTTGGCGGTGACGTAGGTCGGGTAGCCATCGAGGCCCAGCATATAGCTGTTGGAGGACAGGTTGATGATGGCACCGCCGCCCAGGCGGCGCATGTCGGCGGCCACCGCCTGGGCGGTGAAGAACTGCGGGCGCAGGTTGGTGGCGATCGACTCGTCCCACTGCTCCACCGTCCACTCCTCGAGCTTGTGGCGGGTGTCGCGGGCGGCATTGTTGACCAGCACGCCGATCGGGCCGTGAGCCTCGCGGGCCTTTACGATGGCGCCCTGAAGGGCGGCGATGTCCTGGATGTCGCAGCGGATAAACAGCGGGCGATTGGCGTACTTCGCCTCCATGGCATCGCAGAAGGGCGTGGCGTCGGACAGGCCGACGAAGGCCACCTTGGCCCCCTGGGCGAGGAAGCCCTCGGTCAGGGCGGCGCCGATGCCGGAGCCGCCACCGGTGATGAAGACGCTGGCGCCGTCGAGGTCCGGGTAGCGGAAGTCGGCGAAGGCGGGGGCATTAGAGGCTGCTGTCTGAGCGGTCATGAGGGCTCCATCTTTCATTCATGACAGGCCGCCGGCGGCCTGTCGGTCACCCACGCAGGCCCATGGGAGCCGCGTGGGTGTGGCGTGATTGGGGACGGACGAGTCGGCGCCTACGGCCGTCGCCCGACGGGGGCGGATGCCCGGGATCGGCCGGAACTTACCACTCGGCGACCGAGCCATCCTCGTGCTGCCATACCGGGTTGCGCCAGCGGTGACCGACCTTGGCGCGCTCCTCGACGAAGGCCTCGTCGATCTCGACACCGAGCCCCGGGCCCTGGGGGATGGCACAGAAGCCGTCCTCGATGGCCAGCGCGGACTTGTCGACCAGATAGTCGAGCACGTCGTTGTCCTGGTTGTAGTGGATGCCCATGCTCTGTTCCTGGATGAAGGCGTTGTGACACACCGCATCCAGCTGCAGCGAGGCGGCCAGCGTCAGCGGGCCCAGCGGGCAGTGCGGGGCCAGCGCCACGTCATGGGCCGAGGCGAGGGTGGCGATCTTGAGCCCCTCGCTGATGCCGCCGCAGTGCGAGAGATCGGGCTGGATGACGTCGACCATGCCGTCGGCCAGGAGGTCGCGGAACTGGAAGCGGGTGTGCAGGCGCTCCCCGGTGGCGATGGGCGTGGCGATGCCCTCGGCGATGTGCTTGAGGGCCGGCAGATGCTCGGGCGCCACCGGCTCCTCGATGAACATCGGGTGGAACTGCTCGAGCTCGCGCATCAGCGCCTTGGCCATCGGGCGATGCACGCGGCCATGGAAGTCGATGCCGATGCCGACGTCCGGTCCCACGGCGTCACGGGCCTCGGCCACGCGGGCCACGGCGTCATCGATCTTCTTGTGGGAGTCGACGATCTGCATTTCCGGGGTGCCGTTCATCTTGAAGGCGGTGAAGCCCTGCTCGACCAGCGCCTTGGCGCCGGCACCCACGTCCGAGGGGCGATCGCCGCCGGTCCAGGCGTACATGCGCATCTTGTCGCGCACCGGGCCGCCGAGCAGCTGGTGCACGGGCACCCCCAGATCGCGCCCCTTGAGATCCCACAGCGCCTGGTCGATGCCTGCGATGGCCGACATCAGGATCGGTCCGCCGCGGTAGAAGCCGGCCCGGTACATCACGTTCCACAGGTGCTCGATGTGGCGCGGGTCCTGGCCGATCAGGTAGTCGGACAGCTCGTGGACGGCGGCCTCGACGGTGGCGGCACGGCCCTCTACCACCGGCTCGCCCCAGCCGTAGCAGCCCTCGTCGGTCTCGATCTTCAGAAACAGCCAGCGCGGCGGCACCTGCCAGGTCTTGAGTCGGGTGATTTTCATGCGATGGATCCTTTTTGTCGGGCAAATGGCAGAAGGTGGCGCGGCGCGGCCGGTCTCAGTCGGCGAGTGCTGATCCGTCAGACAACGTCGCCGACTGCCTGAGCTGGCGCCCACCGTTGTCGACGCCGAGATCGGCGGCGGTGCGCGCCAGCACGCGTTCGGTGGCCTCGCGAGCGGCGTCCGGCTGGCGCAGGCGGATGGCCTCGAGCACCCGGCGATGGCGCGCCAGGCTGTCGTCAAGCGAGTCCGCCTGATGGTGGGAGTGCTGGATCAGCGCGACGATCGAGGGTCGCAGCAGCAGTCCCATCTGGCGCCACACCAGGTTGTGGCTGGCGCGGTAGATGGCGTCGTGGAAGGCCACATCGTAGTCCGCGTGCTCCTCGCGGCGCGCGGGGTCGTCGGCGCTTTCGCACATGCCGTCGAAGGCCGTCTCGATGCGAGCCAGGTCCTGGGCTGTGGCGGCCAGGGCGGCGAGTTCGCTGACGAAGGGCTCGGCCGAGAGGCGAAAGGCGAAGACCTCGCGCACCAGCTGCGGATGCGGCGACTCGAGCCCCGCCATCCACTCGCTCATCTGCGGGTCGAGCAGGTGCCAGTCGACGATGTCGCGCACCACGGTGCCACGACCGGCGGTACGCTCGATTAACCCGCAGCCGCTCAGGGCGGCCAGGGCATTGCGGACCCGGTTGCGGCTGGCCGCGAAGTGCTGGCAAAGGTCCAGCTCGCGGGGAAAGGTCTCCCCGCTGGCCCACTGCCCGGACAGGATGGCGTGGGCGAGTACGGTGGCCAGCGCGTTGGCGCCCCCGGCCTCGTCGGGCTGCGGAAGCCGAGAGAGTTGAGTGAGCGGTGAGGCTTGAGTCACGGTGTTCTCCAAAATATCTGATGTAAATATATTAATGTCGGACATTTCGTGCAACGGCTTTTTGCCGGTTGACGCTTAGACATTGGTCGAGCCCGCCGGGTGAGCGGCGCTCCGGCGATGACGCCGGGTCAGCGACGGGCGGCCATAATGTCGGGATGCGACATCCATGTCGCAAATCCGTCCTGTCGTGACGTCGCCAAGCATCTTGGGGGGCGGGGCCGGGGCTACCATCGCCTCAAGATGGCGCCGTTGACGCCACTCGTCGGTCGGGCCACGCCCCGAATGAGTCAGGAGACACCTATGCAACGCTATTCAGGCTTCGGGCTGGTCAAGCACGCGCTGAGTCACCACGAGAACTGGCAGCGCCAGTGGCGCAACCCCACGCCCGGGAAGGCCTACGACGTGATCATCGTCGGCGGTGGCGGCCATGGGCTGGCGACCGCCTATTATCTCGCCAAGGAGTTCGGCATCACCAAGGTGGCGGTGCTCGAGAAGGGCTGGCTGGGCGGCGGAAACACCGCCCGCAACACCACCATCGTGCGCTCCAACTACCTGTGGGACGAGGCCGCGGCGCTCTACGAGCACTCGATGAAACTCTGGGAAGGGCTGTCCCAGGACATCAACTACAACGTGATGTTCTCCCAGCGCGGCGTGCTCAACCTCGGGCACACCCTGCAGGACATGCGCGACATAAAACGCCGGGTCAACGCCAACCGCCTGAACGGTATCGACGGCGAGGTGCTCGATGCTCAGGGCGTGCAGGCGCTGGTGCCGATCCTTGATTGCTCATCGCGGGCCCGCTATCCGGTGATGGGCGCCTCCTGGCAGCCGCGGGCCGGCGTGGCCCGCCACGACGCCGTGGCCTGGGGCTATGCCCGGGCCGCCGACGCCCTGGGGGTGGATCTGCTGCAAAACACCGAGGTAACTGGCTTCAAGATCCGCGACGGCCAGATCCTGGGGGTGCACACCAACCGCGGCGACATCGAAGCCAGGACCGTGGGCTGCGTGACCGCCGGCAATTCCGGGGTGATGGCGAAGATGGCCGGCATCAGGCTGCCGCTGGAATCCCACCCGTTGCAGGCGCTGGTCTCGGAGCCGATCAAGCCGATCCTCGACACCGTGGTGATGTCCAACCATGTGCACGGTTATGTCAGCCAGTCCGACAAGGGCGACCTGGTGATCGGCGCCGGCATCGACGGCTACAACGGTTATGGCCAGCGCGGCAGCTACTCGACCGTGGAGCACACCCTGCAGGCGATCGTCGAGATGTTCCCGATCTTCTCGCGGGTGCGCATGAACCGCCAGTGGGGCGGCATCGTCGACACCTGCCCGGATGCCTGCCCGATCCTCTCCAGGACCCGGGTCAAGGGCCTTTACTTCAACTGTGGCTGGGGCACCGGGGGCTTCAAGGCCACGCCGGGCTCCGGGCATGTGTTTGCGTCAAGCCTCGCCAAGGGCGAGATGCACCCGATCGCCAGGCCGTTCTCCATCGACCGTTTCCATACCGGTGCGCTGATCGACGAGCATGGCGCGGCCGGCGTCGCCCACTGATTTCTGCGAGCTGCGCCGGGCGATGGCTGCGTTGTTCGACTCATCGGAATCCTCATGTACAAGCTCGTACACTCCGGTTCCGCTTCGTCGAACGCCTTGCCCTCATCACGGCTCGCTGGCGCAGAAAAACGATTCGCTTTCGTCCGAGTGATGGAGGAGCCAGGACCATGTTCAATATCTACTGTCCCTACTGCGGCGAGCACCGCGAGGAAGAGGAATTCCACCCCAAGGGTCAGGCGCATATCGCTCGCCCCGCGGACCCGCAGGCCTGCTCGGACGAGGAATGGGGCGACTACCTGTTCTTCCGTGACAACCCGCGGGGCGTTCACCATGAGCTGTGGGTCCACGCGGTGGGCTGTCGCAAGTTCTTCAACATCACCCGCCACACCGTGAGCTACGAGATCCTCGAGGTCTACAAGATGGGGGAGCAGCCGTCGATCACCGCCGAGAGCCACGCCGACAAGGCCGCGGCGAGCGCCGCCGAACGCGATGCCCCCCGGGCCGAGCGTCGAGAAGGAGTCCGCGCATGAGCCAGTCGCCGCAGCAGCCGAACCGTCTCGAGGCCGGCGGTCGCATCGACCGCACTCGCAAGCTGAGTTTCACCTTCAACGGCCAGGCGTATCAGGGGCATCCCGGGGATACCCTGGCCTCGGCGCTGCTCGCCAATGGCGTCGATATCGTCAACCGCAGCTTCAAGTACTCGCGCCCCCGCGGCATCGTCGCCGCCGGCGCCGAGGAGCCCAATGCCATCGTCCAGCTGGGCAGTAGCGACGCTGGCCAGGTGCCCAACGTGCGTGCCACCCAGCAGGCGCTCTATGAGGGCCTGTCCGCCCGCAGCACCAACGGCTGGCCCAGCGTCCAGCGCGACCTGATGGGGCTGGTGGGCAAGCTCGGTGGCCAGTTCATGCCGCCGGGTTTCTACTACAAGACCTTCATGGCCCCGGCCTCGATGTGGCTGACTTATGAGAAATACATCCGCAAGGCCGCGGGCCTGGGGGTAAGTCCCACCGAGGCCGACCCGGACATCTACGACCATATGCACCAGCACTGTGACGTGCTGGTGGTCGGTGCCGGCCCCGCGGGCCTTTCCGCGGCGCTGGCCGCCGGGCGCACCGGCGCACGGGTGATCCTCTGCGACGAGCAGGAGGAGCTGGGCGGCTCGCTGCTCGATTCCCGCGAGACCCTCGACGACGCCCCGGCCGTGGCCTGGGTCGAGCAGGCGCTCACGGAGCTTGCCGGGCTCGAGCACGTGACCCTGCTGCCCCGCACCACCGCCAACGGCTATCACGATCACAACTTCGTGACCCTGCACGAGCGGCGCACCGAGCACCTGGCCGACACCGCGCCGGCGGTGCAGGGCCGCCGTCAGGTGCGTGCCCGCCTGCATCGGGTACGTGCCGGCCGGGTGGTACTGGCCAGCGGCGCCCACGAGCGGCCGCTGGTGTATGCCGGCAACGACGTGCCGGGCAACCTGCTGGCGGGGGCCGTGTCCACCTATATCCGCCGCTATGGCGTGGTGCCGGGCCATCGGCTGGTGCTCTCCACCAGCAACGACCACGGCTACCGGGCGGCGCTGGACTGGCACGACCTGGGGGCGGCGTCCGGCCGCGAGGTGGTCGCCATCGCCGACGCTCGCGCCAATCCCGAGGGTGAGATGGTGGACGAGGCCCGCGCCAAGGGCATCCGCGTGATCCCCGGCGCCGCGGTGATCGAGGCCAAGTCAGGGCGAGGAAAGCACGACAAGCGCGTCGCGGCCGCCAGGGTGGCCCCGATCGATATCGCCGGCTTCGCGGTTGCAGGCCCCATCGAGGAGCTCGCCTGCGATACCGTGGCGAGCTCCGGCGGCTACAGCCCGGTGGTGCACCTGGCCTCCCACACCGGCAGCCGGCCGACCTGGAACGACGAGATCCTAGGCTTCGTGCCCTCGCCGGTGAAGGGCCTGACGCCCGCCGGTGGCGCCCGAGGGGTCTATGCCCTCGGCGAGGTGCTCTCCGAGGGCCGCGAGGCCGGTCGCGTCGCCGCCGAGGCCTGCGGTTTCGCGCCGGTTGACTTAGCCCTGCCCGGCGTCGCGTCGCGGCGGGACGGCGCCGCGGTGGCCCTCTTTCAGGTGCCGCACCAGAAGCCGACCCTGCGCGCGCCCAAGCAGTTCGTCGACCTGCAGAACGATGTCACCGCGGCGGCGATCGAGCTCGCCACCCGCGAGGGCTTCGAGTCCATCGAGCACGTCAAGCGCTACACGGCGCTTGGTTTCGGCACCGATCAGGGCAAGCTTGGCAACATCAATGGCATGGCCATCGCCGCCCGCTGCCTGGGGCGTTCGATCCCCGAGGTCGGCACCACGGTGTTCAGGCCCAACTACACCCCGGTGACCTTCGGCGCCATCGTCGGCCGTCACTGTGGCGAGCTGTTCGACCCGAAGCGCTACACCGCCCTGCACCAGTGGCACGTGGAGAACGGCGCGGAGTTTGAGGACGTCGGCCAGTGGAAGCGGCCCTGGTACTTTCCACAACCAGTTTCATCACAACAGGGCCCCGCTGCGGACGGCGGCAGGCTTGAGACCATGCATGAGGCGGTGGCCCGGGAGTGCCTGGCGGTGCGCGAGGGCGTCGGCATTCTCGATGCCTCGACCCTCGGCAAGATCGACATCCAGGGCCCGGATGCCCGGGAATTCCTGGGTCGGGTCTACACCAACAAGTGGGCGAAGCTGGCCCCGGGACGCGTCCGCTACGGCCTGATGTGCAAGGACGACGGCATGGTGATGGACGACGGCACGACGAGTTGCCTGGGCGAGAATCACTTCCTGATGACCACCAGCACCGGCGGTGCGGCCACCGTGCTCGAGTGGCTCGAGATATGGCACCAGACCGAGTGGCCGGAACTCGATGTCTATTTCACCTCGGTGACCGATCACTGGGCGACCATGACCGTCACCGGGCCGCAGGCGCGCCAGCTGCTTGCCGAAGTCACCGACATCGATCTCGACCGCGAGGCCTTCACCTTCATGGACTGGCGCGAGGGCACGGTAGCCGGCGTGCCGGCGCGGGTCTTCCGCATCTCCTTCACCGGGGAGCTGGCCTACGAGATCAACGTCCAGGCCAACTACGCCATGCACGTCTGGAAGACGCTGTTCGCCCATGGCGACAGCTACGGCCTGACGCCCTATGGTACCGAGACCATGCACGTGCTGCGCGCCGAGAAGGGCTTCATCATCGCGGGGCAGGACACCGACGGTTCGGTGACCCCGGAGGATCTGGGCATGCAGTGGGCGGTCGGCTACGACAAGCCGTTCTCCTGGATCGGCAAGCGGGCCCTGACGCGACCGGACACCCGGCGCGAGAACCGCAAGCAGCTGGTGGGCCTCAAGCCCAGGGATCCCGAGGTGGTGCTGGAAGAGGGCGCGCAGATCGTGCTCGACCCCAGCCCTGATAAAAAGCACGCGATGCCCATGCCGATGGAAGGTCACGTGACCTCGAGCTACTACAGCCCGACCCTGGAATCAGGCTTCGCCCTGGCGGTGGTCAAGGGCGGCCACCAGAAGCTCGGCGAGACGGTCTATCTGCCCATGGTCGACGGCCAGGTCCACGAGGTCGAGATCGTCAGTCCCGTCTTCGTCGATCCCAAGGGAGAGCGTCAGCATGTCTAACGTCCAACAGTTCGATACGCGCCCCGTCGTTGAAAATGAATGGGAGATCGCCGTCGAGTCGCCGCTTTCCTGCAGTCTCCACCACTCGGGGGCGCCACAGGCCAAGGGCGACAGCCAGGTGATCCTTCGCGAGCGCCCCTTCCTCGGGCATCTGATGCTGCGTGGCGGGGCCATCGTGCTCGATGAGGCCCTGCGCGAGGTGGTGGGCCTCTCGCTTCCCGGCGAGCCGCTGGGGTTGGTGCAGTCATTGTCCGGCGGGCCGGTGGGTGAGTGCTCGCTCCAGTGGTTGTCGCCGGACGAGTGGCTCTTGATCGTGCCCGGCGGCGAGGAGTTCGACGTCGAGCGCCGACTGCGCGAGGCACTGGGCGATGCCCACATCAGTATCGTCAACGTCAGTGGAGGCCAGACGCTGCTGGAGCTTGAAGGCGACAAGGCCCGGGAAGTGCTTAAGAAGTCGGTAGCCTATGATGTCTATCCGCGCCACTTCCCGGTCGGCAAGGGCGTGACCACGGTGTTCGCCAAGGCCTCGGTGATCCTGCGCCGGCCCTCCGATACACGCTGGGAGCTGGTGGTGCGCCGAAGCTTTGCCGACTACATCTATCGATGGCTGCTGGATGCCGGCGAGGAGTACGGCATTGCCGTCGAGGAGGGCGCATGAGTCAACCCGCCGATACCTGGATCCTGGCCGCCCAGTGCCCGAGCCGCCTGGGCACCGTGGATGTGGTCACCCGCTTTCTCAGGGAACAACGGGGCTACATCACCGACCTGAGCTCCTTCGATGATCGCCTCGGCGAGCGCTTCTTCATTCGCGCCGAGTTCCGCCCGGAAGACCCTGGCCTCGACGGCGATTCCTTCCGCCAGGCCTTCGCGCAGCGCGCCGCCGAGTTCGAGATGAGCTTCGAGCTGACGCCCCCCGGCACTCGCTTGCCGGTGGTGATCATGGTCTCCAAGGCCGATCACTGCCTCAACGACCTGCTGTATCGCTACCGTATCGGCCAGTTGCCCATCGATATTCGCGCCGTGGTCTCGAATCACCCGGATCTCGAGCCGCTGGCCGCCTGGCACGACCTGCCGTATTACCACTTCCCGATCACGCCAGCGACCAAGGCCGAGCAGGAGGCGAAGGTATGGCAGGTGGTGCAGGAGACCGGGGCGGAGCTGGTGATCCTCGCCCGCTACATGCAGGTGCTCTCGAGCGACATGTGCGAGAAGCTCTCGGGGCGGGCGATCAACATCCATCACTCGCTGCTGCCCGGCTTCAAGGGTGCCAAGCCGTACCATCAGGCCTATGAAAAGGGCGTCAAGCTGGTCGGCGCCACCGCCCACTACATCAACGACGACCTCGACGAGGGGCCGATCATCACCCAGGGCGTGGAGCCGGTGAGTCATGTCGACTATCCCGAGGACCTGGTGGCCAAGGGGCGCGACATCGAGTGCCTGACGCTGGCCCGGGCGGTGGGCTATCACGTCGAGCGGCGGGTCTTCCTGCATGCCCGGCGCACGGTGGTGTTCGACCGTTAATTTCTTGCGGCAGAAACGCCACGGCCCGGTCGATGACCGGGCCGTGCTGATTCAGGGCGATGTCGTAGCGCCGGCGTCGAGCCGGTTCAGGACAGGCTTACTGGTTCTGGTCGACGGACTGCTGGGCCTTCTCGCCGGCCGATTCCAGGGCGTTGCCGGCGCGGGTCAGCGCATCGGCGGTCGCGGCCTTGGTGGTTTCCCAGGCGCTGCTGGCGCCCTCCTTGGTGTTGGCCCAGGCTTGCCGAGTCGCCTGCTTGGTCTCTGCCCACCAGGTGCTGGTGTATTCGGGCTGCTGGCTGATCTCGTCACTCGTCATGTCGATATGCACGACATAGGTGACCCGATCGAGACGATCGCCGTTGAGCGTCTCCACGGTGAAGTGACCGGTGTCGATCACGTAGGACTTTTCAGCCAGGCCAAACTGGTCGTCGGTCTCGATGACCAGGGCGCGCACCCGCATGTCGTCATCGAGCAGGATATCGTCCACTTCGCCGACGTGTTGGCTGGGCGTCGCCTTCAGGACGACGTCGGCGTCGCCGAGCTCATCGGCGGAATAGAGTCCCTGGGGAGCGGCGAGGGCTGATCCTGTGACGCTCATGCCACCGACGAGGAGGGCGCCGAACAGGGCGCTTTTCAGGTTGCCTTGCAGGACGCCTTTCAGATTAGTGCCGAGCGATTTCCGTGCTGTCATGAATCCGTCCTCCTGGTTTGAGAATCCTTCTCTCATGGCCGGATGCTGCGCCATACCCGATTACCTTGAGGGCGTGGGGAGAATTTCAAGGGGGCGGATTGACCCGATCGCGTCTCACAGCCGCCGCAGCTGCCACATGAAGTAGCCGCCGCCCAGCAAGGAGGCCACCAGACCCGCCGGGATCTCGTTGGGGTAAAGCCACTGGCGGCCCAGCCAGTCGGCCAGCACCATCAGCAGGGCGCCGATCAGCGCCGCTCCGGCGAGGTGATGGCGGGCCCGGGAGAAGCCCAGCAGCCTGGCCAGGTGTGGCGCCAGCAGGCCGACGAAAGACAGCGGCCCCACCACCAGGGTGGCGCAGGCGGTGAGCAGGGCCACCAGTGCCAGCAGGACGAGCCGCGCCCGGGCCACCGGCAGGCCCAGGGACGCGGCGGTGGGCGTGCCCAGCGGCAGCAGGTCGAGCCAGCGGGCGAAGGGGCGCACCGCCAGCGCCATGCCGGCGGCCAGCACGATGACCACGACGGCACTGCCCAGGTCGACGTAGTAGGTCGACCCGGACAGCCAGGCCAGCACCAGCTGGCCGCGGGGGTCGCCGCCGGCCAGCACCAGGGCGCGCACCGCCTCGAAGAGCGCGCCGATCGCCACCCCGGTGAGCAGCAGCCGCTCGGGGCGAAAGCCGCTGTTGCGGTTGAGCATCACCAGCACGGCGAGACTCGCCAGCGCCCCCAGGGTGCCGGCGCCGATGAGCATCAGGTTGCTCGGTGCCGGCAAGAGGAAGATCGCGCCGATCAGGGCGATGGCGCTGCCGCCACTGATGCCCAGCACCTCGGGGCTCGCCATGGGATTGGCCGTCAGGCGCTGGATCAGGGTGCCGGCGAGGGCCAGCATCACGCCGCTTCCGGCGGCAGCCAGCACCCGCGGCAGGCGCCATTCGAGCACCGCCCCGTCGAGCGACAGGGCCCAGCGTTCGCCGTCCTGACCAAGGATGATCGCCAGCGCGCTCAGTCCAGCCAGGGCTAGCAGCAGCAGGACGGCCAGGCGGCCGGGAGCCGGGTGGCGATGCCCCGCCGGCATGGCGTCGGCGCTGGGCGGCTGGCCACCGGTCAGGCGCAGCCGCGGGATCAGCCACAGCAGCAGCGGGGCCCCCAGCGCCGCGGTGGCCGCCCCGGTGGGGATCAGCGTCGGCAGACGCCCGGATAGCGCCTGCATGGCCAGATCCGATACCGCCAGCAGCAGGGCGCCGAGCAGCGTCGCGGCGACGAGCCGGCCGCCGAGCGTGCGGATGCCGGCCAGGCGCACGATGTTGGGCGCCGCCAGGCCGATGAAGCCGATCACTCCGACCAGGCTGACCACGCAGCCGGTGAGGAAGATCGCCACCGTGAGCCCGGCCAGGCGCAGGGCGGTCAGCGAGACCCCGAGGCTCCTGGCGCTGGCTGCATCCAGGCTCAACAGCCGCAGCGGGCGCAGCAGCAGCCCGGCCGCCAGTGCCCCCAGCAGCAGGCGAGGGGCGAGACGGGCGACATCCCCCCAGCCGTTCTGAGCCAGCGAGCCGGCGCCCCAGATCATCAGCCCCTTGAGCGCCTCCTGGTGGAACAGCAGCACCACCATGCCGAGCGCGCCCAGATACAGGTTGACCACCAGGCCGGCCAGCACCACCACCATCGGCGCCAGGCCGCGGCGCCAGGCCAGGGCGACGACCAGCCCCATGGCGAGCCCTCCGCCAGCCAGTGCCACCCACTCACGACCCAGCGTCAGCAGACCAGGTGCCATCAGGGTCGCCGTCATCAGGGCCAGATTGGCGCCGCTGGCGACCCCGAGGGTGGTCGGCGCGGCCAGGGGGTTTCTCAGCACCTGCTGCATCAGCACCCCGGCCAGCGCCAGGGCACCGCCGGCGAGCAGGGCCATGACGAGCCGTGGCCACCAGGCGAAGTGCAGGGCCAGGGCCTCGCCGGTAGCGCTGGGCGGGGCGATCAGGGCAGCGAGGCCATCCGCCAGCCCCAGGCTTGCGCTCAGGGATTGAGCGGCCAGCGCCACGGCGGCCAGGGCCATCAGCGTCAGCAGGGCCAGGAAGCCTCGCGGCAGGCCGCCAGGACGGTGCGAGGCTAAGGGGGGAGTCAGGGGTTCGGAGCCGGGTGTGTTAGTGGGCATGGGCGTGCCTCTCGTCTTGCAGCAGGCCTTGGGTGAGCGTTTCGGCGAAGCGCCGGGCCGAGGGCAAGGCGCCGGCGCTCCACACCGGGGGCAGGCTGATGACGCGATGCTCGCGCACGCTGGGCAGCGCCTGCCACAGGCTACTGTCGTCGAGCGCCGCGGCGACGCCCACCGGTAGCGGTTCGACCACTACCAGACGCGCCTGGATGGCGGCGAGTGCCTCGAGCCCGACCACCGAGAAGCCCCAGGCATTGGTGGCTCCTTGCCAGGCGTTGGTGAGGCCAAGCCGCTTGAGCACCGCCTGGTAGAGGCCGTGGTCGCCGAATACCCGCACATGGCGGGCATCCATGAACTGGACAATCAATAGCGGTTCCTCGGCGGTCTCGGGGTGCTCGGCCAGGGTCTCTCGCAGGCGGGCAAGCCTGTTTCGGGTCGTGTCGATCAGTGCCTCGCCGGCGGCGTTCCGGCCGCTCAGCGTGGCCAGGCGGCGTGTCATGGCCAGCAGCTGCGGCCAGATGGGCTCCTGCGGAGAATGGAAGGAAAACCGCGAGACGGGGGCGATGCGCTCGAGGCGCGGGGTCAGGTTGGCAAACATCGGCGAGATCAGGATGCGGTCCGGGGCGAGGCGGGCCAGGCGCTCCAGGTTGGGCTGGGCGCGCAGGCCAAGATTGACCACCGAGGGCGGCAGCGCGGGCTCGCCGACCCAGGCGTGGTAGGCATCGACCTGAGCCACGGCGGTGGGGGCGGCGCCGAGGGCCACCAGGGTCTCGGCGAGGGTCCAGTCCAGGATCGCCAGCCGCGGGGCATGATCGCTTGAGAGGGCATCGCCATCGCCAGCCGAGCCCAAGTCAGCCGAGCCAGAGTCAGCCGCGTGAGCCAGCGTCCCGGGCATCAACAGCAGGGCAAGGAGCAGCCCGGTCAGCCGTTGCCGGATCGACGGGCGTTGCGGATTGTGACGCACAGGACAAATCATCGAGGAACCAAGGGGGGCAAGAAGCGGTGAGAAAGACGTGGCGCGGCATCAGTGCACCACGGCGATGCGCTGTACGCCGCCGGGGTGGGGCATGACCCGCATCGGCAGGCCATAGATGGCCTCCAGGGTGGCGTCGTGCATCAGCTGCTCGGGGCTGCCCTTGGCCTGCACTCGGCCGCCATGCAGGGCGATCAGGCGATCGCAGTAGCGCGCCGCCATGTTGATGTCGTGGAGCACGATGATCACGCCGAGCCCTAGCTCATGGCACAGCCGGCGAATCAGCTCGAGCACCTCGACCTGATGGGCGATGTCCAGCGCCGCCAGGGGCTCGTCGAGCATCAGGTACTGGCTGCCCTGGGCCAGCAGCATGGCCAGCCACACCCGCTGGCGCTCGCCCCCGGACAGGCTGTCGACCCGGCGGCCGGCGAAGGCCTGGGTGCCGGTCAGGGTCAGGGCCCGCTCGATCTGGGCGCGGTCCTCACGGCCGGGCCGGCCGAGCAGCCCCTGCCAGGGGTAGCGACCGAAGCCCACCAGCTCGCGACAGGTGAGGTCCTCGGCGGGCGGCAGCTGCTGGGGCAGGTAGGCCACGCGGCGGGCGAAGGCGCGGTTATCCCATTCATCGAGCGGGGTGCCGTCGAGGTGAACTGCGCCCTGGCTCGGCGGCTGCTGACGTGCCAGCAGCTTGAGCAGGGTCGACTTGCCGGAGCCGTTGTGGCCGATCAGCCCCACCACCTGGCCGGGAGCCAGGGAGAGGTCGGTGGGGTGCAGCAGGCGGGTGCCATCGACCTCGAAGCTAGCGGCGCGGACATCGATCATGGCGGGTCTCGGTAGGACGGGGATGAATGAACGAGCAGTGGATGATAAATCAAATCATTCTTGTTCGTAATAGTGGTGCTCACAATGACGCCTGCCGCCTCTCATGCGGGAGGCGGCAGGCGAAGGCTGTGATCGGTCCGAGGATAGGCCGCCGGACCGGCCCCGATCAGAAGGCGTAGTTGACGGTGGCCTTCACGCTGCGCTCGGCACCGAAGTAGCAGACGGACTCGCTATAGCATGAAGCGACATACTCCTTGTCCAGCAGGTTATTGACGTTCAGTTGGGTCGTCACACCGTTCCAGCCGATATTGGACAGGTCATAGTTGATGGAAGCGTCCACCAAGGTGTAATCCGGAACCTCGAGCGTGTTGGACTCATTTGCCCAAGTCTCACCGATATAGCGCACCCCGAGGCCTGTCGTCAGGCCAGAGAATGTTCCTTGCTGGAAGCGATATGATCCCCAAAGGGATGCCATATGTTCAGGCGTTGCGACCGGTGTCTTGCCTTCGTAGCCATCACCGGATTCTATGATCTCGACATCTGTGTAGGTGTAACTCGCCCGAACGGCCAAGTTGTCGGTGATGTGCTTGTCGGCCTCCATTTCCAGGCCTCGAGACCGTAACTGATCGACCGACCGGTACGCGTTGATGTCTTGGATATAGTTGGACGCGTTGTCTTGGTCGATCTGGAACACAGCAATGCTGTATTGATCGCGGGTGTCGTTGGGTTGATATTTGAGGCCCAGTTCGTATTGTTCAGCTACCGTGGGATCGATCAGCTCATTGTTCTCGTCAACGTTGCTGCTCGGGCTGAAGGATTCAGAATAGCTGATGTATGGCGAGAGACCGTTTTCGAACTGGTACAGAAGTGCCCCGCGACCACTAAAGTATTCATCATTTAACTGCTGTTCGCTTGTTGATCCAACAGAAAAGTCTTCTATCTCACTCTGTACATCGACCCAGTCGTAACGCCCCCCCAAGGTGAGTCGCCATTGATCAATGGCGATCTGGTCTTGTAGATAGAGGCCGGTCTGATCTAACTCCCGATCAACGTCCTGATAAGGAGCAATAGTGCCGTCGCTACCATAGGTTGGGTTGAAAGGGTTGATGTCGGAGAACCCGTAACCATAAGTCCAGTATGCATCTGTGTCGCGATGTTGGTAATCCAGCCCGGCCAGCACATTATGGCGTGTGCCGCCGAGGTTGAAATCGGCAATTAGCTGATTGTCGACGGCCAGTGCATCGAGTTCCTCATCGGCACCGAAGTAGCGCCTCGAGAGTTCATTCCCGTTCCACGTTCCTCCGTTGTACACTTGTCCATAATCGACCTCGCTATGAACGTAGCGCAGGTTTTGTTGGGCGGACCAGGTATTGTTAAATCGATGCTCAAGCCGATAGCCGACCATGGCCTGTTCGCGATCGAACTCTTCATAGTCTTCTTCGCCGTCATAAAAGCTGTTGGAAATGGTCTTCCCATTATGACTATAAAGTGTACCCTCGGCCGGTAACCCGCCGTAGTAGCCTCCCTCCGGCTCTTTCTGAAGATAGGCCATCAGCGTCAGCGAGGTTGCGTCATTGACGTCGAGCGCCAGCGATGGGGCAATGGCATAGCGTTCGTTCTCGACTTTGTCCCACTGACTGTCCGCATCCTTGACCAGCCCGACCACGCGATAGGCGGCACGGCCAGAGTCTCCTAATTGATCGCCAAGATCGAAGCCGGTACTGAGATGCCCTTGTGTCCCTACGCTGGCCTGCAAATCACTATGCGTGGTGAACGTGGGCTGCTTGCTCGTCAAAGAGACCAACCCACCGGGAGCGGCGCGTCCATAGAGCACCGAGGAAGGCCCCTTGACGACCTCGATGCTCTCCAGGAAATACGGGTCGATCTGGAGGATGCTATAGGTGCCTTTGTCATTCATCAGCTTGAGGCCATTCAGATATTGGTTATCTATGCTGTCGCTGCCAAGGCCACGCAGCTTGATGGCATCGTATCGGCCAGCCGTGGCCCCGTACTGGCCAGTAAAGACACCGGCAGTATAGCGGGTGGCCTCTTGAACGGATTCCGAACCCTGCTCGCGGATCTCGTCCTTGGTGATAACAGAGACGGACTGTGGCGTCTCGTTGAATGGCGTCTCGGTCTTGGTGGCTGCGCTGGTGACGGTCAGGGTGTCGAGGGTCTGGGTCTCGTCGCTCGAAGCTTCTTCCTGCGCCCAGGCCGGTGCAAGAGTGGCGGCGCTGGCAAGCGCGATGGCGAGCGTAAGGGGATGCTTGGCGGTCATGGGCTGGTGTTCCTCGGGACGGGAGCTCGGCGCTTTGTAAGTCAACTCATTTTGGTAATGAGAATTATTCCAGTAATTCGTCCCGGTGACTTATGCGGTGTGCCAGCATGGCTATGCGAGATGCCAGAGCGCCTGTGCAGAACGCTGAGGCGATGAACTCGCGGCGCCAGTGATGGTCAGGGAGCGTCGGTCAGCCGCCGCCCACAACGGCGAGAGCGGGCAGAGTAGAGGCATTAAACGAGGCGGGAAAAGGCATCGAGGGGGCGAGGGCCCCCTCGATGCCTTGGCTCAGCGACGGCGGTAGTCGCTAGGGCTCACACCGAAGCGGCGGCGAAAGGCGGTGGTGAAGTTGCTCGCATGGCCATAGCCCACGGCATGGGCGCTCTGCTGCACGTCCAGGCCCTGCTCGAGCAGCCGGGCCGCCTTGGTCAGGCGGCATTCGCGTAGGTAGGCAAACACCGACTGGCCCTGGGCGGCGGCGAACTTGGCGCGCAGGCTGCTGGGACTCATGGCCGCCAGACGGGCGAGGTCCGCCAGCCGATGATCGGCTTCGGGCCGCTCGTCGATCACCCGGCGCACCCGTGCCAGGCGCTCCTGCTCGCCGTTCGACAGGGCCGACGCCGCCGGCACGCGGGGTGGCGCGGCGTTTGTCTCGCGGGGCAGCACCCGGGCCAGCAGTTGCAGCATCAGGGCCTCGAGCAGTAGCCGGGGGTCGCCGCTGGTATCGCCGGCCAGTGCCTCCTCCAGGGCGGCGATCAGGTGGTTCGGCAGAGGCTGCCGACGCAGGGCGGGCGGCCCTTCGCGCAGTGCCTCCAGGCTGGGGTGCTGCCGGCTCAGGGCGGCGAGGGCCTCGGCCTGAAAGGCCAGGTTGAGGGTGCGCAGGTGCTGGCCGGCAGGCTGCCAGGCCTCTAGCGCCTGGCGCTCGTCGAAGCGGGAGCACAGCGCCTGGCCGGGCGACAGCCACTGGATCTTATCGCCCAGGCGCAGCCGCACGCGCCCCTCCAGAATCACGGTGATGAACAGCGGCGCGGCGGCCAGCGAGGTGGAGGCGTAGGGCTCGAGCACGGTGAGGTCCGAGCGGGTCAGGAAGATGCCCGGGCGCAGCTCGAGCTCATCCACCTGCCCCCGCAGGATCGGCGTTCGGGCGGCTTCCGCATTGTCGGCCAGGGGGCCATCGGCCAGGGCGGGGAAGCGATAGGCGATGCCGTGGCGGGCGCCGAAGCGTTCGAGATCCGCGGCCGAGTGTTGCTGCGGCGTCCGGTGGGCCGCGCCTTCAGAGGCGAGCTGGCGGGAAGGCTGCATGGCTAGCCGCTGGCCTTGCCCGGTAGAGGGCAGTTGCCGCAGTAGCCGAGATCGGGCAACAAGTAGCGCAGGCAGCACAGGCGCCTCACCCGCCTCACCCGCCTGGTGGGCTCGGGAGCCGAGGCGCCCTCACTGGTCGGCTGGACATAGCGCACCGGCTGATAGAGCGGGTTGCGCCGCCCGTCTGGCAGGGTGCGGCTCTCCAGCAGGCGCTTACCTTCCGCGGCGACACCCGGGTGCGCCATGGGGTGACCCTCGAGGGCCGTCAGGAAGTGCTCGAAGCTGTTGCCGACATTGCTCCAGAAGACCTTCGCCGAGGCCCCGGACAAGGCCGACAGCCGCGCGATCAGCGGCGTCAGGTGATCATCGAGCAGGGTCGAGAAACGTGTGAAGCCGTCCAACGAGCCGAGCGGACGACCGGCATGGGCCAGCTGCAGGCACTCGGTGCGTCCCTCGGGGGTGAGGTGGACCCCGACCTCATCCAGGCTCACCGGCAGGTCCCGCTCGAGCAGCAGGTTGGCGGCCAGGTAGGGGGCCAGTAGGGCGCCGGCATGCCACTTCGACCACAGCGAGGCGACCGCCCGACGATCGCCCTGGCCTTTGCAATCAGCATCGCCGTAGCCGGCGCCGAAGCGCTCGAGCTCGGCCTCGAGCCGGCCGGGAGCCAGCAGGTCGCGCATTGCCACGGCCGGGGCCGTGAGCGGGCCGAGCCGCGGGGGCGTCAGGCCATCCAGCGGGCCGGAATAGAGCGCATCGAGCAACGAGGGCATGAAGGTCGTCTCAGCAGCGGGCATCAGGTTTAGCGATGCTAAATTAAATGCTAATCATTATCAATAACAGGTGGTGCGAGGGCAGGTGGTGCGAGGGCAGGTGGTGCGAGGGCAGGTGGTGCGACAAATGCAGGAAGTGATTCGGACCAGTGAAATTTAATCGATATTATATTAGCTTTATCTACTCAATTTTTATTTGAATCACCTTGCAGGTTATCGGAGCTACCACGATGAAGTTGATTAAGTCCTCCATCGCGATCACTGGCCTTGCGGTCCTCAGCGGTTGCGCCTCGCACGCGCAGATTGATATGCCGGTCGTCTCTCAGGTCCATACGCCAGTGTTGGAGGGTAAAACGCTGGCGTATGACATCTATTACAGCCAGCCGACCCCCGGGATTTTCAATGAAGGCAAGCAGCAGGCTTTAACTCCGCTTGCAGAAGTCGAGCTGTCGGTTGCTTCGGCGGCCACGCTCAAGAATCTGCCGGATTACATCTACGAGCAGCTGCCTTCCTCCGTGTCTCGTGGGGAGCTGGGCAACAGCGATTATCGTGTCCATGTAGAGCTGACCGCCCATGACAAGAAAGGCCCGGTCTTTGCTGACTTCCAGCTCGCCGAAAGCTTTGGTAAGGGGCTTCTGACGCTGGGGTTGGCACCGAGTGAATACCAGATCATTGCCGATTTCGATGCTCGGTACGAGTTACATGCGAAAGACATGCTGATCTACGCCGAAGACTACACGGTGAAGGATGATGTCGACCACGAACGTGGTGATTTCGAAAGTTATAACTCCGTAAATGATCCGGCGGGCCAGCTGCTCAAGAAACACCTGATTCTGACCCTGAACGACTTTTTCTCGGATGCGGTAGAAGAGCTGTAACCCTGATTGCGCGGCCGAGGTGATTCGGCTTCCAGCCGGCGGAGGCTCGGCCCGGCGATTGCGGCTCGGGGGAGACTTGAGAAGAGCCTCAGCGCTCGATCAGGGTGGCATCCAAGGTGACCGGCACCTCGTCGCCGATCTGCTCGTAGCCGAGTAGCAATATCACGGTGCGCAGGGTGGGGTTGGCCATCAGCTCGCGGCCATCCACCGCGACCCGCTCGGCGGTGCTGATCCGGATGCGTGATGCACTCTCGCGGGTGAAGCGCAGCGCCAGGGGCTCCTGCCGGTTCACGCCCTCGGCATCGACCCGGAAGCTCAGCGTCTCGGTGAGTGAATCGCCCACCGCCAGGTTGTTGAGCCGCTCCGGCGGCAGTTGGGTGACCAGGGTGGCCAGTGGCAGCTCGGTCATGCCCTTGAGCCACACCGGCAGGCCGCCCAGGCGCTCCAGCACGTCGGTCTGGCTCAAGCGAAGCGGCAGGCGCAGGGTGCCATCCTCACCGATGCTGCCCGAGAGCTCCCGCACTCGGTGCTGGTGCGGCACTGGGCCTTGCGGCGTTAACTCGATCACCGTGGCCTCGAGCGCCGAGTGGGAGGGATCCAGCTGCCAGGCCGCCTGGGCGGGCAGGCTGATCATCGCGCAGAGGACGAGCATGGCAAACAGGGAAAGCACGGTGGCGGCCGCCGATAGCCCCCGGCGGTGGGAATGTGAAGCGTGTGTGAACACTGGCGGTGTCTCCCGGCAGGCATGTTAGCGTGGTGGCATTGAGAGTAATCCACTGCAAAGGACATCGCGATGACCCGCGCCAGTATCCTGCAACAAGGCACCATTCATTGCTTCCCCGCCGGCCTGCGCGATGCCAAGGGCGAGCTGGTCAACGCCGAGGTCTCGGCGGTGGCCTTCGACGGCGAGCGGCTGCTGATGGCGAGCGACAAGCCGATTCCTGGTGAGGAGCGCTCGGCCTGCTTCGCCCTGCCGATGCGTGATGCCGGGCCCGACGACACCGCCCTTGCCTACTACACCCAGCCGCTGATCAAGCAGGCCGTGAAGTACGAGGACTTCGCCCTGACCGCCGATGGCCGCCATGTGCTGGCCACCACCGGCTTCGATCGCCTGGATGCCGACAGCCACGCCCTCAACGACTACAACCACCTGCTGATCTGGCCGCTCGGCAAGCCCGACCAGGTGCAGGTGGTCGACCCCGACCCCCGCGATGGCGTGGAAGGCTCGCTGGAGCTGCGCGGCAAGCTCAACGCCGTGATTGGCTTTCCGTACTACAAGATCGAGGGGCTGGCGGCGATTCCCGGCGAGCGCGGCGATGGCCTGCTGCTGTTCGGCGTGCGCGAGCAGGGCCAGGCCCACGACGACTTCGAGTACGTCAGCCGCGTGGTCGGCGCCCACTACAAGATCACCGAGAACGGCAACCTCGAGTTCCTCGATGAGATGCGCGAGTGCTATGCCTTCGACCCCAGCCGGTTCGACGGCGTGCGGTTCGTGTGTGGCCTCTCGAGCCTCGAGTATGACCCCTACCACGCCAGGCTCTACCTGCTGACCAGCTTCGAGACCGAAGAGGCCGGCGAAGAGCACATCGGCGGCTACCTGTGGCAGATGAGCCTCGAGGACTTCCGTGCCCGCCGCGAGCCCGAGCTGGTGACTAACCTGGAAGGCCAGCCGCTGGAGTTCGAGCATAAGGCCGAAGGCCTGGCCGTGCTGGATCACGACCGCCTGTTCGTCGCCTACGACAACGACCGCAACCTCGCCCTTGGCAGCGTGGACGAGCGCGACGAGCGCCATGCCTGCGAAGCGCCTTACACCATCCTCTCGATGACCTAATGTAGGGCGAATCCCGCTGGTCTCGCCCGGCGGGATTCGCTATCATACGCCCGCGCTGATAAGGGCCTATAGCTCAGTTGGTTAGAGCAGGGGACTCATAATCCCTTGGTCGCTGGTTCGAGTCCAGCTGGGCCCACCAAACGCCAAGCCGTAACGTTTGTTTCCCCTCCCCATTGTTCCTTGCTGCACTTATCCACACGGTGTTCATCCGGCGTCTTATTCGATGCCATGTGGATAAATTTAATGCTGTTGTACTCCATCTTGATGTTTATGGCGTCTTCAGTTCACTCAGCCTGAAGATTCCAGTAACTCTAGCCGTTTATCCATTTGCTCCTCGAAGTTCACAAGCATCGCCATGATCGCGTCATCCCAATTATCACCTTATGAATAATCGAAGCTTGAAAGGAGGCGGCTGTCCCTTGCTTTTATTATATGATTTTAATATGTCGATTGATTCCATAAGTTTGACTGTATGCTTATATCGCATTGTGCGGCTTCAACCTGTGGCGTGCATTAAGGAGCGGTTTATCACATTGTGGATGGACCTAAATCAGGGGGAAATCAACATACCCAAGATAGAAGTCTTGGCGCGAGGTCGTTAAACTTTCAATGCAAGCACTTCCTTACTCCATTGATGTCTAAGCCCCGCCAAATCCTTGGCGGGGCTTTCTTATTGCTGGGCGAGTTAATCAACTTATACGATGGGCGGCAACCGACTCGCCGAGGGGCTACGGGATCCCAAGCTGCTTCATGGCGTCAATAGCCGATGTAATGGGCCACAACCAAGGCGATCCAGCACATCCCAAAAAGTGGCAGCATCACCGGCAGAATCACTGGTAGCCACTGCGCATAGGACACCCGCCCCAGGGCTAGCATGGCTAGAACGCTTCCGGCAGTAGGGATAAACATGTTGGATAGGCCATCCCCCACCTGGAAAGCGCTAACCATCAGCTGACGGCTCATTCCGATCAAATCGGCCAGGGGGATCAGGATCGGCATGGTGACTAGCGCCTGGGCAGAACCACTGGGGATAAACAGGTTAATCAGCCCTTGGATCACGCTAGTGATCACTGCGGCCGGAGCGATTGGCATATCGACGGCTACTTGGCTGAGCGAGTGGATGATAGTGTCGAGGATGCGGGCGTCTTTGAGAATCACTTGAATAGAGGCGGCTAGGCCGATGATCAGAGCGCTAGAGGTGACCGATGAGGCTCCCTCCATCATCTGCTTAACCAGACGGTTGGGGCTGAGCCCACTGGCGAAACCGATCAGCATTGCCATCAGCAGGAATATTCCGGATATCTCCTTGATATACCAGCCACGCGTGAAAATCCCGAACAACATGACGGTCAGGCCGGTGAGGAAAAGGCCTAATACGACCAGATCGTTGCGAGCGAGGGTGTAGTCCTTAAGCTCACGACTCATCTCCGCCGGTTGATCATCGCGAAACTCCAGGTTCACCACGCGCAGGCAGATGTAGGCTGCAAGGGTTGATAGACAGAGCAGCATCATCAGGGTACGTAGTTCCCAGCCGGAGAAGAGCGGTAGCTCGCCAATACTCTGGGCTACCCCCACCGTATAGGGGTTGATGGGCGAGAGTGCGAAACCCACCCCGATGCCCCCGACTGCCATCGTCACTCCTACCAGCCGTGAGCAGCCGATTGCGGAAGCGATCAACACGCCTAGTGGCACCAGAGCCATGTTGTTTTCGCTGCCCACAGTCATACCAAAGAAGCCGTAGATGAAGGTGCCTGCAGTGAGGATCACGTTGCGGCTCTTCACGCTCCGTCCCGCCCCCATGCGGTAGGCTGCCACTCCGATGGCATTCTCTAGGGCGCCGGTGCCCTTGAGTACATGGAACAGTCCGCCCGCGATGAAGACTATGAAGAGAAACTGGGCAGCATTGATCATGCCTTCGGGAATCGCCACGAAGAGCCGGAATGGATGAATGAGAGCAACGTCAGGGATATATTCGAAGGAGCCTGGGATTACCCGGTTGCGACCTTCTACTAACTCCCTGGCGAACTCTCCCGCCGGCACGATGAAAGAGAGCAGATAGACGACTATGAGTACCAGGAAGATCAACACCATGGGATCAGGGAATTCGCGCATCCTCTTGCGCTTTCCATGCGGCGTGGAGAGAGTACCGGCGTCATCGTGCTGTTTCATGTGATTACCTCAGAATAATTTGGCGATCTTGTTTATATTGTCACTTGCCACGATTACTCACAGCGGGAAGTACTTGGTACAGCGCTATCTGGTGAGAAGTAACGTGAGATTAAGCCGACCAGGAAGGTCGCGGCCGGCCCCATGCAATCATCATTAAAGTCATAGTGGGGGTTGTGGACGCTGCATGGCCCGATGGCGGCCCCGCCGTCATGGCCGTTGTCGCCATTGCCGACAAGGAAGTAGCAGCCCGGCACCTGATTCAAGAAATAAGCGCAGTCCTCGCTACCGGTCAGCGGCGCGGTACTCGCTTCCACCTGTGCCTCACCGAACATCTCTCGAGCGGTCTCGATTGCTAACTGGGTCTCTTCAGGGGAGTTGACCAACACTGGATAGCCGCGGACGTAGTCAATGTCGCACCGGCAATCGAAGGCAGCTGCCTGAGAGGAAGCCAGGTCGCGAATACGGCGCTCCAAGATGTCGCGGACATCAGAGTCTAGGGTGCGCACGCTGAGTGCCAGCTCAGCACTGTCGGGGATCACGTTGGAGGCGCTGCCCGACTGCATGCGGCCCACACTGATTACCGAAGTAAGGTTAGGGTCAACGTTGCGGCCTACGATACTTTGCAGGGCTAGCACGGTAGCGGCCGCAGGCAAGGTTGGGTCGGTTGCAAGATGAGGCACAGCACAGTGCCCACCCTTGCCAGTAAAGGTCAGGGTGACAGTATCCGACGATGCCATGAACTCCCCTTCCCGGAAGCGCAGTTGCCCAGTGGGAAAGCCCGGCATGTTGTGCAAGGCGAAGAGGGCGTCACAGGGAAAGCGCTCGAACAGCCCCTCATCGAGCATACGCTGTGCACCACCGCCGCCGCCCAGCTCCTCGGCGGGCTGGAAAATCAGGTGCAAGGTGCCGCTTCCAGGCAGTCCCTGCTCTCGGTGTTGGCGGGCGACGGCTTCGGCCACGCCCAGCAGGATGGCAGTGTGGCCGTCATGGCCGCACGCATGCATCCTGCCAGCTACTTGGCTGGCCCAAGGCAGACCGGTAGCTTCATGGATTGGTAGAGCATCCATATCCGCACGTAGCCCAAGTTTAGGACCCGAGCCGTCACCCCAGCTCAGAACGCCGACCAAGCCGGTCACGGCGATGCCGGTGTGTACTTCATACCCCCATTCCTTCAACCGCTCTGCAACCAGCTGGCTGGTGTCGAACTCTTCAAAGCCGAGTTCTGGGTGTTGATGAAGATGACGCCGCCAAGTCTGCATCTCGTCTAAATGAGGCGATATCGTCTCGGCCTGGTTCATGATTTCCCACCTTTTGGTCTTGGTTTTTTTTCAGCTCGTTCTGATGCTGTCAGCGCCATGTGATACTGTAAAGACGACTATTCCAGCCTGATGACAACCAAAAAGCATCACTTACTATGAAAGAGCACCAGCTGAAAGCTTTTCTGCGCATCGCCGATGAGGGTTCGATTCGTGGTGCGGCTCGCTCCCTGCATCTCAGCCAGAGCGCCCTGACTCGGGCTATGCGTGAGCTGGAGGCCAACGTGGGAGCTGAGCTACTGATTCGCAGCTACCGTGGGGTTGAGTTCACTCCCGCCGGAAAAGCACTACTTATGCGGACGCGGCTGGCCATGGCTACCCTTGATAAGGCACGCGATGAAATCCGCTGGCTGCGTGGCGGCGCCGGTACTCAAGTCTCGGTAGCGGTCACTACTGCTATCGCAGCAACCGCACTACCGAGTGTTTTGAAGACCTTCGAGCAAGAGCAGCCAGATGCGCGTGTTGTCCTAGCGGAAGGCATGCTGAGCACCCTTTTGCCGGGGCTGATGGAAGGGAGAATCGACTTTGCCGTTGCCGTGGCTGAGGTCTCTCAGTTGCCTTACGAGATTACTCTCGAGCCGTTAGCAGAACTTCTCTCCGCGCCTGTAGGGCGGGTAGGTCATCCTCTGCTGGGAGCCACCGACTGGACAGGGTTGTCCCAGGCCCGTTGGGTCCTCAACCTCGCGGCCGGCAGTTCTGCACACTATTTGACGAGCTGGCTAAACGCGCGTGGCATAGAGATGTCGGAACGGGTAGTAAGCTGTGACTCATCGACGTTGATGGTCGAGCTAATGCGTCAGACCGACCTGATAGGCTTAGCCCCACGCTTCTTTGCGGATAATCCACTCTCGGGCCAAGGGTTAGCTTGTTTCGATATGCTGAGTGATTTTCCGCGGTTTACAGTGGGACTGCTCAAGCTCAGGGGGGTACCGCTTCACCCCGGTGCAGAGCGGTTGGCAACCCTGTTTCGCCGCGAGGTCAGCGGTTTGTCGCTGTAACTGTTCTCAGCCCCAAATATTCATGATTAGGCAGCTTGTCTTGAGCTTGTTCGGAAGCGAGGCGATCCGATCATCCGGGACCCTACACCAAGTGACCACTCCTAGACTCAGTGTTTATCACTCTCGGGCTCGATGAGTCTCGGGTCGTCGTGGGTAGGCCGGTTGATGCGGGTGCTGACTGGCCAGTGCGTGAGCGTGTCCGCGTCCAGGTGATGAACGGCCGATCTGATGGCGTCGCGCTCCTGGAGTGTGCTATCCAGCCAAGTCCTCAGGCTGTCGTCGTTAAGCAGCAGCGGCATACGGTCATGAATCTCCCGGGCGTTGCCCCGTGCGGGTTCGGTAACGATGGCACAGCCCGCGGTGCCGTCGGCGAAGGCCCCCCAGATGCCGGCCAGGAAGAGGGTGGCGCGATCCTCCCTGCATAGATAGTACGGCTGCTTGCCGCCCGCTTGGGGGAGCCATTCGTACCAGCCATCCGCCGGGATCAGGCAGCGGTGGTGGCGAAAGGCGCCCTTGAAATAGCGGCTGGTGGCGAGGGTTTCGACCCGGGCGTTGATCGGCTGCGGGGCATCGGGGCCGGCCCAGGCGGGGCGATAGCCCCACCACAGGTCGTCGATCATGGGGGCGCCGTCGGGCTCCGGTCGCCGGATGCCCAGTATCCAGGTGCCCGGGGCCACGTTGTAGCGCGGGGCGTGGGGCTCGGGGCCAGCCAGCCCTGGGATCAGCCGGATGGCCTGGGAGAGACGTGGGTAATCGTAAAGTGAGTAGCGTCCGCACATATCACCAGCATAGCCCCCGATGGGGGGCTTAAGCGGTCACGGGCTTACGCGGTCACGGGGGATTGCCGGGCGAGGTGCAGGAGAGGTGCAGGGTGAGCCTGGCTCGCTTGGCGAGAGATCGCCTCAGCGCGCCTTGAGTCAGCCTGCGGCGGCGACGAGGCGCATCAGGCTCTCGGCGCGGTCGGCCAGCAGTTCCGGGGTGCGGGCCAGGGCTTCGTCGAGGGCCATGGGGCCATCGGCCAGGGCGAAGGCGGCGACGATGCCCTCATCATGGGCGGCCTGCCAGCCGTCGCCCAGCCGACCGGCCAGGGCGAGGGTCGGCACGCCCTTGGCGCGGGCACGGCGGGCGATGCCCACGGGGGTCTTGCCCGACAGGCTCTGGCCGTCGAGCTGGCCCTCGCCGGTGATCACCCAGTCGGCCCGCTCAAGCAGGGCATCGAAGCCGACGGCATCCATCACCAGCTCGATGCCGGGGCGCAGCTCGGCCTCGAGGAAGGCGCTGGCGGCGAAGCCCATGCCCCCGGCGGCACCGGCGCCCGGCCGGTCACGATGATCGTGGCTCAGGCAGTCGGCGGCCACCGCGGCGAGGCGGCCAAGGGCCGCATCCAGGCGCTCGACCTCGGCGGGGCTGGCGCCCTTCTGGGGCCCGAACACGGCGCTGGCGCCCTTGGCGCCGAGCAGCGGGTTATCGACGTCCACCGCGGCCTCCACCTTGAGGCGCGACAGGCGAGGGTCGAGCCCCGAGAGGTCGATTTGCGCGAGCTCGGCCAGCGCCGCGCCTCCCGGCGGCAGCTCCCGGCCGCCGTCATCCAGGAAGCGGGCCCCCAGCGCGCTGAGCATGCCGGCGCCGCCATCGTTGGTGGCGCTACCGCCGAGGGTCAGCAGCAGGCGCTCGGCGCCGGCATCCAGCGCCGCGCGCATCAGCTCGCCGAGCCCGTGGGTGGTGCTGTGCAGGGCATCGCGTTCTTCGGCGGCGAGATGCTGCAGGCCGCTGGCTTCGGCTAGCTCGACGAAGGCCTGGCGAGTATCCGCCTGCCAGCCCCAGGCGGCCCGGCGGGGCCGGCCCAGGGCATCCTGCACCTCGACGAGGCGACGCTCGGCGCCGGTCGCGGCCAGCAGCGCATCGAGGGTGCCTTCGCCCCCATCGCCCATCGGGCACAGCAGCGTCTCGGCCTCGGGGTCGGCGCGTCGAATGCCGTCGGCGATGGCACGGGCGGCTTCCTGGGCGGAGAGGGCATCCTTGTAGCTGTCCGGCGCAATCAGAATCTTCATCTTGTGGTGGTCTCTTGTTCGGAAGGGTTCTGGGTCATGACGCCTGTGCTCCCTGCTCGCCGGCAACTCTTGGCCGTTGATACCGCACTATCCAAGGCAGGATCGCGTGATCAGGGTCGGCTTCGACTCAGGTTTCGGTGATGGGCGTCTGGCTGCATTCCTGCCGGTATCCGGGGTAACGTATTCGTTGATCTTAATACGTGAGTGCCGCGAGCGCTCCCTTCCGGCCCCGCGCCGACCCTCACCCGAACAAGAGAGACCCATGTCCGCAACATCGATCCATACACCGCCCCCGCCTCGCGGGGGTTTCGCGACCGAGACTTCCTGAAGACCCATGCCCGGGAGCTCTTGGCGTTCTATCATCCCCGAGCCATCGATCATGAAGGCGGCGGTTACTTCCAGGCCTTTCGCGATGATGGCGGCATTTACGATACGCAGACCCGTCATCTGGTCAGCAGCACCCGCATGGTCTTCAACTATGCGATGGCCAGCATCGAGTTCGGGAACCCCGAGTATCTCGAGGCCACCCGCCATGGCCTGCGCTTCCTGCGCGAGCAGCATCGAGACGCCGAGACCGGCGGCTATCGCTGGATTCTCGAGGGAGATCGGGTGGTCGATGACACCAACCATTGCTACGGGCTGGCCTTCGTCGTGCTGGCCTATGCCACCGCCCTCAAGGCCGGCATCGAGGAGGCCGCCGACTGGCTGGACGAGGCCTATGCCCTGATGGAGACGCACTTCTGGTCCCCGGAGGACGGGCTCTATCGGGACGAGATCAGCGCCGACTGGCGCGAGGTGTCACCGTATCGGGGCCAGAACGCCAACATGCACAGCTGCGAGGCCATGATCGCGGCCTTCGAGGCCACCCGGGACGAGCGCTACCTGGAGCGGGCCATGACGCTGGCCTACAACATCTGCGTGCGGCAGGCCGCCATGGCCGATGGCCTGATCTGGGAGCATTACGATGCGGCCTGGCGGGTCGACTGGGACTACAATCGGGACGATCCGCGCCACCTCTATCGCCCCTGGGGCTTCCAGCCCGGCCATCTCACCGAGTGGGCGAAGCTGCTGCTGATGCTCGAGCGCTATCGCGACGACGACTGGCTGCTGCCGACCGCCCGCCGGCTATTCGACACGGCCCTCGACACGGCCTGGGACGAGGCGCGCGGGGGCCTCTACTACGGCTTCGCGCCGGATGGCCGAATCTGCGACGACGACAAGTACTTCTGGGTGCAGGCCGAGTCCCTGGCCGCCGCCGCCCTGCTGGCCGAGCGCACCGGCGACGCCGCCTACTGGCAGTGGTACGAGCGGCTCTGGGCCTATGCCTGGGAGCACCTGGTCGATCATCGCCATGGCGGCTGGTTCCGCCTCCTCGATGCCGACAATCGGCGCTATGACGATCGCAAGAGCCCGCCGGGCGGCAAGTGTGACTACCACACCATGGGTGCCTGCTATGAGGTGCTGAGATGTCGCGACCTGGCGCCGGCCGGTTAGCCAGAAGCGCACCCAGGCCATCTGCGATGCCTCATCGGCAGCACTTTGCTTTCTCCGCCACCGCTCAGCCAGCGCTCAGCCTCAGCCACCGCTCAGCCGGCGGCCACGGCCGGGGCTGGCTTCTGTCCGCAGAGGGTGGTGCCGATGGAGGCGGTGATGACGAGGCCGATCGCCAGCCACTGGGTCAGGCTCAGTGCCTGGCCGAGGAAGAAGAGTCCGGACAGTGCGGCGACGGCGGGCTCGAGGCTCATCAGGGTGCCGAAGGTGTGGGTCGGAAGCTTCGGCAGGGCGATCATCTCGAGGGTATAGGGCAGGGCGGTGGATAGCACCGCCACGCCCAATGCCAGTGGCAACAGCGCCGGGGTGAACAGTGCCGTGCCCACCTCGGCGAGCCCGATCGGGAAGAAGATCAGTGCGGCGATGGTGATGCCCAGCGCGGCGGTCTGGGTGCCGTGGTCGGCGCCGGCCTTCTGGCCGAAGAGGATATACAGCGCCCAGCAGACCCCGGCGCCCAGGGCATAGGCGGCACCCACCGGGTCCACGTCCCAGCCACTCTCGCCGCCGAGCAGCAGCAGCAGAATCAGCCCGCCGATGGCCAACGCCACCCAGCACAAATCCAGCCAGCGCCGGGAATTGAGCATGGCCACCGCCAGCGGGCCGGTGAACTCCAGTGCCACGGCGATCCCCAGCGGAATGCGATCCAGCGCCTGATAGAAGAGCAGGTTCATCAGCCCCAGAGCCGCGCCGTACACGGCGATGGTACGCCAGCCCTTGGCTCCCACCGGCCGCCGCCAGGGGCGCAGCACGGCCAGCAGGATGAGGGAGGCGATCAGCAGGCGCAGGGCGGTGGTGCCGGTGGGGCCGATCGCCGGAAACAGCGAAGTGGCAAGCGAGGCACCGCTCTGGATCGAGGTCATGGCCACGATCAGGATCGCCACCGGCCACAGCCGGGCCTGCATAGATGCACTCATGCTACGCTCCCTCTTCATTCAGGTATCGGATATCAGCGATCGGTATCGGGCGCCCGCGGGTGCCACCATTCATGGATCAGTGCCGGGAAGTGTAGTGATGAGCAGTATATTGCACAATGGGGCGGGCGAAGAAAATTCGCGTCCGGACGTGCTGGTGCATGTGGCGGCCAATGTCCGTCGTCTGCGCCAGGCGGCCGGCCTCAGCCAGCAGGCGCTGGCCGAGGCGGCGGGGGTGAGTCGACGCATGCTGGTGAGCGTCGAGCGCGGCGACGTCAATGTCAGCCTGGCGACCCTTGACCGGCTGGCCGAGGCGCTGGGGGTGATCTTCCACGTGCTGGTGCAGCCACCGGAGACCGAGGATTCCGCCCATATCGACGAGATCGCCTGGGCCGGGCACTCGCCGCAGAGCCATGGTCGACTGCTGGCCAGCAAGGCCGCCCGCGAGGTGGAACTGTGGCGCTGGCAGCTGGCGCCCGGCGAGCGCTACGACTCCGAGGCCGACCCGGCTGGCTGGCACGAGATGATCGTGGTGGTCGAGGGCACCCTGACGCTGCGCATCGGTGAGCAGGTGCTGACCCTCGCGGAGGGAGAGTTTCACGTCTACCCCAGCGATCAGGCCTACGCCTACTGCAACGAGGGTGAGGTACCGGTGGGCTTCATTCGCAACGTGTTGCACTGACGGCAGGCAGGAGGGGTGCCGACGGCGCTGGAGGGAAGGGAGCCGCCGCGGGCGCGGCGGCTCGTGGGCGTGATGCCGGCAGCATCACGCCCTCAAGCATCATACTGGCATCACACCAGCTCGCGGGATTCCCGGCGGGCATCGCGACGGTCGCGCAGCACGGCGCGGCAGATCAGCACCAGCACGCCGAGGGTCAGGGCGGGCCAGATCAGCACGTAGAAGGCAAACAGTGCGGTCATCGAAAGACTCCTGTTGGTGGGGGGCCGGCGGGCCAGCCCCCCTGATGATGGGATAAGCGGTTGATCAGCTGACCGACTCAGCGTGAGGCGCTCGCCAGGCGATCCCCGGCGGTCTTTTCGGTATCGGCACCGGCTGCGCTCGCGGCGTCGTCATAGTCGCCCACGCGCTGGGCGATGGTGTCGAAGTCGAAGCGCTGGCTGCTCATCAGGCTCATCACCACGCACACCAGGGTGCTGGTGCCGTAGGCGGTCAGCGAGGCCAGCAGCACGGTGTAGTCACGCAGGAAGTCGGTGGCGAACACCAGCATGGCCAGTATGGCCAGCACCCCGGCGATCAGCCCGGCGGCGCGGCCCAGGAAGCCGAACACCATCAGGGCGATGATGATGCCGCCCCCGATGCTGGCCAGGCCCTCGAAGGCCAGGGCGGTCAGCCCGCTCATGGGCAGCAGCTCGAAGCGTGCGATGCAGAAGGTGACCATGGCCACCAGCACCGAGGTAGTGAAGGCGGCGTTGGTGACGCGGTTCCAGAAGCAGCTGGCGATCACCGGGAAGACGATCGCCCCCCAGAGCGCGCCGACGAAGACCAGCATCACCAGGATATCCAGCGAGAAGCTGGCGAAGACGATGCCCACCGCGGTGGCGATGATCATGGTCAGGCGACCGACCAGCAGCATGCGCTTGGGATCGGCCTTGCCGCGTGCGATGTTCTTGCCGTAGACGTCGGCCATCATGATCGCGGACAGCGCCGAGAGGTCGGAATCGGCGGTGGAGGACAGCGAGCCGATCACCAGCACGAAGAACAGCGCGATGAAGACCGGCGGCAGGTAGCCGGAGACCATCTGCGGAATCAGGTTGTTCATGTCGCCGTCGAGCGGCTGGATGCCAAGCGTCAGGGCCATCAGGCCGATCATGCCCAGGCCGATGACGATGGCGCCGTAGCCCACCGTGGCGGTGATGAAGGTCGGCTTGATGTGCTCTTCGTTGACCGCGAACAGGCGCTGGGAAATGGTCTGGTTGCCGATGGCGTAGGCCAGCACGGCGACGAAGAAGGGCGCGCCCTGATTGAGAATCGCATCGACGGAAAAGAAGTCGGCCTGCTCAGGCGTCAGGTTGTCGAGGCCAGCCACCAGCTCGCTGGGCCCGCCCATGGCAAAGAAAACGGCGGGAATGATCACCACCGCGATGGCCATCAGCGCCACCAGCTGGGCGAAGTCGGTCAGCACCGAGGCGCGGAAGCCGGACCACAGGGTATACACCAGCACGCCGATACCGGCGATGATCACCCCGGCCTGGAAGGAAAGCGGCGAGAGCACCGAGACCAGGGCCCCGGCGGCGGTGAAGTTCACCATCAGGCTGATGATGCTGCCCAGCACGTTGGAGAAGGCCAGGATCAGCTGGCTCGAGGAGCCATGGCGGGCGTGGATCAGCTCGCCGAGGGTATGGGCGTTGGGGGCCAGCTTGCGAAAGCGCCGCCCGAACGGGTAGATGAACAGGATCATCAGCGCGCCCCACAGGCCATAGTGGATGGGGCCGGAGACGCCGTAGGTGTAGCCGGAGGTGGCCGCGGCATAGAAGGAGGCGGCCCAGATCCAGGTGGCGGTCATGCTGGCCGCGCCGATGCCGAAGCCGACCCGGTGGTTGGAGACCATGAAGGCGTCGGCGTCTTCCTTCTTCTTGCGGATGCCGAGCGTCAGGAGGTAGGTGCCGCCATAGAAGGCGAACATCAGCAGCAGCACGGTGCTGGTCGAGAACTGGTGGAGAGACAGGCTGTTCAAGAGAATTCCTCGGTTGATGGGAACGCAGGCACTCGTCAGCCGGTCGTCCTGCCTTCTGCGCAAAGCAGAGACGAACGGCGGCCCGCAGAGGCTGCGTTGTTGGATCGTTTCAGGATCGCGAAGGGGCGGCGGCGATGCGGCGTCAGCGAGATGACGCAGGCGCATGATGCCCCGGGGGGGTCGGCCCAGAGGGAGCCGATCAGGAGTCGCCGATCAGGCGCTTCCCGGCAGGCAGGACGGTGGCGGGCGACGTGGCATACAGTGCCCTTGAGAAAATCCGGTGGTCGACATGGTTTCCCTCTTGTTCGTTGACCTCGGCGGTCCAGGAGGCGGCGGCCGAGTGCGTCACCGATGAAGCGAGATTGATGCGATGGGCCCGGTGGCCCGACCGGGTAGCCACGCGAGGGCGACGACCCGATGAAGGGGCATACCTTAATGAATTGGACTGACCATGTCCAATCAGCTGCCAGCATGAGGTGAATGGTCGGGAGCGTCTGGGAACGTGTTGGATCATGCTGATAAGGGCTGGCGATCGGAACTCCTTGATGGCCTCTCACGCGGTGCGCAGGCAGTGTTTGTCGGGCTGCCCCATGGCGCCAACACGCGTTTTATTATACATTTGGGTAACAACAGGCTGCGTCGCGGCCACGGCTTATCTCGACTATGACCCGAAGGAAACAACATGACTCGCGCGAACCCGATCCTGGGCGTCTATCTGAGTGATTCCCTCGACCTGGATGCCATCTATGGCGATGCTCTGTGCAGCGCGGCCGGTGACGTCGTTCTGCGCCACCCGTACGAAATCGACAACCCTGAAGACGTGCGTTTTGCGATCTGCTGGCTGCCTAACGAGAAGGCCTTCGAGGCCTATCCCAACCTGACGCTTGCGATGTCGATCGGCGCCGGTGTCGATGCCCTGCTGGCGCATCCCGGCCTGAGCGAGGAGGTACAGATCGCCCGGGTACGCGACCCGCATCAGGCCGACCTGATGGCAGGCTTTGCGGCGCATGAAGTGCTCCATCAGGAACGTGAGTTTGCCACCCTGGAGCGTAATGCCGCCAAGGCGCATTGGGAGCCGCTGCCCATGCGCGCGCCGGCCTCTGCGACGGTCGCGGTGCTCGGCCATGGCACCATGGGGCGCGCCGTGGTGCAGGCCGTGGCGGCGCTCGGTTTTTCCGTGCGCGTGGCCTGTCGCAGCACGCCGGAGGCGCCGGTTGAGGGCGTGACCTACCTGACGGGCGAGCGCGCCGTGATGGAGGCGGCGGATGGCGCCGATTATCTGATCAATGTGCTGCCGCTGACCGCGGCCACGGAAAACGTGCTGAACCGGGCCCTGTTCGCGAAGCTTGCCAAGGGCGCCTGGCTGGTGCAGATCGGTCGCGGGGAGCACCTGGTCGAGGCAGACCTGACAGCGGCACTTCGCGATGGCACTCTAGGCGGCGCCACGCTGGATGTGTTCCGTGAAGAACCCCTGCCGGCCGACCATCCCTTCTGGGCGGAGCCGGCGCTGCGGATCACGCCACATATTGCCAGCGACTCCCTGCCCGACGTCGTCGCGGGGCAGGTGATCGAGACTGCTCGTGCCTTGCGTGATGGTGAGCCGCTGGCAATGGGCGTAGACCGGCGCCGCGGCTACTGACCCCGACCACCCCCACATCGACCGATTCCAGAGGACGCCCAATGCGCCATGAGGAGAACCAGTTGCTGCAGATGAGTGATGCCGAACGCCAGGCCAGAATCGACCTGGCGGCCTGCTATCGCCTGGCGGCTCACTACAAGATGACGGATCTGATCTACACCCACATCACCGCTCGGGTGCCGGGCGAGGAAGGGCATTTCCTGATCAACCCTTATGGCTGGCGCTGGGAGGAAATCACGGCCTCCTCGCTGGTCAAGATCGATGTGGATGGCAACAAGGTCTGCTCAAGCCCTGAGCCCGTGAACCCTGCTGGCTTCACCATCCATTCGGCGATCCACGGTGCCAGCCATGCGGCGGCCTGGGTGATGCACACCCATTCCCGCGCCGGGATAGCGGTATCGTCGATGGAACAGGGCCTCGAGACACGACTCAACCAGATCGCGCTGCAGTTCCACGAGCGGGTCTCCTACCATGACTACGAAGGCATCGCCCTGGACCTGGCCGAGCGCGAACGTCTGGTGGCAAGCCTTGGCGACAATCCGGCACTGGTGCTGCGCAACCACGGCCTGCTGACCACCGGGGCCTCGGCCGCCGAGATGTTCAACAACATGTTCTATCTCGAGCGCGCCTGTGAGCTGCAGGTGGCGGCGCAGTCCACCGGCCAGCCCCTGCGGCTGGTGCCCGAGGAGACCGCCCGCCATGTGGCCCGGCAGTACGACCAGACCATCCATGAGGATGGCGATCTCGAGCTCGAGTGGGCCGCGCACCTGCGCACCCTCGAGGCGCTGGATCCGAGCTATCGGGACTGAGCGGCATAGACAGGGGGACCGAGAGACTCATTAACAGAGAGACAGGTCGACAGAGAGACCGGGCGTCTGGCGAGACGCCAGCAGGACGAGAAAAGGGGGCGGCCAATGGGCCGCCCCCTTTTTTTGTGGTGCATCGTCTCTTGCTGCCAGTGAACCCCGGCCTTGTCGGCAAGGCCGGGCAGGCGGCCGTCAGTGCGGCACGCGGTTCTCGAACCAGCGCAGGCCGACGATCAGGATGCCGCTCAGGCACAGATAGACGGCGACCAGGAACAGCAGCGGTTCGTAGGTCAGGTAGGTGGTCTGGCGCACTTGAGTAATCACCGCATAGAGATCCATCACCGTGATGGTGGCGACCAGCGGCGTGGACTTCAGCTGCAGGATGATCTCGCCGGTCAGCGTCGGCAGGGCGCGGTGCAGGGCACGCGGGAACCAGACGCGGGTGAAGACCTTGAGCCGGGACATGCCGAAGGCCTCGGCGGCTTCCAGCTCGCCATGGGGCACGCCGGCAAAGGCGCCGCGCATGATCTCGCCCTGATAGGCGGCGAACGACACGGTCAGGGCGATGAAGCCATAGGGCCAGGCCTGTCGCAGGTAGTCCCAGGCCCAGGAGTCACGGATCTCCGGGAACTGGCCGAACAGCGCACCGAGGCCGAAATAGAACAGCCACAGCTGCAAGAGCAGCGGGGTGCCGCGAATCACGGTGCAGAAGCCGGTAGCCAGCCAGCGCAGCGGCCAGACGCCGCTGACCTGTGCAAGCCCTAGCGGCAGGGCGAACAGGAAGCCCACGACCACGCTGGACACCAGCATGATCAGGGTCATCTGCAGGCCTTCCCAGAGCTTGGGCAGGTAGCGGGGCAGCCAGCTCCAGTCCATCAGCAGGATCGCGGCCGCAATGCCGGCGACGAACAGGGCCAGCAGGATGAGGCGATGGGGCTCGAGCAGCCCCGACAGCTTGGCCAACGTGCCCGTTCGCGAGGGGCGAACGAGCAAGGCGAGAGGGTGGGATTCAGACACAGGCATTCCTTGAAGTCAGCGTGCGGAGACAAGACCACGCCGTGCGTGGCGCTCGAAGCGGCGCAGGGCAAGGTTCGACATCAGCGTCAGCGCCAGGTACAGCACGCCTGCGGCCAGGAAGAACATGATGTAGGACTGGGTGGCGCCGGCGGCCTGGCGGGTGACCAGGGTCAGCTCGCTGAAGCCGATCACGGCCAGCAGGGCGGTGTCCTTGGTGGCGATCATCCACAGGTTGGCCATGCCGGGCAGGGCATGCGGCGTCATGGCCGGCAGAGTGACGCGGCGCAGCACCTTGGAGGGCGACATGCCGAAGGCGTGAGCCGCCTCGATCTGACCGCGGGGAATGGCCTGGATGGCGCCGCGGATGACCTCGGTCGCATAGCCGCCCTGCACCAGCCCGATGACCAGGATCCCGGCGGTCAGGCCATCGATATCGACATTGCCGAAGCCCATGGCGGTCGAGGCGCGGCTCAAAAGGTCGGTGCCGACGTAGTAGAACAGCAGCATCAGCACCAGTTCGGGCACGGCGCGGATCACCATGGTGTAGATTTCGAGCAGGTCGCGGACGACCTTGTTGCCGTACAGCTTGCCGGTAGCGCCGACGATGCCGATCAGGATGCCCAGCAGATAGCCACCTGCCGCCAGCTCGATCGAGCGCAGGAACCCGACCAGTAGCACCTTGCCCCAACCGGGGGCCTCATAGGCCAGCAGGCTAAAATCGAAGACAGTCGTCATGGGTGGCGGTTGTCCTTGTGATTGGCGGATGTCCTAGGAAAGGCGGAAATGCAAAGGCCGCCCGGGGGCGGCCTTTGTGGGCAGGCATCAGCCGCCGTAGATGTCGAAGTCGAAGTAGGGCGCGGTGATATCCTCATAGCTGCCGTCGGCGCGCATCGCGTCGATGGCCGCGTTGACGCGCTCCTTGAGCGCGGTATCGCCCTGACGCAGCCCCACTCCGATGCCTTCGCTCATCAGCTCAGCGTCGCTTGCCACGGAACCGCGGTATTCACAGCACGACTGGCCGGTCTCGGAGTCGAGGAAGGTCTGCACGGCCAGAGTATCGGCGACCACCGCGTCCAGACGGCCGGCGACCAGGTCCTGGAGCTCTTCGTTGAGGGTTTGATAGACCTTGAGGTTGGCAGTATCGGCGAAATGCTTGCGCGCATACTGCTCCTGGTTGGTGCCCGACTGAATGCCCAGATAGGCGCCGTCGACGCCCTCGGCGGTGGGCTCCACGTCGCTTGATTTGAGCGCCACGATGCCGGTGGGGCTGGCGTAATACTTGTCGGAGAAGGCGATCTGCTCGGCGCGCTCCGGGGTGATCGACATCGAGCCGATGATCATGTCGATCTTTCCGGTTTTCAGAGCCGGGATGATGCCCTCCCACGCGACCGGCGCAAGCTCGCACTCGGCGTCCAGGCGACCACAGAGCTCATCGATGAAGTCGATTTCCCAGCCCGACCAGTCACCGGCGGCGTCCGGCGAGTAGAAGGGGGGGTAGGGCTCGGCGGACAGGCCTATCTTGTAGGTGTCGGCCAGGGCCGGGGCTGCGAAGACGCTGAGGCCGATCAGGCTGGCGGTGGTGGTGAGTGTCTTGAACATGGGGATTACCTCTCTTGTTTTAGGCGTTCTTGGCAGACTGGTTAACCCTGCCGTTAAGGGTGGTTAAGCGTGCCGTCGATGAAGCCGTCGTTGATAAAGCTGTCGCTGATAAGCCGTGTTGATGAAGCCACGTAGGCGGTCAGGCCACCGAGCTGATGAACTGTTTCAAGTGCGGCGACTGGGGATTGCCAAAGATCTGGCCGGGAGGGCCCTGTTCTTCGATGACGCCTTCTCGGAGGAACACCACGTGGGTGGCCACGTCACGCGCGAAGGCCATCTCGTGGGTCACCAGCATCATGGTGCGCTGCTCGGCGGCCAGATCACGGATCACGGACAGCACCTCGCCGACCAGCTCCGGGTCGAGCGCCGAGGTAGGTTCATCGAACAGCATGGCCAGCGGGTCGACGGCCAGCACCCGGGCAATGGCAGCGCGTTGCTGCTGACCGCCGGACATGAAACCCGGATACATCGACTTCTTGCTGCCAAGCCCGACTCGATCGAGCAGCAGCTCGGCGCGGTGAACGGCCTCGTCGCGCTTCATGCCTAGTACATGAATGGGCACCTCGATGACGTTTTCCAGCACCGTGCGGTGCGGCCAGAGGTTGAAGTTCTGAAAGACCATGCCGAGGTGGGCGCGGATGCGCTGGACCTGGCGGCGGTCGACGATTTCCTGATCGCCATGGCGGGCGGTACGCATGTGATAGGTTTCGCCCTGAATCGCCACCTCGCCAGAGGTCGGGCGTTCCAGCAGGTTGATGCACCTGAGCAGCGTCGATTTACCCGAGCCCGAGCCGCCAATGATGGCGACGACATCGCCCTGGCTGGCGGTCAGGGAAATGCCCTTCAGGACCTCGAGGGAGCCGAATCGCTTGCGTAGGTCGCTGATCTCTATTGCAGGTTCGTTTGCCATTGATTATCTCGTCTCTGGGGGGCGCCCATCTGCCTCCTGGAGGGGAAACGTCGTCATCTAGCAGGCGCTTGCAATTAGTTCCTTGTTATACGACAGTATAACTGTAAGCCAAGTCCGGCGAGATTCAAAGCGTCAATATTCAGCGAAAGGCTAATTTGATGCTGTTGATTCGGCGGCCTCAGGGGCAGGTTTTGTATCGAAATCACAAGACTTTTCAGGTTCTTAACTCATGAGGCGATATCCATGAGAGGTGGTCTGTTCGCAGTGGCCTTAGCGAGGTGGCCTTGGCAAAGTGACTGCGCCGAGGCGGATTCTTCTGACCGGAAACGATGGGGACTATGAGCAGGAAATCATTTCAGCGGTGGTCCATGGATGCACGGCGACGCAGTTTGCTCGAAGCCACTCTGGACTGTGTGGCCGAGCACGGCATGAACGGCGCTAGTGCGCGTCGTGTGGCCGAGAGAGCGGGAGTTACGGCGGGGCTGATCCGTCATTACTTCGGCTCCAAGGATGCGATGGTGAGTGCCGCCTATGGTTACCTGATCGGGCAGCTGACCGGTGAAGCCGCGGAATCCGCCGAGAAGGGCGGCGGGGCCCCCGAGCAGCGTTTGGCCCGCTTCATCGTCGCCAACGTGACGGCGCCCAACCTGTCGCCCCGCAAGGTGGCGCTGTGGGCCACCTTCATCGGTCGCGTGCGAACCGAGCCGGAATACGCCGACATTCACCGTGAAAGTTATCGCGAATTCCTGACCCTGCTGGAAACGCTGATTCACCCGCTGCTTATGGCGTCTGCGCGACCGGCGGACCCCGTCACTTGCCAGCACTACGCCATCGCGCTGAACGCGCTGATTGATGGCCTGTGGCTGGAAGGGGGGCTGGGGCACGGGCTTTATGATGCGCGCCGGCTGCCGGGGATCGCGCTGAGTGCGGCGGAGGGCATCCTCGGGTTGCCCGACAATACTCTCGCCCAGCATCTCGCCAACGGTGACCAGTCACCTCCTCCCGACAACCAATAGGACAAGTCTCATGCGCTATGCATCGATCACCGATCGTCTGTATGATCTCGGCGGCGACAAATGGGCGGTGCACAATGCCGCCAGGGAGCGTCAGGCCAAGGGCGAAGCACTCATCGAGCTGAGCATCGGCGAGCCGGATATCACCACTGACCCGGCCCTGGTCGAGCACTGTATCGACGCCCTGCGGGCCGGCCGCACGCGCTATTCCAACGGGCGTGGCGAGCCGGGCCTGGTGGATGCACTGATCGACACCTATGCGCCTCGCTTTCCCGGCATCGACGAGGAAAACGTGCTGTGCTTTCCCGGCACCCAGACCGCGCTCTTCGCGGTGATCCTGGCGCTGGCCGGTGAAGGCGACGGCGTGCTGACCGGCGATCCCTACTACGCCACCTATGAAGGGGTGATTCGCGCGGCAGGGGCGCACCTGCAGCCGGTACCGCTGCGCATGGCGCATGACTTCATCATGCAGCCCGACGACCTGGCCGCTGCCATCACCCCGCAAAGCCGGGTGCTCATGCTCAATACACCCCACAATCCCACCGGCGCGGTGTTGGATCGCCAGACCCTGGAACAGCTGGGCGAGCTGTGTATCCAGCACGATCTGTGGATTCTCTGCGACGAGGTCTACGAGGCGCTGATCTTTGACGGTGACTTCGTCTCGCCGCTGGAAATCGAGGCTCTGCGTGAGCGTACCGTGGTGGTGTCCTCGATCTCCAAGAGCCATGCCGCTACCGGTTTCCGCAGTGGCTGGTCGATCGGCCCGGTGGAGTTCTCGCGTCGGCTGCTGCCGATCTCGGAAACGATGCTGTTTGGCAATCAGCCGTTCATCGCCGACATGACCGAGGCAGCCCTGCGTCAGCACTTCGATACCGCCGAGCGCCTGCGAGAGGCCTTGGGGCGTCGCGCCGCGCTTTTGCATGAAGCCGTCGAGCGGCTGCCGGCGCTGTCCTCGAGCCTGCCTCAGGGCGGCATGTTCCTGATGATCGATGTCTCGAAGACCGGCCTGGACGGCGAGGCCTTCGCCTGGCGTCTGCTGGAGGAACAAGGGGTGGCGGTGATGCCGGGCGCCTCCTTCGGTGATAGCGCCACGACCCTGATTCGGGTGGCGCTGACGGTGCCGGATGAGGTGCTGATGCAAGCGGTCGAGAGGATGGCGGCGCTGTGTCAGAGCCTGGAAGGTCAAGGCTTGGAAGGTAAGACTAAGCAAACCGAGGCCGACAGTCTCGCCTGATGGCGGCTTGCTTCACTTGTTAGCCCGCCATGGCGTCTGCCATGGCGGGCTTTTTCGTTCCAGAACGGGCGCTGGACGCGGGGGAGGGGTCAGTCGCGCTCGGTGCTGCCGTCGGCCTGGCAGGCGGCGGCGGTGAACAGCACGTCGGTGGAGGAGTTGAGTGCCGTTTCGGTGGAATCCTGTACCACGCTGATCACGAAGCCGATCGCCACCACCTGCATCGCCACGTCGGTGGAGATGCCGAACAGGTTGGCGGCCATGGGAATGATCAGCAGCGAGCCGCCGGCCACGCCGGAGACGCCGCAGGCGGCCAGTGCCGAGACGATGCACAGCAGCAGGGCGGTGGCGAAGTCGACGCTGATGCCCAGGGTATGAGCGGCGGACAGGGTGATCACGGTGATGGTGATCGCCGCACCGGACATGTTGATGGTGGCGCCCAGCGGGATCGAGATCGAGTAGGTGTCAGCGTGCAGCTTGAGGCGCTTGCACAGCTCCAGGTTGACCGGGATGTTGGCCGCCGAGCTGCGGGTGAAGAAGGCGGTGATGGCACTGCCGCGCAGGCAGGCAAAGACCAGCGGGTAGGGGTTGCGGCGGGTCTTGGCGAACACGATCAGCGGGTTGGTGACCAGCGCCACGAACAGCATGCAGCCGACGATCACCAGCAGCAGGTGGCCGTAGTCGAGCAGCGCACCGAGGCCTGCGGTGGCCAGGGTGCCGGCCACCAGGCCGAAGATACCGAGCGGGGCGAGGCGGATCACCAGGCGGATGATCTGCGAGACGGCTTCGGCAAGATCGGCGAGCAGGGTGCGGGTGCTTTCGCTTGCCTGGCGCAGGGTCAGGCCGAGGCCGGCCGCCCAGACCAGGATGGCGATGAAGTTGGCCTCCATCAGCGCGCTGACCGGGTTGGCGACGGCACTCAGCACCAGGTTCTTGAGGATCTCATCGACGCCGCCGGGCGGGTTGCCGCTGGCCTGGGGCGCATTCAGCGCCAGGCTGGTCGGGAAGGCGAAGCTCGCGGCGACGGCCACCAGGGCGGCGATCAGGGTGCCGATCAGGTAGAGCACCAGCACGCCGCGGATGTGCGTGGGCTGGCCGCGCCGGTGGCTGGCGATGGCGGCCGTGACCAGCACGAAGACCAGTATCGGCGCCACGGCCTTGAGGGCGGAGATGAAGACTTGTCCTAACAGCGAGGCCGATTGGGCGAGGTCGGGCGAGTAGGAAGCCAGCAGGGCGCCGCAGACGATGCCGATGGCGATCTGGGCGATCAGCCCTATCCGCTGCAGGGGGCGGAAGAGGGTGTTAACGGTTGCGATCATGACGCGTCTCTTGGGTAGTTCGGGATCGTGGGATGCACGCTGAAGCCAGGAGTGCGCGGCGCGATTGTATCCACCTGCCAGCCGCGCCGGGCCAAACGGGCGCGGTATTCTATCATCCTCGCCGCCGCCGCGTCGGCGCTCGTCCGCCGGTCTGCGAGGGAGGGCGTCGTGAGTCCGTCGCGGGAATCAGTCGCGGGAATCAGTCGCGGGAATCAGTCGCGGGAATCAGTCGCGGGGCTCGCCTTTCCGCTCAGCCGGCCAGCCGCCTTTGCGGATGACGGGGTAGCCGGCAACGTCCAGGTTGTAGAGATAGAGCCAGGCCGGCCCGAAGGCGGTGTCGTGCATGGTCCGGTCGTAGGTGCCGGTGCTCGGTGCGCACACGCGATAATCCTCCAGCCGGTCGAGTCCGGCCAGGCAGCGGCTATCGACCCGGAAGACCTCGATCGTGATTCCCCGGGAGGGCTCGAGCCGGGCGCCGGGATAGGGGCCCAGGTCGTAGAGGGTGGCGGTAGTGAGGGTGTCTTCGCCGACGAACTCGGCACCGTGCAGCCAGTGATGATTGCGCAGGCCACGTTTCAGGGTGCCATAGACGGCGACCAGCGGCGTGTATTGGATCGCGAGAGCAGGAGCATGCATGGCTCACCTGAGGGTCGGGTTTGCATGGAGCGCACGCGTCACTGCGAGGCGGTCTCACTCGGCAGGACGGCGCTAAGTTCCAGTCAGCGCTTAGGAGGCCTCGCCGCTTAAGTGGCTGGCCAGCGAGATCACATGCTCGTCGTGGTGGCCGAGGCGTTCGAGCGCTGTGGCGAGGTTGAGCAGATAGTCCCGGTTGGGGCCACTTTCACCGTGGGCCTTGGCGATCTGCTGGGCGATGGCGTCATGGGGCGCATCGCCCAGGAAGGCGGCGTTATCCTCGGTGGCGAGATACACCAGGCCCTCGGCGGACGCACTGGCTGTACCGTCACGGGAATCTGCATCGTCAGGGCCATCATCGAAGTGCAGCTCGGTGACCACGCGCAGGTAGCCATTCTTCTCGCGCACATCCAGCGGGCCCAGCGTCTCCGGGGTGATGCGGTAGGCCATGCCGTGGCAGACGGCGCCTGGCTCGCGCACCAGGGTGGCCACGCGGCCGGGGGCCTCGGGGGTGCCGCGGTGGTCGTGTGAGCCCTGCCAGAAGCGGCGTACCCAGCCGCGGATATGCGCCGGGCGACGCTCCAGGTAGGGAAAGTCGGCCTTCCAGATCAGTGAGCCATAGCCGAACAGCCAGATCTCCTGGTGATCGTCGAAGTGGGTCATCTGCTGGTTGAGGTGGGTGGTATCGATCGTCATGGGCATCCTGGTGTCGTCACGCCGAGGACTCGATTCTAGCATTCGCTCTGGTGGTGGCTGAACGCGATGCGCAGGTCGGACTCAACGCTAGGGAACTTCGCCAGGGGGGAAGGCGAGAGGTTGCAACGAGGAAGGACTGCTGTATTGAAGAGCTGTAACGAGGGGGCTCAAGAAGAGCCAGGTGTCACCGGCCGGGGGGGAGCGGCTGGGCATAATGCCCAAACGCAACAAGGCCCGCCGAAGCGGGCCTTGAGTCTCAAACCTTGCGGTTCGAGAGGCTTTCAAATCTCGACGGTTAGTCGGAGATTAGATGGCCTTGATGTTTGACGCCTGCAGGCCTTTCTTGCCCTGGGTGACGTCAAAGGAAACTTCCTGGCCGTCCTGCAGAGACTTGAAGCCTTCTGCCTGGATCTCGGAGAAGTGTGCGAACAGGTCGTCGCCACCGTCTGCCGGAGAAATGAAGCCGAAACCTTTAGTGTCGTTGAACCACTTAACTGTGCCAGTTGCCATTTTCAATATCCTTGCGCTAAAAGCGCTCTTGCGATTGCCGGGTGATACCCGATGAATAGTGGGTAAAACAAAGGAGATATACACCAGGGCTACCGAAGGACTTCGATTACAACTGACTATATTCAACTTGCTAACCAACTGAGATGCATCTTTCCATGTTGCGGCCTTCGGGTCAACACTATTTTCGCATGTCATTTCGTTCGAGGGGGCTCGGATCCTCTGGAACCGGCGCCAGGGCCGCTTGTGACGGCCATCAGGAGGCACGCGCTGGTATGGCGTGATCATTTGCCTCTGGGTCAGGTGCCTCTGGGCCCCAGCAGGATTACTCCCGCGCCGATGAGGCACAGGCTGGCGCCGATCAGGTCCCAGCGGTCCGGGGCGCGTTGCTCGACCAGCCACAGCCAGGCCAGCGAGGTGGCGATATAGACGCCCCCATAGGCGGCGTAGGCACGCCCGGCGTAGTCGGCGTCGGTGAGGCTCAGCAGCCAAGCGAACAGCGCCAGGCTCAAGATGCCCGGCAGCAGCCAGCCGAGCGGCTTGTCCAGACGCCACCATGCCCAGAAGGCGAAGCAGCCGGCGATCTCGGCCAGGGCGGCGGCCACGTAGAGCAGCGGGGTCGGCATGCAAGGGCTCCTGTGCGGATGAGGTCAGTCGTGATGCCGTCAGCGCCGGTGAACGATTAGGCGGTGGTGCGGGCGCCGTCGTTAGCGCAGCTTGGTAGTGCGCCTGGCGGCTTCGGCGGCCGGGGGCTGGAAGGCGTCGGCGCTGGCCTGTGCCCAGTAGTGTGCGAACACCTCGTGCTCGGGTGGGCCGTCGAGCAGGGCACCCGGCGCCAGGTAGTGATGGAGGCGGTCGAAGGCGCGGATCTCGTGGGCCGAGCAGCGGTGCAGGATGTGCTCGGGGCCGAGTTCAGTGGGGTCGTGGAGGCCGGACGCGGCGAGCATCTCGGCGAGCGCCTTCAGGGTGTTGTCGTGGAAGTGATAGACCCGCGTGCTCTTGTCGGCCACGTCCAGGTGGGCGCTGCGCCGCGGATCCTGGGTGGCCACGCCACTGGGGCAGCGGTCGGTGTGACAGGTGCGGGCCTGGATGCAGCCCAGCGCGAACATGTAGCCGCGGGCGGCGTTGCACCAGTCGGCGCCCAGCGCGATGGTGCGGGCGATATCGAAGGCTGAAATCAACTTGCCGGCGGCGCCGAGTTTGATCGACTCGCGCAGGTTCACACCGACCAGGGTGTTGTGGACCAGCAGCAGCGCCTCGGTGAGCGGCATGCCCAGGCGGTTGATGAACTCGAGCGGTGCCGCCCCGGTGCCGCCCTCGCCGCCGTCGACGACGATGAAGTCCGGGTGCTCGCCGGTGGCGAGCATCGCCTTGACCAGGCCGAACCATTCCCAGGGGTGGCCGATGGCGAGCTTGATGCCGACCGGCTTGCCGCCGGACAGCTCGCGCAGGCGCACGATGAAGGCGATCAGCTCGCGGGGCGTGGTGAAGGCGGAGTGGGCGGCGGGGGAGATTACGTCCTCGCCCGCCGGCACGCCGCGGGTCGAGGCGATCTCGGCGGTGACCTTGGCGCCGGGCAGGATACCGCCATGGCCGGGCTTGGCGCCCTGGCTGAGCTTGATCTCGATCATCTTGACCTGTTCGAGGGTGGCACCCTCGATGAAGCGCTCCTCGCTGAACTGCCCCTCGGGGGTGCGACAGCCGAAGTAGCCCGAACCGATCTCCCATACCAGATCGCCGCCGTGTCGGTGGTAGGGCGAGATCGCCCCCTCGCCGGTGTCGTGATAGAAGCCGCCGCGGGCCGCGCCGCGGTTCAGGGCCTCGATGGCATGGCCCGACAGCGAGCCGAAGCTCATCGCCGAGATGTTGAACACGCTGGCGGCATAGGGCTTGGCGCGTCCGGCGCCGATGGTCACCCGAAAGTCGTGGCCGGCCAGTGGCGCGGGGGCCAGCGACGGATTGACCCATTCATAGCCCGGTGCATAGACATCGTGCAGCGTACCGAAGGGTTTCTTGTCGGAGACGTTCTTGGCGCGCTGGTAGACCGCCTCGCGCTGCTCCCGGGAAAAGGGCCGCGGCTCGGTATCCGCCTGGATGAAGTACTGGCGGATCTCCGGGCCGATCGCCTCCAGGCCGTAGCGCAGGTGGGCGAGGATCGGGTAGTTGCGGCTCACCGTGCGCCGGCGCTGGCGAAGGTCATGGGTACCCAGCGCCACCAGGGCGGCGAAGCCCAGCGCTGCCCAGCCCCAGGCAGGGCTGACGGTCATCAGGATGAGGCTTGCGATCAGGCCGGCGAGGCTCACACCGTAGGCGGTGTAGCGGGACACGCTGCGCAGGCCGCGGCGCCAGGCGGTCAGGCGGGTCGAGAGGGCGGGCATGGGCGAGGCTCCTGAGCGGTGGTGCGAAGAACGGGCGTGTGGCATTGCACGCGGCGGCCTTCGCGCTGTCAATGTCGCCCCGCGCCCTATGCCCCTTTTCCGGTGCCGTGATAGCGGCCGCCCGGGCGGCCCGGCTTCGGGCTTCGGGTTTTGGGCTAGGGCGCCCAGATATCGTCGATCACGGCGCGCACGGCGGCGATTACCGGCTCGTCGCGCCGCTCCTCGAGCCAGATGATGCTCAGTGCGCAGGGCAGGCGGATGCCGTCGGCGATCACCAGGCCGCGCTCCTGGCGCTCCTGGAGGGCGGTGGTGTCGCGAGCCAGCGCCAAGCCGACGCCTGCTCGCACCAGGTCGAGCATGCAGGCCTCCTGATCGACCTGGGCGACGCGGTGCGGCGTGAGACCACGGGGTGCGAGCTGCTGGGCCAGCAGACGGTGATGGACGGAGCGCGGCGGGGTGACGATCCAGGGCAGGGTGGCGAGGCTCGGCCAGTCGGTGCGGTTCAGTCGCGAGGACCAGCCCGCCGGGGCGATGACGTGATAGTGGAAGTGCGTCAGCTCGAGCAGCTCCACCGCCGGCGCTCCGTCATCGAGGGGCGGCGGCTGGCCGGGTGACTCGAGGTAGAAACCGACATCCAGCTCGCGGCGCAGCAAAGAATCGAGCACGAATCCGCTGGTGCCGTGATGCAGCTCGGTCTCGACCTGGGGCACCCGCTGCACCAGCTGATGCAGGACGGCGCCGAGACGGATGAATTCCGGGTCGACGATGGTGCCGATGCGCAGGCGTCCGCGCAGGGTGTCATGCATCGACTGGGCGCTGACATCGAAGGCCTGCAGCGCGGCCAGCGCCGACTCGGCGGCCGGCAACAGGGCGTGGCCATCGGCGGTCAGCGCGAGTCCCTGAGCATGGCGCTGGAACAGCGTGAGGCCGAGGGTCTCCTGCAGCTGCTTGAGCTTGAGACTGACGGCGGGCTGGGTCAGGTGCAGCGCCTCGGCGGCGCGTGACACGCTGCCCTGATGGGCCACGGCCACGAAGGCACGCAACGCCTTGAGGTCATGCATGAGGCCTCCCCTCGAATGGTCGCCGCGATGGGCGCTGAAGTGAGCGACGAGATATATGAAAATCTTATACCTCGCTTTTGGCTTTCTCAATTGATTCCCCGCTGCCGTGCGCTAGTTTGGAAGCCACTTGGCCCAGCAGCATGGGCTCTCCAGTGTGCAGTGCAACATGAGACGAGAGGCAGACATGACCATTCAGCGCATCGAGCATTATATCAATGGCCATAAGACGAATGGCGGAGCCGATCGCCACCAGGACGTCACCAACCCGGCCACCGGCCAGGTGACCGCCCGGGTCGCGTTGGCCTCCCAGGCGGACGTGGACAGCGCCGTGGCCGCCGCTCAGGCCGCCTTCCCCGCCTGGGCCGATACGCCGGCGATTCGCCGTGCGCGGGTGATGTTCAAGTTCCTCGAGCTGCTGAATGTTCACAAGGACGAGCTGGCCGAAGCCATCACTCGGGAGCACGGCAAGGTGTTCACCGATGCTCAGGGCGAGGTGGCGCGCGGCATCGATATCGTCGAGTTTGCCTGCGGCATTCCGCAACTGCTCAAGGGCGACTACACCGAGCAGGTCAGCACCGGTATCGACAACTGGACGACCCGTCAGCCGCTGGGTGTGGTCGCCGGCATCACCCCGTTCAACTTCCCGGTGATGGTGCCGATGTGGATGTTCCCGCTGGCGATCGCTGCCGGGAACAGCTTCGTGCTCAAGCCCAGCCCGCTGGATCCCAGCGCCTCGCTGATGATCGCCGACCTGCTCAAGCAGGCCGGGCTGCCGGATGGCGTCTTCAACGTGGTGCAGGGCGACAAGGACTCGGTGGAGGCGCTGATCGACCACCCCGACGTCAAGGCGCTGTCCTTCGTCGGCTCCACCCCGATCGCCAACCTGATCTACGAGCGGGGGGCGCGAAACGGCAAGCGCATCCAGGCGCTGGGTGGCGCCAAGAACCACATGGTGGTGATGCCCGATGCCAACCTGGACAAGGCCGTCGACGCCCTGATCGGCGCGGCCTATGGCTCCGCCGGCGAGCGCTGCATGGCGATCAGCGTGGCGGTGCTGGTCGGAGATGTGGCCGACGAGATCGTGCCGCGCCTGGCCGAGCGGGCCCGCGAGCTGAAGATCAAGAATGGCCTGGAGCTCGATGCCGAGATGGGGCCCATCGTCACCGCTCAGGCGCATCAGCGGATCAATGGCTACATCGAGAAGGGCGTGGCCGAGGGCGCCGAGATGGTGGTCGATGGTCGTGACTTCGACCCGGCTACCACCGGCGAGGGCTGCGCCGACGGCTTCTGGATGGGCGGCACCCTGTTCGACCACGTCACGCCGGAGATGACCATCTACCGCGAGGAGATCTTCGGGCCGGTACTGGCCTGTGTGCGAGTGCCGGACGTCGCCACCGCCATCCAGCTGATCAACGATCACGAGTTCGGCAACGGCGTCAGCTGCTTCACCGAGAGCGGCAGCGTGGCCCGCGAGTTCGGTCGGCGCATTCAGGTCGGAATGGTGGGCATCAACGTGCCGATCCCGGTGCCCATGGCCTGGCACGGCTTCGGCGGCTGGAAGCGTTCGATGTTCGGCGACACCCACGCCTATGGCGAGGAGGGGGTGCGCTTCTACACCAAGCAGAAGTCGATCATGCAGCGCTGGTCGGATTCCATCGACGCGGGCGCCGAGTTCGCCATGCCGACGGCCAAATAACCCCTCCCTCCACTGACCGACCGGTATGCCGGCCGATCGGGGGAACTCCCCCGATCGAAGACCGCCCGCTGGCTGGCGGGCGAGCCGGCATGCCCAGCGAGAGCACGCCATGGCTGATCATACCAACAACACCCATGCCTTCGACTATATCGTGGTGGGCGCCGGCACCGCCGGTTGCCTGCTCGCCAACCGCCTCAGTGCGGACCCGGCCAACCGGGTGCTGCTGATCGAGGCCGGTGGTCGTGATAACTATCACTGGATCCACATTCCGGTGGGCTACCTCTACTGCATCAACAATCCGCGCACCGACTGGCGTTTCCGTACCGAGCCCGATCCCGGCTTGAACGGTCGCTCGCTGATCTATCCGCGGGGCAAGACCCTCGGCGGCTGCTCCAGCATCAACGGCATGCTCTATCTGCGTGGCCAGTCCCGCGATTACGACGGCTGGGCCGAGTTGACCGGTGACGATGCCTGGCGCTGGGAGAACTGCCTGCCCGACTTCATGAAGCATGAGGATCATCATCGCCTGGATGAAGGGGGCGATGCCGATGCCGCTCACCGGGACTTCCACGGCCATGGCGGCGAGTGGCGCATCGAGAAGCAGCGCCTGAAGTGGCAGGTGCTGGATGATTTCGCCACCGCGGCCGTGGAGGCCGGCATCCCCCGGACCCGCGACTTCAACCGCGGCGACAACGAGGGGGTGGACTATTTCGAGGTCAACCAGCGCTCGGGCTGGCGCTGGAACACCTCCAAGGCCTTCCTGCGGGGCGTCGAGCAGCGCGGCAACCTGACGGTCTGGCATTCCACCCAGGTGCTGGGACTCGACTTCTCGACAGACGAGGGTGGTGAGCCCCGCTGTTGTGGGGTGAAGGCCGAGCGCGCGGGAGAGGAGGTCGTGGCGACGGCCCGCCGCGAGGTGGTGCTCTCCGCCGGCGCCATCGGCTCGCCGCAGCTGCTGCAGGTCTCGGGCGTGGGCCCGGCGGCGCTGCTTTCCGAGCACGAGATCCCCGTGGTGGCCGATCTGCCCGGCGTGGGCGAGAACCTGCAGGATCACCTGCAGATTCGTTCGGTCTACAGGGTCAAGGGCGCCAAGACCCTCAACACCATGGCCAACTCTCTGGTGGGCAAGGCCAAGATCGGCCTGGAATATGCCCTGAAGCGGACCGGACCCATGAGCATGGCGCCGTCCCAGCTGTGTGTCTTCACGCGCAGCTCGAGAGACTACGAGCATCCCAATCTCGAGTATCACGTTCAGCCGCTGAGCCTCGAGGCCTTCGGCCAGCCGCTGCATGACTTTCCGGCGATCACGGCGAGCGTGTGCAACCTCAACCCGACCAGCCGGGGCACGGTGCGCATCAAGAGTCGCGACCCCAGGAAGGCGCCGGCCATCTCCCCCAATTACCTGAGCACGCCGGAGGATCGCCAGGTCGCTGCGGATTCACTGCGGGTCACGCGACACATCGCCGCTCAGCCGGCTTTCGCCAAGTACGCCCCGGAGGAAGTCAAGCCGGGGGCGCAGTACCAGAGCGATGACGATCTGGCACGGCTGGCCGGCGATATCGGCACCACCATCTTCCATCCGGTGGGCACCGCCAAGATGGGGCGCGACGATGATCCCATGGCGGTGGTGGACTCGCATCTTCGTGTGAGAGGCGTCCAGGGCCTGCGCGTCGTCGATGCCAGCATCATGCCGACCATCACCAGCGGCAATACCAACTCGCCGACCCTGATGATCGCCGAGAAGGCAGCGGGCTGGATCCTCACCGAACACCATCCGCGGCCCTGAGTGTCTCGGCGTTAGAGGAAGGGGCCTTGCGCCCGCCTAGAGAGTCAGGAAGGGCAGCAGGCTGAGGCCTAGCATCAGGCCAAGCGCGATCAGGGTGACCAGCACCGCCATGGGGTGCTGGCGCAGCTGATCCCACAGGCCCGGGGCCTCGCCCCGGGCGCGGGCCTCGGCATGTTCCCGATGCATGCGCGCGTGAAGCTCTTGCTGGTAGGTGTCGATCAGTGAGCGGGCCTCCTTGAAGCGTGACTCGTCGACCAGCCACAGCGCCGGCACGGCGAGTCTCCAGCGGCCCGCCTCGGTCTCGTAGACCTCCAGGTCGTGCTCGGCGAGCAGTTCACGCACAGCCTCGGCTTCCTCGTCGGGCACGTCACGCAGGTGGAAGAGCAGGGCGGCCATCAGCTGTCGCCCTCGTGCCCGCCATCACTCTGCATGGCCACCGCCCGCTCGTCGCTGTCGCTCGCCTCGCGAATGGCCTGGGCGGCCTGGCAGGCCAGGTAGTTGGAGCTCTCGAGCCATTCCTGATCCGGGTAGTAGGCGAACAGGTACTGCTCGTCTTCCAGGCTGTCGATCAGCGGCTTGGCCACGTCGGCAGGCACGGCCGGGCAGCCCCAGCTGCGGCCCAGGCGGCCATTGGCCTCGATGAAGTCCTCACTCACGTAGTCGGCCCCGTGCATGACGATGGCACGCTCATAGGCCAGGTCGTTGATGCCGGGCTCCAGTCCCTCCAGGCGCAGCGAATAGCCGTTGCTGCCGTGGTAACTGTTCTTGGTGCGAAAGAGCCCCAGGCTCGACTGGTGGCTGTCCGGGGTGTTGGAGAAGCTGCGGGCATATTCCTCGCCGGTGCCCTGGCCATGGGAGACCAGCTCCTCGAACAGCAGTCGCTCGGCCTCCAGATCGAAGACCCATAGGCGTTTCTCGTTGGCGGAACGCGAGAAGTCGATGACCGCCAGGCGCTCGGCGTCGGGATCGGCACAGGCCAGCGCCTGAGCCGCCAGTTCCAGTACCTTGGGCGAGGCCTCGGGGGCCAGCTGTTCTAGGGTTTCGGGGAGTGGCGCTGCCAGGGCAGGTGTCGCCAGCGTCAGGGTGGCGAGGCCAAGGGCAACAGAGAGCGGTGAAGCGGGGAAAAACGGATGACGTCCATGAGACTGGCGAGACGGGCTCGTCGGCATGGCAAAAAGGCTCCTTCCACAGGCGATAGCGCCGGTGGGTGATGAATCCTTAAATTAGCGGAAAAGGCCCTGTGATGCGGCCTCCACGAAGACAGCGGCTATTATGACGAGAGGAAACGTGATCGCCAAACGCTGAACAAGCGGTGGCGGTTCGGCGCCCTTGTCGTCTCGTTCATGCACGAGAAGGGGCGACGCCCCATCAGGGGGATCGCCGCGGACGGGGCCACCGTCACCATGGCAGCGGCGAATGCACCGATAGAAGGGGAGGGCGGTTCATGCGAGATGTCATCGACAGGCCCGGCCGACAGGCTCGCCGGTTTTCCCGCGCCCTGCCGGGGGGATGGAGCATGCGGGGGGTGTGGCTAGTGCTGGGGCTCTGGCTACTCTGCGCCGCCTCGGGCTCCTGGGCACAGGCCGAGGCCGAGGCCGCTAACGCCGAGTCCCTTGCGGCCGGGGGCACAGTATCGTCCACCGCGGCGGTCGATCCCTCGCTGCCGGCGGCACCGTCCCTGTCGCCTTTCGAGGCTTACGTGCGAGCCGCCAGCGAGACGCTGCCTCTCGGCGCCGACCTGTTGCGCTTCTATGTGGCCTTCGGTTTTCGCGAGGCCTGGTCGGAGGCGGCGCGGGTCGAGGCGCTGGCATCGGCCCTTGAGGGGCTCGAGGCCGATGGCCTGGTCGCCGACGACTACCGGCCGGTGGCCCTGTTGTCCGAGTACCGCGAGGCCCATGAGGAGGCCACCACCCCGGCGTCACACTGGCAGGTCGAGCTCGCCGCCACCCAGCGACTGCTGTTGGCGCTCCGACACCTGTACCACGGCAAGGTCGACCCCGCTCGCATCGATGCGGACTGGGAGATTCCGCGTCCGGGCTTCCAACCGGACTGGGCGGCGATCGCCAGCGCCGTGGCGGCTGGGGATCCCGCCGCGGCGCTCGAGCGCGTGCGCCCGGACCAGCTGGCCTACCGGCAGCTCCGCGAGGGCCTGGCGCGCTATCGGATGCTGCAGACGGCCGGTGGCTGGGCGCCGCTGGTGGCGGACTCGGGAGTGCTGCGCCCGGGGGATCGCGGGCCGGAGGTGGTCGCATTGCGCCGTCGCCTGGCGGCGCTCGGCGAGCTGGAATTGCTGATGCAGGCGTCCGTTGCCACGGCCGGGACGCCGGATCTTACCCAGGCGTCGGGCGTCCGGTGGCAGGACGTGGTTAAGGGGGCAGGGCAGGGCGAAGAACCGCGCGCCGACCAGGTCTATGACGAGCGGCTGGTGGCGGCCGTGAAGCGCTTCCAGCGCCGGCACCTGCTGGAGGTGGACGGCGTGGTGGGCCCCCTGACCCGGGCGGCGTTGAGTGTCGGCGTGAGCGAGCGCATCGCGCAGATTCGCCTCAACCTCGAGCGGCTGCGCTGGCTGTCCCATGCCCTCCCCGAGCGCTATGTGCTGGTGGATATCGCCGGCTATGAGGTGCGCTACGTGCGGCCCGATCGACCGGCCTGGATCTCCCGGGTGGTGGTCGGAAGGCCCTACCGCAGCACCCCGACCCTGCGTTCGGCGATTACCCATATGACCTTTCATCCCACCTGGACGGTGCCGCCGACCATCCTGCGCGAGGATGTGCTGCCCGCCATCCGGCGTGATCCCTTCTATCTGGTCCGCCACGACATGCGTGTGCTGGACCGCCAGGGCCGTTCTCTCGCCCCCTGGCAGGTGGACTGGTGGCGGCCGGGGCCGATCATGATTCAGCAGCGTGCCGGACCGTCGAACCCTCTCGGCGAGGTGGTGATCCGCTTTCCCAACCGCCACCTGGTCTATCTGCATGACACGCCGTCGCGTTCGCTATTCGCGCGTGCTCAGCGCTCCTTCAGTTCGGGCTGCATTCGCGTCGAGGGGGTGCGGGAGCTGGTACGACTTTTGTTCGAGGACGATCGCGTCACCGAGGGTGAGCCGTTCGGCGCCGAACGACTGCAATATGCCCTCGCGAGAGCGGGCACTCACAACGTAAGCCTTAGAACTCCGGTGCCCGTGTTCCTGTTTTATTCGACGGTTCATCCCGCCGCCGGCGGGGGCCTTTCCTTCCGTCCCGACGTCTATCGGCGGGACGCCATGGTGCGCGCCGCGCTGGAGAAAAAAGGGGCCGATAATTTGTTTGACGCGCCCTAGCGGCGCATGCATAGTTCAAATTAGTGGTTGGCAAGATGCAGTTGGTCAGTAGCACCCGAAACCTTTGCAAGTGCTTCGGTAGTCTGGTGATTCGTACTTGTTTTGCCCACTCGCTTCGGGTAACTCCCGGTTCATCATCAGCTATTCGAGGACTTCGACAATGGCAACTGGCACAGTTAAGTGGTTCAACGACACCAAGGGCTACGGCTTCATCTCTCCGGAAGACAACGGCGACGACCTGTTCGCGCACTTCTCCGAGATTCAGGCTGACGGCTTCAAGACCCTGCAGGACGGCCAGAAGGTTTCCTTCGACGTCACCCAGGGCAAGAAAGGCCTCCAGGCTTCCAACATCAAGGTCATCGACTGAACCGTCGACCCTGATGCGCTACCGCTAGCCTGCTAGTCGTGTAGTCACCACAAGGCCCGCCCCCGGCGGGCCTTGTGCGTTTCTGAGCCCCGGTGTCGCCGCTCGTCCCGCGCCCCTCCAGGGCCTCCCTGCCGACTCTCGGGCATCGCCGTTTCCTGTCTCCTCCCCCATGTCTACTCCCTATGCTTCGGCCTTCCGCTCATCTCGTCTTATCGCCCCAGGCATCCCTGATGCCGATGGTTCATATGGGAATAACGAAATTTCTACAAATAACTTTTCGCTATATTCGTGAGACGTCACAATAGACCACTTTTTCGGTTTTCCTGGTGGGTGGTCGATGTCTCTGGATGCCTGGCTTGCCGTGGCCGTGGTGGTTGCCGTCTTTCCGCTGATGGCGCTGACCCGGATCGGCACCGACATGATTCTTATGGGTGCGGTGGTGGTGCTGATGACCTTTGGGGTCATCGGCCCCGAGCAGGCGCTGGCGGGCTTCTCCAGCAGTGGCCTGTTCACGGTGGCTTTCATGTACGTGCTGGTGGCCAGCATCCGCGAGACCGGTGGCATCGACCTGATCATCCGCCATGGCCTGGGTCGGCCGGCAAGCGAAGGCGCCGCTCAGTGGCGGTTGCTGGTGCCGGTGGCGGCGATGAGCGGCTTCCTCAACAACACCCCGGTGGTCGCGACCTACATCCCCGCCGTGCTGGGCTGGAGCCGACGCATCCGCCTGCCGGCTTCGCGCTTCCTGATGCCGCTGAGCTTCGCCTCGATCCTCGGCGGCACCGTGTCGCTGCTCGGCACCAGCACCAACCTGGTGGTCAACGGCCTGCTCGGTGAGCGTTACCCCGAGCTGACCCTGGGGCTCTTCGACATCGCCTGGGTCGGGGTGCCGATGGCAGTGGTCGGGGTGGTCTATCTGGTACTGGTGGGACGTCATCTGCTGCCGCGGGGCAGCGGCACCGCCCAGGCCTTCGAGAACCCGCGGGAGTTCACCATCGAGATGGAAGTCGATCCCGCAGGGCCGCTGGTCGACATGAGCGTCGAGCAGGCCGGCCTGCGTCATCTCGAGGACCTGTTCCTGGTCGAGATCGAACGCGGTGGCAACGTGGTCAGCGTGGTGGGGCCGGGGGAGATCCTCAAGGGCAGCGACCGCCTGGTGTTCGCCGGCACCTCGGCGGGCGCGGTGGAACTGCAGCAGATCCGTGGCCTGATGCCATCCCGTCAGGGCGAGCTGAGCCTCGAGAAGGACTACAAGGAGCGCCGGCTGGTCGAGGTGGTGGTTTCCGACCAGTGTCAGTTCGTCGGCCAGCGGATCCGCGAGGGGCACTTTCGCACCCTCTATGGGGCGGCCGTGCTGGCGGTCTGCCGGCGCGGGGAGCGGGTTGCCGGCAACCTCGGTCAGATCCGCCTGCAGCCTGCCGATGTGCTGCTGCTCGAGGCCCGCCCGCCGTTCATCGAGCGCCACCGCCAGTCGCGGGACTTCCTGCTGATCAGCCAGGTCAACGGTCAGGCACGGCCGGTGCACGAGAAGGCCTGGCTCGCCTGGAGCATTCTCGGGGGCGTGGTGGCACTGGCGACCTTCGGCGTGCTGAGCATGCTCAACGCCGCCATGCTGGGGGCTGCGCTGGCCGTGATCACCGGCTGCTGCTCGGTGGGCGCCGCCAAGCGGGGCATGGATACCCAGGTACTGCTGACCATTGCGGCCTCCTTCGGCCTCGGCGCGGCCCTGGAGAGCTCGGGGGCCGCCACGGCGCTGGCCGGCGCCGCCCTGGGGCTGGCGGATGCCAGTCCCTGGCTGCTGCTGGTCGGTGTCTATGGACTGGTGGCCCTGCTCACCGCACTGGTCACCAACAATGCCGCGGCGGTGATCACCTTTCCCATTGTTACCGCGGCGGCCGAGAACCTGGGGGTGAGCCCCATGCCCTACGTGATCGCGGTGATGTTCGCTGCTTCGGCGAGCTTCATCACGCCGATCGGCTATCAGACCAATCTGATGGTCTATGGGCCCGGCGGCTACTCCTTTCGGGATTACCTGCGGGTCGGCGGGCCACTCAACCTGATTACCGCCGCGGTGGCGCTGGGGCTGATTCCGCAAATCTGGTCCTTCTAGGCGCTGGTCCTTAAAAGTGCTGGTCCTTCTAGGCCCTGGTATTTCTAAGCCCTGTCTGACAAGTGTCTGCGCTCGCCGTGGCGGGGCGGCTGCGGTAGGGTAGCGGCAACGTTTTTCCCTGCAAGGACCCGCCCCGATGAGTACCCCCTCCGAGCACGTGATCGATCCCGCCGGCGGTCGCCCGGCCAATGCCAGCCTCATCCTCCTGCATGGCCTGGGCGCCGACGGTCATGACCTGGCGCCCCTGGTGCCGGCCTTTGTCCTGCCCGACAGCGTCGCCCTGCGCACGGTGCTGCCCCATGCCCCCCGTCTGCCGGTCACCATCAACGGTGGCATGCAGATGCCGGCCTGGTACGACATCCTCGAGATGAACCTCGGCCGCCGGGTCGACGAGACGCAGCTGCGTGCTTCCGCGAAGCGCGTGCATGAATTGATCGATGCCGAGATCGCCCGCGGCATCGACAGCCGCCGCATCATCCTCGCCGGCTTCTCCCAGGGTGGCGCCGTGGCCTATGAAGCGGCATTGACCTACCCGAAGCCACTCGGAGGCCTGCTGGCCCTGTCGACCTACTTTGCCACCGCGGACTCGATCGTGCCCGGCGACGCCAACCGGGATCTACCTATCGAGGTCCATCACGGCACCTTCGATCCGGTGGTGCCGGAGGCCCTGGGCCGGGAAGGCGCCGAACGCGCCGAGGCCATGGGCCACCCGCTGACCTATCGCAGCTATCCGATGCAGCATGCAATCTGCCCGCAGCAGATCGCCCGGATCGGCACCTGGCTGGGTGAGCGTCTGGGCGAGGATGCGGACACAGCGGGCAAGGCCTGAGGGAAGCGACATGAGCGTTGATCCTCGTCTGTCGAGCCCGGCGGTGGCACGCAACCGTGCCCCGCTCCTCGAGGTGCTCGAGCCGGCGCTGCGCGAGGCCCTGAGCGAGGCCCTGAGCGAGGCTCTGAGCGTGAGCAGCGATGCTCGCCTGCGGGTGCTGGAGCTGGCCAGCGGAAGCGGCGAGCATGCGCTGTACTTCTCTCGGGCGCTGCCCTGGCTTGATTGGCAGCCGAGCGACCCGAGCGTGGACGCACTGGCTTCGATCCGTGCCTGGCGGGCCGTCGAGGGCCCAGCGAACCTGGCCGAGCCGGTGGCGCTGGATGTGACGCGAAGCCCTTGGCCGGTGGGTGACATCGGTGCCCTGGTGGCCATCAATCTTCTGCACATCTCCCCCTGGGCGGTGACCGAGGCGCTGATGGTGGAGGCGGCAGCGCGGCTACCGGTGGGGGGTGTGCTGTTTCTCTACGGTCCCTTCCGGCGCGGTGGCGAGCACACGGCGCCCAGCAATGCGGCCTTCGATGCCTCGCTCAGGTCGCGTGATCCGCGCTGGGGCATCCGCGACCTGGAGGCGGTGATGGCCTGCGCCGAGGCTCGGGGGCTGTCACCGGTGAGGGTCGTCGAGATGCCGGCCAACAACCTGAGCGTGGTTCTGCGAAAGCCCTAGCGAAGTTCACACACTCCTGTTGCTCGTTCTCTTGCCGAGGCTTGTATCGGCTCTGATACAAGCCTCGGCCGGCTTGAACTCTCGGCGGATTGCCCAGACTATCGGTGGAGGACGACCCGAGTTCTGCACAGGAGACGCGCATGACCGATCTATCCGAAGACTTTCGCCTGCCGGTAGGCTGCCCCAACTGCGCTAGCCACCGCATGCGGGTATCCCAGGTGCACAACCCCGATGACAAGGTGTTCTGTGCCTCCTGCAACACGGCGGTGTGCCTCTATCACGAGGCAGAGGAGATCATTCGTCAGGGAGCGGGCAGCGACAGTGAGGCGCTGCTCGAGGCAGCCGCCAACCGGCAACGCTGAAGCGGCCGGTATCCTTGCCCAGCGCAAGACACTCGATGCAAGACGCCCGCCGAATGGCGGGCGTCGTCGTGTCAGGGGTGACGGTCTGGCCGCCTAGAGCAGCTCCTCGCCGGCCAGCGCCAGCCGCGAGCGTTCGACGCTTCTCAGCGTGATGTGCCCGGCATGGGGCCAGTCACGGAAGTTCTGCACCACGGCCGCCATGCCGCAGGTGTTGGCGGTGAGGTAGGGGGTATCGATCTGGCCGACGTTGCCCAGGCAGACGATCTTGGTGTTGCGCCCGGCGCGGGTGATCAGCGACTTGAGCTGCTTGGGCGTGAAGTTCTGCGCCTCGTCGATGATCAGGAAGGTGTCATTGAGGGTGCGCCCGCGCATGAACCCGGGCGAGCGGATCTGCACCCGCGAGCCGATCAGCGAGCGGGTGGCATCATTGTTCCAGCTCGATGAGCCGTCCTTCTCGTCGCGCAGCAGGTTGTCCATGTTGTCGTGGAAGGCGCCCATCCAGGGCGACATCTTTTCCTCCTCGGTGCCGGGCAGGAAGCCGATATCCTCGCCCATGGGGATCGGCGCCCGGGTGAAGACGATGCGCTCGAAGCCTTTCATGTCCAGCGTCTGCTCGAGTGCCGCGGCCAGGGTCATGAAGGTCTTGCCGGTGCCGGCGTTGCCGGCGATGGTCACCAGGTCGATGTCCGGATCCATCAGCAGGTTGAGGGTGAAGTTCTGGCGGCTGTCGTGGGCGTGTACCCCCCACACGCCGGCGTGATGGCGGTAGTTGGTGAGCAGCTGAAGCCGCGCGCTGGTCGGTCCCAGCTCGCGGATGATGGCCTCGAAGTTGGCGCCGTTCTCGCCGTCTGAGACCAGCATGCCGACATGCCAGTCGGTGGGCATCTCGCCGCTCAGCTGGTAGTAGGTGTGATGGTCGGCACGCTCGACCCTGACCTCGACGTTGAGGTCTTCCCACAGGCCGGTGCCGTGCTCGCCGGCTTCGGGATAGATCCGAGCGCCCTCGGTCATGGCGTCGAGATCGGAGAAGGCGCGGTCGTTGAGGTAGTCTTCGACCGGCACCTTCAGGGCGGCGGCCTTGACACGCAGGTTGATGTCCTTGGTGACCAGGATCACCGAGGCGTCCGGGCGGTCGTCGCGCAGCCGGCAGGTCTCGGCAAGAATGCGGTTGTCGGGGCTATCTTCCAGGTTGTCCAGCGGTTTCAGGTCGTTGTAGCAGAGAAAGCGCAGGCGGCCGGTGACCCCGATGGAGCCGGGAATCGGGATGCCGGCCTGGATCTCGTCGAAACTGACCCGGCTGGTGATGTCGGAGAGGGTGCGGCTGACTTGGCGGGCGGTACGGGCGATCTCGCGAATGCCGTTCTTGTGCTTGTCGAGCTCTTCCAGCACGGTCATGGGGATGACCACGTCATGCTCTTCGAACTGGTAGAGGGCGGCAGGGTCATGAATTAGGACATTGGTGTCCAGCACGTAAAGCCGGGTGGCTTTCTTGTCGATTCGTACCATCGGCAGGAACACTCCTTGGTTAACCGCTGTTCCGACACTGGCAGCGAGCCCTTACAGGGGCATGACACTCATCCGCCGGTCTTGGCCAGTGTCGCCTTCCTTGCCTAACGCTCTTCTGTCGTGGCGCCTCCCGTCTCGGGTGGAGTTTCCTTACGTCCCTAGCATGCGCCGTCGCCGTGCATGGCGCCAGTGAGGGCTTTCACGCTGTGCCGACGCTTGGCGTCGAACCGCCCTCGGCCGGATAGATGGTGTCGATATCCAGCGTCGAGCGCGTCCCCAGGGCCTCATGGTGGGCGTCGAGCCAGTCGGCGGTCACCGCGCGGCCCTGCTCCATCAGCCGGCACAGGAAGGGCCACTCGGCGTTCATCTTGCTGGAGGCCGAGAGCCCCGCCAGGGCCTCGTCGGCACTGATGCGGTGGAAGAGGGCGTCGCGATAGCAGCAGTAGGCGCTGTCGAGTTCGCCGGCCAGGTCCTTGAGCATTGCCACCAGCCGGATCTCCTTGTTCAGCGAGGCATTGAAGGTGATCTCGTTGAGGCGGTTGAGGATTTCCGGTGCGCTGGTCGGCACGGTGTCGCGACGGATCGGGTTGATCTGCACGATGACGATATCCCGGGTGCTGCACTCCGCCATCAACGGCAGCAGCGGCGGGTTGCCGGTGTAGCCGCCGTCCCAGTAGGCCTCGCCGTCGATCTCCACGGCCTGGAAGAGGAAGGGCAGGCAGGCCGATGCCATCACCGCATCGGCGCTCATCTCGGCACGACGGAAGATGCGCTGGCGCCCGGTGGTGACGCTGGTGGCGCAGACGAACAGCTTGAGGTCCTCGCAGGCGCGCACGCGGGCGAAGTCGACATGCTCGATAAGCAGGTCGCGCAGCGGGTTGAGGTTCATCGGGTTGAACTGGTAGGGCGACACCAGCCGGGTCATCAGGTCGAGCCACAGAAAGCCCGGCGAATGATCGAGGCTCCAGGTGCCGCTCATCACGTCCAGCGGCGAGCGGCGGATGGGGCTGCCCATGGCGGCCCGGCTGACCGCTCGCCAGAAGCGCTCCAGGGCCTCGCGGGCGGTGGTCTCATCGCCGCGGGTCAGGGCGTCGGCCATGATCACCGCGTTCATGGCCCCGGCGCTGGTGCCGCTGATGCCCTCGATGCGAATGCGCGGGTCCTCGAGCAGCTTGTCCAGTACTCCCCAGGTGAAGGCGCCGTGGGCGCCGCCGCCCTGCAGGGCGAGATCGATGGTCTTGGGGTCGGCCATGGGATTCCCCTGGGGCGTGTGCAGGCACGGGGCCCGACGGGACGATATGGTGCGCTGCAATATGAGGCTTATGCTAGGCAGCATAGCCGCCGCACCCTGGCCGCGCCAGGGCTGGCCGCGCCCGGGCGGGATGTCAGCCCAGGTCGATCAGGACCCGCTCCCCCTCGAAGCGCACCGGCCAGCAGCGCAGCCGCACCGCCTCGTCTTCCAGGCACTGGCCGTCGCCAAGCCGGAAGTGCTGCTTGTAGATCGGTGACGCCACCACCGGCTCTCCCTGGCTATCGCCGACGATGCCCCGGGCGATGACGTTGGCGTCGGAGAAGGGATCATGATGATCCAGGGCGTAGAGCTCGGTGGCATGGCCGGGCAGGTAGAACAGGGCCACCTGGGCCGGTCCCTCAGGCGTCTCGATCCAGGCGGCGACGCCGGAGAAGGCGACCAGATCACCCTTGCCGCATAGGGGGTGCCAGGTCTGTGTCATGGGGGGGGTCTTTGCTTGTGCGGTTGCGCTGGTCATGGGAAGTCCTCGAATGGTCGATGATGGCGCCGGTTGCCGCGTCCGGCGGCGCCACGGCGCTCGTTGGGGCCGTGGCGTGCCGGTGGTGTCAGGCCGGGCGCAGCTGGCCGCGCTCTTCAGTCACGATGATGTCCGGGTCCGGGCGGGCATCGTTGACGAAGCTTCTGAAGCGCTTGAGCTTCTCGGGGTCCTGGATGGCGTTGGCCCATTCGCATTCGTAGCTGTCGATCACCGCGGCCATCTGCTGCTCGAGCTCCTCATTGATGCCCAGGCTGTCGTCGAGGATCACGGCCTTCAGGTAGTCGAGGCCACCCTCCAGGTTCTCGCGCCATACCGAGGTGCGCTGCAGGCGGTCGGCGGTGCGCACATAGAACATCAGCAGGCGGTCGATGGTGCGGATCAGCGCCTCGTCGTCCAGGTCGGTGGCGAAGAGCTCGGCATGGCGCGGTCGCATGCCGCCGTTGCCGCAGACGTAGAGGTTCCAGCCGTGCTCGGTGGCGATCACGCCGATGTCCTTGCTCTGGGCCTCGGCGCACTCGCGGGTGCAGCCTGAGACCGCGAACTTGAGCTTGTGGGGCGAGCGCAGGCCCTTGTAGCGATTCTCGAGATGGATCGCCATGCCCACGCTGTCCTGCACGCCGTAGCGGCACCAGGTGCTGCCCACGCAGGACTTCACGGTACGCAGCGACTTGCCATAGGCATGGCCGGTCTCGAAGCCGGCGTCGATGAGCTCGCTCCAGATGTCCGGCAGGTCCTCGAGGTGGGCACCGAACAGATCGACCCGCTGGCCGCCAGTGATCTTGGTGTAGAGGCCGTATTTCTCGCCGACCTCACCCAGCACCCGCAGCCTGCTCGGGGTGATCTCGCCACCGGGAATGCGCGGCACCACCGAGTAGGTGCCGTTCTTCTGCATGTTGGCCATGAAGGTGTCGTTGGTGTCCTGGAGCGGGATATGGGCGGCATCGGTGATCGGCTCGTTGAAGCAGGACGCGAGGATCGAGGCCACCGCCGGCTTGCAGATGTCGCAGCCAAGGCTCGGGGTCGATGAGGCGCCGTGCTTCTCCATCAGCTCGCTGAAGGTCTTGATGCCCTCGACGCGCACCAGGGAGTAGAGCTCCTGGCGGGTGTGGGCGAAGTGCTCGCAGATCGAGCGGTCGACCTCGACGCCACGGGCCTCGAGCTCATGGTCGACCACGCTCTTGAGCAGGGCGGCACAGCCACCGCAGCCGGTGCTGGCCTTGGTCTCTGCCTTGATGGCGCCCAGGTCGCCGGCGCCGGCGTCGATCGTCTCGCAGATCGCGCCCTTGGTGACGTTGTGGCAGGAGCAGATGGTCGCCCCGTCGGGCAGGGCGTCGGCGCCCAGGGTCGGTGCTCCCTCGGTGGACGGCAGGATCAGCGACGCCGGGTCCTCCGGCAGCGCCAGGCCGTTGCTGTAGTACTGCATCAGGGTGTCGTAGTAGGCGTTGTCCCCCACCAGCATCGCCCCGAGCAGCTTCTTTCCGTCGCTTGAGACCACCAGCTTGCGGTATTCCTGCTTGATCTCATCCAGGTAGCGGAACATCCGCGCCCCGGGGTTCTGGTTGCCATGCGCGTCGCCGATGGCGCCCACATCGACGCCGAGCAGCTTGAGCTTGGTGCTCATGTCGGCGCCCTCGAAGGTCAGCCCGCCTCCGAGCAGGGTATCGGCGGCGGCCTTGGCCATCTGGTAGCCGGGCGCCACCAGGCCGAAGATGCTGTTGTTCCACAGCGCCACCTCGCCGATGGCCAGGATCGCCGGATCGCTGGTCAGGCAGCGGTCGTCGATGATCACGCCGCCGCGCTCGCCCAGCTCCAGGGCCGCGTCCCGGGCCAGCTCGTCGCGGGGCCGGATGCCGGCGGAGAACACGATCAGGTCGGTCTCCAGCACCTTGTCGTCCTGGAACACCATGCGATGGAAGCTGGATTCGCCGTCCTCGATATGCTGGGTGGCGCGGCCGGTGAGCACCTGGACCCCCAGCGCCTCGATCTTCTCGCGCAGCAACTCGCCGCCCTCGGTGTCGACCTGCATCGGCATCAGGCGTGGGGCGAACTCGACCACGGCGGTGTCGAGGTTGAGCCCGCGCAGGGCGTTGGCCGCCTCCAGGCCCAGCAGGCCACCGCCCACCACCACGCCGGTGCTGGCCTTCTCGGCCGCGGCGCGGATGTCGTCCAGGTCGTCCAGGGTGCGGTAGACCAGGCAGTTCTCGCGGTCGTTGCCGGGGATCGGCGGCACGAACGGGTAGGAGCCGGTCGCCAGCACCAGCCGGTCGTAGGCGTAGCGGCCCTGATCGGTCACCAGCTCGCCTTTGTCGCGGTCGAGGGCGGTCACCGCTTCGTGGAGACGCAGTTCGATGCCGTTCTGTGCGTAGAAGTCCGCATCGCACATGGCCAGCGACTGGGCGTCACGCCCCGAGAAGTACTCGGAGAGGTGGACGCGGTCGTAGGCGCGGTGACGCTCCTCGCCGAACACCGTGATGCGGTACTGCTCGGTGGCGCCGCGTTCGATCAGCTGCTCGACCAGATGGTGGCCGACCATGCCGTTACCGATGATGATCAGTTCTTGGGGGGTGGATGTCGTCATGCGGCGGCCTCCTGAGTGGCGGGTGACGGGGAAGAAGCGTCGTCGAGCAGGGCATTGGCATCGCCGGCGCCGAACATCAGCGCCTGGCGGCAGGCCGAAAGGTCGTGTCCTGCCAGGGATTGTTCGAAGTACCAGGGGCCGGCGGCGGTATCGCCATAGAGCACGGCGCCCTCGAGGCGGTTGTCGCGCAACAGCAGACGGCGGTAGTCGCCCTGGCGCGGGTCGTGGTAGGTCAGCACCTCGTGGTCGTCCTCCGGCTCGATGGGGCCGAAGGCGAAGAGCGAGACGCCGCTGACCTTGAGTTTGGTGGCGGTAGGGCGTTCGACGTAGCCGGGCAGGGCCGCGTCCTGGCGCTGGCTCAGGCGATCGGCCAGCACCTCGACCTGACGCCAGATCGGCTCGACCAGGCCGTAGGTGGTGCCCCGGAACTGGCAGCATTCGCCGAGGGCGTGGATGGCCGGATCCGAGGTGGTGAGAAATTCGTCGACGACGATGGCGCGCTCCACCGCGAGGCCGGCGGCCTGGCCGAGCTCGGCGTTGGGCGTGATGCCGGCGGCGATCACCACGCAGTCGGCGGCCAGCCGTCGGCCATCCTCCAGGTGCACGGCACAGACCCGGCCCCGGGCGTCGCCTTCCAGGGCCGCCAGGCGGGCACCGGTGACGATGGACAGGCCGCGGGCGGCGAGTTCGTCTTCCAGCAGCCGAGCCGCGGTGGCATCGAGCTGGCGATTCATCAACCGATCCGCGCGCTGCAGCACGCTGACGGCCATCTCGCGGCCCTGCGTGGCCTTGGCCTGCTTGCGCAACCCCTCGGCGGCCTCGAGGCCCAGCAGGCCGCCGCCGACCACCACCGCCCGGCCGCCCCGAGTGGCGGCCCGGGTCAGGGCCCGGGCATCCTCGAGATCGCGAAAGCCATGCACGCCGTCGAGGCCGATGCCCTCGACGGCAGGCATCGCCGGGCGCGAGCCGGTGGCCAGCACCAGGCGGTCGTAGGTGAGCGACCGGCCGCCCCGGGTGGTGAGCCGCTTTGCCCCGGCATCGATGTCGGCGACCCGATCACCGAGCAGCAGTTCGATGCCCTGGTCTGAGTACCAGGCGGTCTCGCGCAGGGTCAGCGCCTCGCGCGTCATCTCGCCGGCCAGCCAGGGCGAGAGCAGGATGCGGTTATAGGCCGGCACGGTTTCCTCGCCGATCACGGTGATGCGGGCCGGGCGGCCGGGCCGTTCGAGCAGGGCCTCGAGCAGGCGATGGCCTGCCATGCCGTTGCCGATGATCACCAGGTGCTCGGGGGTAGGCGTCGGGTGAGGGGTCATGGTGCCTCTCCTCCAGCGGTCATTGCCTTGGCGCCATCCGCCGTTGAGAGCCTCGGCGGGAGCGCAAAAAAAAGACGCCCGGTCAGGGGCCACCGCAACGCGCGGTAGCACCTGGCCGGACGTCTTCGTCCGTGGCGTGGCGGCGACCGTCGTTGATCGCCACCCACCTCTGGTTGTGGTCCCTGAGGACAGGGAAACTGCTGAAAGGCTATTTGCAAGGGGCCGGCCAAGGGGCCGGCTTTCTTATGTTTTTCCTTTATTGGCAGCGGGTTATGAAATGGCCGAGGGCGCCGGGACGGCCCGCTGGCGGGCCGTCATGCCCATCATTGGTGCGTGGCGGCGTCGAAATGCACGGGGCTGTAGCATTCCTCGAGGGTGGCGCGATCCAGGCGACGGCCATGGCGGCGCATCTGCTGGTCCATATGTTCGGCGAAGCGCCCGGCGGCATCGGGATCGGGACGCAGGATGCCGGGGCCATACAGCTGCTGGGCGATGTGGCCGCTGTCCAGCGCCAGGGTCTCGAGGTGGTTCATCGAGCGATCCAGGTAGGGGGGCAGGGCCAGCCAGTCCCGCGCCTTTCGCAGGTGGGCGGGGTCGGCCATGAGCCATTCGCTGGCATCGCGCAGGGCGCGAATCAGGCGCGCCAGGGTCGCGGGGTAGCGGTGCGCCCAGGAGCGCGTCACCCCCAGTACCTTCTCGGGGGAGCCCGGCCACAGCTGGGCGCCGGTGGCGACGAGCCGCCCGGCCTGCTGCGACTCGGCCAGCGACCCCCAGGGCTCGCCGACGCAGAAGCCGTCGATGCGCCCGGCTGCCAGGGCCTCGACCATCTGCGGCGGCGGCAGCACCGTGATCTCCACGTCCTCATCGGGATCGATGCCGCCAAGCGACAGCCACTGGCGCAGCTGATAGTGCTGACAGGAATGCGGATAGACCATCGCCAGGCGTAGCCGGCGATCGCCCCGGAGGGTGAGGTAGGCGGCGAGCGCCCGGGCGCTTGTCGCCGGGTCTTCGGTGAGCCGGGCGCCGCTCGCCTCGGCGATCTCATGGGAGAGGGCGATGGTGTTGCCGTGGCGTCCCAGGGTGATCGGCGCCAGGGTGTCGCAGGGCGCGCGGCCGAGGCCCAGGCTCATGGCCAGCGGCAGCGGGGCGAGCATCTGGGCCCCATCCAGCAGGCCGGCGGCGACCCGGTCGCGCAGCGTCGACCAGGCGTTCTGGCGCGACAGCGTGACCTCGAGGCCCTGGTCGGCGAAGCAGCCCTGTTCGCGGGCCACCACCAGCAGGGCACAGTCGATCAGTGGCACGAAGCCCAGCGTCAGCCGGTCGAGTTCGGCGTCTTGCGGCATAGTCATTGGCCCTTCTCCAGAGGTTCGAGAATATCGATGACGCTTTTGGCCACCTCAAAAATGCGCTGGCTGCGATCCATGGCGATCTTGCGCAACATGCGGTAGGCCTCCTCCTCGCCGCAGTCCTGGTGCTGCATCAGCAGCCCCTTGGCGCGCTCGATGCGCTTGCGCTCGGCGAGCTTGTTGCGGGCCTTGTCGAGTTCGCTGCGCATCGACTGGAAGGCATCGAAGCGGGCGATGGCGACATCGATGATCGCCCGCACCCGCCCCGGCACCAGGCCGTCGACCACATAGGCACTGACCCCGGACTTGAGCGCCGCCTGCATGGTGTCGGAATCATGCTGGTCGGCGAAGAATACCACCGGGCGAGGATTCTCCCGGTTGAGCAGGGCCATGCTGTCGAGGGTGTCGCGGTCCGGTGATTCCATGTCGATGATCACCACATCGGGCTCGTGGCGAGCCACCATCTCGTTGAGGCTGGTGGGGCTCTGCAGGCGGCAGATGACCCGATGGCCCTCGTGGGTGAGGGCCTCCTCGACCATGGCAGCGCGCACGACCTCGTCGTCGACCAGCAGGATGTTCAGCGGTGGGGGCATGGCAGGGACTCGCGGTGTTCGATGGACGAAAGACGTGACTCCTCGTGAGCCAATCAGGGTCATGCAAGTAATGTTCCGTTTTGCCGCATCTTGTCTGCCAATGCACTGTTTCCGGGCAGTTGGCGATGCCTTGCCACCCCGGGCGAGGCCCGACTCAACCGGAGGTATCGCTATCGCGCGCGCCGCTGGTGCAGGGGGGGGGAAACGTGTCGCCTTATGGTGCGTCGGCGAGCCGTCGGCCGGCGTCGTTCCGGGCTGGGGGTGCCTGCCTGATCCGCCAGATACCCCGCCGTGGCGGGGCCGGAGCCCTGTTCGTCGTGATATGGCACGCGGCTTGCTTAATGGTTGATCAGCGAGGCGCCAAGGGCGGTGCCTCCATCCAGACAACGGCGTCCGGCTTCCTGCCCCAGCGGCAAGGGAGTCGGGCGCCTTTTTGTTGGGCGGTCCGCGGCGCCGGCGACTTGTACCGGGCGCCGCGGACCCGGCCCACCAGCGAGAACGGGGGGAGAGCCGGATGCACCAGGTGCGAACGACCTGTCCATACTGCGGGGTCGGCTGCGGCGTGCTGGCCGATGTGGAGGACGCGAGCTTGAGCGGGGTCAGTGGCGACCAGCAGCACCCGGCCAACTACGGGCGGCTGTGCGTCAAGGGCTCGGCGCTGCACGAGACCCTGGGCCACCAGGGGCGCCTGACCCGGCCACGGGTCGACGGCGTCGAGGTCGACTGGGAGACGGCGCTTGCCACCGTGGCCGAGCGGCTCACCACGACCCGGCAGGTCTATGGCGACCAGGCCGTGGCGGCCTATCTCTCCGGGCAGCTGCTCACCGAGGACTATTATGTCGCCAACAAGCTGTTCAAGGGCTTCCTCGGCACCCCGCACCTGGATACCAACTCCAGGCTGTGCATGGCCTCGGCGGTGGCCGGCTACAAGCGCGCCTTCGGCGCCGATGCCGTGCCCTGCAGCTACGAGGACCTGGAGGAGGCGGAGCTGGTGGTGCTGGTGGGCTCGAACCTGGCCTGGAACCACCCCGTGCTCTACCAGCGCCTGCGTACCGCCAAGGCGCGCAATCCGCTGATGCGGGTGGTGGTGATCGATCCGCGGATCACCGACAGCTGCGAGATCGCCGATCTGTACCTGGGCCTGGCGCCGGGCAGCGACGCCCGCCTGTTCAACGGCCTGCTGACCTTCATGGCGGACCGGGGGCGGCTCGATCGCGTCTATCTCGAGGGCCATGCCGATGGTCTGGACGAGGCGCTGGCCGCCGCCCGGGAAGATGACACCTCGCTGGAGGCGATCGCCGCCGACTGCGACCTGGACCCCGAGGCGCTGCAGACCTTCTACTACTGGTTCGCAAGCCAGCTGCACGTGGTCACCCTCTACTCCCAGGGCATCAACCAGTCGAGCAGCGGCACCGACAAGTGCAACGCCATCATCAACTGCCACCTGGCCGGCGGCAAACTGGGCCTGCCCGGCGCCGGTCCCTTCTCGATCACCGGCCAGCCCAACGCCATGGGCGGGCGCGAGGTCGGCGGGCTTGCCAACCAGCTGGCCGCCCACATGGACTATGACACCCCCGGGGCCATCGATCGGGTGACCCGCTTCTGGGCCACCGAGACCCTGACACCGACCCTGCCCGAGGGGCCCGGCCACAAGGCCATCGCCCTGTTCGACGCCATCGAGCGCGGCGAGGTGCAGGCGCTGTGGGTGATGGCCACCAATCCGGCGGTGAGCCTGCCGGAGGCCAACCGGGTGCGCGCGGCGCTGGCCAAGTGTCCGTTGGTGATCGTCTCCGAATGCATGGCCAACACCGACCTGCTGCCCTACGCCGACATCGTGCTGCCGGCGTCGTCCTGGTCCGAGAAGGACGGCACCGTGACCAACTCCGAGCGACGCCTCTCGCGCCAGCGCGGCATGCTGTCGCCCCCTGGCGAGGCCCGCCATGACTGGTGGATCATCAGTCAGGTGGCGAGCCGCCTGGGCTATGGCGAGGCCTTCGATTACACGCATCCCGCCGAGATCTTCGACGAGCATGCCAGGCTCTCCGGCTTCGAGAACGATGCCGCATCGCGGGGCGAGGGCTTTCGGCTCTTCGACATCTCCGGGCTCGCCGGGCTCGATCGGGCCGGCTATGACGCCCTGGCGCCGATCCAGTGGCCGGTCACGGCGGCCGCCCCCCATGGCACCGCGCGGCTGTTCGAGGATGGCCGCTTCGCCACGCCGAGCGGTCGCGCCCGGCTGCTGCCGGTGCGCCCGCGGGGTCCGGCGCAGGCCCTCGACGCGACGCGACCGCTGCGCCTGAACACCGGGCGGGTACGTGACCAGTGGCACACCATGTCCCGTACCGGCCGCGCCCCGCGGTTGATGAACCATCGCGCCGAGCCCTTCATCGAGGTGCACCCGGAGGATGCCGTCGACGCCGGCCTCGGCGATCAGCAGCTGGCGCGGCTCAGCGGCGCCGACGGCGACTACCTGGGCCGGGTGCGCCTCGCCAAGGGGCAGCGCCGGGGCGAGGTCTTCGTGCCGATGCACTGGACCGACCAGTTCACCAAGCGGGCGCGCATGGGCGGGCTGCTTGCCGCGCACCTCGACCCGCTGTCGGGGCAGCCGGAATCCAAGCACGGCGCCGTGGCGCTCTCGCCGCTGGCGACCGCCTGGGAGGCGACCCTGCTGGTCGCCGACGACCTGCCGACCGAGACCGCCTGGTGCGACGAGACCGCCTACTGGGCGCGTATCCCGCTGTCCCATGGTGAGCGCTGGCAGCTGGCCGGTGGCGAGTCAGTCGGGGCCGATGAGCCCCTCGAGGCCTGGCTGGAACGGCTCGCGGCCTGGCTGCCGGTGGCGCCGACCCTGTGGTGTGCCGACCCGACCCATGGTCGCCTGCGCGCCGCCGGTGTGGAACAGGGCCGCCTGCGCTGGTGGCTGATGGTAGGCCCGCCGGCGGAGCTGCCGGGCCTTGGCTGGCTGGATGCCTGTTTCGCCCAGGCGGCCGGGGGCGAGGCGCTCGCGGAGAGCCAGCGCCGGCGGCTGCTGGCGGGCTGCGACAGTGGCGAGGCCGATGCCGGCCCGCTGGTCTGCAGCTGCCACCAGGTCGGCCAGCAGGCCATCGTCGCGGCGATTCATGCCGGTGACACCAGCGTCGAGGCCCTGGGCGCCCGACTCGCCTGCGGCACCCAGTGCGGCAGCTGCATTCCCGAACTCAAGTCCCTTATCGAAGACAGTGCCGAAGAGGAGGCCCGCCATGCGCGCCCTGACCAGAAGCTGGAAAACCAAGCCGTCTGAGGCCCTGAGCCTGCTCGCCCGACTGGGCCAGGAACTGACGCGGCGGATGCGGGGCGGTGGCCTGCCGCGGTCCCTTGAGGTGGCGCCGCGAGCGTCCGGTGGCTGTCGCCCCGGCACGGTCTACCTGGTCGGCGCCGGCAGCGGCGACGTCGAGCTCCTGACCCTTAAGGCCGCCCGTCTGCTGCGCGAGGCCGATGCCGTGGTCTACGACCGGCTGGTCGGCGATGACGTCCTGGCGCTGATTTCCGCCGGACGGGAGCGTTACTACGTCGGCAAGGCCCGGGGACGGCACAGCGTGCCTCAGGCCGAGATCGGCGCGCTGCTGGTGCGTCTGGCCCGGGAGGGCAAGTCGGTGGTGCGTCTCAAGGGCGGCGACCCGGGCGTTTTCGGGCGCATGGGCGAGGAGCTCGCCGCCCTGGCCGAGGCCGAGGTGCCGGCCGCGATCGTGCCGGGCATCACCGCCGCCTCGGCGGCCGCCGCGAGTCTCGGCATCCCGCTCACCGACCGGGCCCATGCCCAGCAGCTACGGCTGGTCACCGCCCAGCTGTGTCGCGAGGGTGGCGAGCCGGATTGGACGTCGCTTGCCCGCCGCGACGAGACCCTGGTGTTCTACATGGGGCTGTCGAAGGTCGCGGCGATCTGTGCGGGGCTGCGCGGGGCCGGGTTGCCCGCGGACTGGCCGATCATGCTGGTCGCCAACGCCAGCCTGCCTGAGCAGGCCGCCCTCACCGGCACCCTCGCCGACATGCCGACGCGTCTCGCCGAGACCCCGCTGCCCTCACCCTGCCTGATCGTGGTCGGCAGCGTGGTGCGCATGGTCGAGCATTCCCCCGCCGCACCGGCGGGATTGACCATGGCGTGAGCCATATCATTCCCCGGGCGTGAGGATTTTCGGCTAGCTTTTAGGCATCGGCGTTGATTCGTGGCCCGCCGCCACGCTTGCCCGGAGCCCGGCCAGGTGGAATTCAAGGACTACTACCAGACCCTCGGGGTGGAGAAGACCGCCACCGCCGCGGAGATCAAGAAGGCCTACCGCAAGCTGGCCCGCCAGTATCACCCGGATGTCAGCAAGGAACCGGATGCCGAAGCGCGCATGCAGGCGATCAACGAGGCCAAGGAAGTGCTGAGCGATCCCGAGAAGCGGGCCGCCTATGACCAGCTGGGCCAGGACTATCGAGCGGGCCAGGATTTCCGCCCGCCGCCGGACTGGGATGCGGGCTTCGAGTTCACTGGCCGCGGCTTCGAGGGAGCCGAGGCGGACGAGTTCAGCGACTTCTTCGCCAACCTCTTCGGCCAGGCCGGGCGCCGCGAGAGATCCAGTCGCGGCGGCTATCAGCGGCGCGGCGAGGACCGCCATGCCAAGGTGCTGATCGACCTGGCCGACGCCTACCAGGGCGCGAACCCTACCATCACCCTGCAGGTGCCCGAGATGGATGCGCAGGGGCGGGTGGTGACCCGGGAGCATCGTCTCAGCGTGAAGATTCCCAAGGGGGTCAAGGAAGGCCAGCACATCCGCCTGACGGGGCAGGGCAGCCCGGGCCTCGGCGGAGGGCCGCCGGGCGATCTGTTCCTGGAGATCCACTTCCGTCCCGACCCGGCCTTTCGCGTCGAGGGCCGTGATGTGTTCAACAGCGTGCCGGTGACACCCTGGGAGGCGGCCCTTGGGGCCAGCATCGACATACCGACTCCCGCCGGGCCGGTCAGGCTCAAGGTGCCGGCCGGCTCCCAGAGCGGCCGCCGGCTGCGCCTCAAGGAGCGTGGCATCCCCGGCCGGGAGCCGGGCGATCTCTACGTGGAACTCAAGGTGGTGCTGCCGCCGGCGGATAGCGACAAGGCCCGCGAGCTCTACGCCACCATGGCGCTGGAGCTCGACTTCGACCCGCGCCGGCGCAAGGGAGGTTAGATGATGGCAGACGATGATGCCGCGAGGGGTGAGTTGATCGACGAGGCCGCGCTGACCCTCGAGGAGCTGGCCCGGGCCTGTGCGGTGGAGTCAGACTGGGTCATCGAGCGCCTCGAGAGCGGCCTGCTGGCCGATGGCAGCCGCTATGTGGCCAGCCAGCGCTTCACCAGCCGGGACCTGACCCGGGCTCGGCGTCTGCGCCGGGTCGAGCGGGACTTCGAGGCCGAGCCGGAACTCGCGGCCCTGGTCGCCGACCTGCTCGAGGAAGTCGAGCGATTGCGAGCCCGGCTGCGCGCGACGGGGCTGGAGTGAGCGCCCTCGAGGCGAACCAGGGTGTGGTGGTGGCGGTACGTGGCAGCGTCGTCGAGGTACATTTCGCCGCCCGCCTGCCACCGATCCACACCATCCTGCGGGCCGGCGCCGAGCAGCAGATCGTCATCGAGGTGCTGGCACAGCTCGATGCCCACCGGCTGCGCGGCATCGCCCTGACCCCGACCCAGGGGCTTTCGCGCGGCATGCCGGTGGTCGACAGCGGCGCCCCGCTCAAGGCCCCGGTGGGTCGCCAGACCCTGTCGAGGATGTTCGATGTCTTCGGCCGGCCCATCGACCGCCTGCCCGCACCGGATCCGGTCGAGTGGCGCTCGGTGCATCGGGCGCCACCGGCGCTGGCCAGGCGCTCGACCCAGTCGGCGATCTTTCTGACCGGCATCAAGCTGATCGACGTGCTGGTGCCGTTGGAGCGGGGCGGCAAGGCGGGCCTGTTCGGCGGTGCCGGGGTGGGCAAGACGGTGCTGCTGACCGAGATGATCCACAACATGGTGGGCAGCCAGCAGGGCGTCAGCCTGTTCTGCGGCATCGGCGAGCGCTGCCGCGAGGGCGAGGAGCTCTACCGGGAGATGCAGGAGGCCGGCGTGCTGCCCGACATGGTGATGGTGTTCGCGCAGATGAACGAGCCGCCCGGGGCGCGCTTTCGGGTCGGCCATGCCGCTTTGACCATGGCCGAGTACTTCCGCGACGACGAGCACCGCGACGTGCTGCTGTTGATCGACAACATCTTCCGCTTCATCCAGGCCGGCGCCGAGGTGTCGGGGCTGATGGGCCAGATGCCCTCGCGGCTCGGCTACCAGCCGACCATGGGCACCGAGCTCTCGGGGCTCGAGGAGCGTATCGCCAACACCGACAGTGGCGCCATCACCTCGATCCAGGCGGTCTATGTGCCGGCGGATGACTTCACCGACCCGGCCGCGGTGCACACCTTCTCGCACCTGTCCGCCTCCATCGTGCTGTCCCGCAAGCGGGCAAGCGAAGGCCTGTACCCGGCCATCGACCCGCTGCAGTCGAGCTCCAAGATGGCGACCCCCGGCATCGTCGGTGAGCGCCACTACCGGCTGGCCCAGGAGATACGCCGCACCCTCGCCCAGTACGCGGAGCTCAAGGACATCATCGCCATGCTCGGCCTCGAGCAGCTCTCCCCGGAGGATCGCCGGGTGGTGGCCCGGGCCCGCCGGCTGGAGCGCTTCCTCACCCAACCGTTCTTCACCACCGAGCAGTTCACTGGCCTCACCGGCCGCCTGGTTAGCCTCGAGGACGCCCTGGACGGCTGCGAGCGCATCCTGGCCGACGAGTTCCAGGACGTGCCGGAAAGTGCCCTGTACATGATCGGGGCCATCCATGAGGCAAGGCTCAAGGCGGGCGACGCGGGTCGCGGGGACGCGGGTCGCGGGGACACCGATGAGGAGCTCAGTAAGAAGGAGAGCAGCGAAAAGGGGGGCAACAAAAAGGAGCACAGCAAAGTGGAGCGCAGCAACGAGGAGGCCGGCCATGCCGACTCAAGCGATGCCCCCTGAGGCGCTGATGACCTTCAAGGTGCTGCTGCCCTTCCAGGTGTTCGTCGAGATCGAGGGGGTGTCGCGGATCGTAGCCGAAACCGGTGAGGGGGCCTTCGGCCTGCTGCCCCGGCGGCTCGACTGCGTGGCCGCGCTGGCGCCGGGGATCCTGATCTATGAAACCGCCGCCGAGGGTGAGCGCTATGTCGCCGTGGACGAAGGGGTGCTGGTCAAGGCCGGGCAGCAGGTGCTGGTGTCGGTGCGCCGGGCGCTGGTGGGTCGCGATCTCGCCGAGCTGCGTGCGGCGGTGGAGCAGGCCTTCCTCAGCGTGGACGAGCAGGAAAAGCGGGTGCGCTCGGTGATGGCCAAGCTGGAAAGCGGCTTCCTCAAGCGCTTCGCGGGCTTCGGGCATGACTGACGCGCCGAGGAGGGGGGGCGATAAGGACAGGCCGAGCCTCGCGGAGCAGGTCGGTGCCAAGGCAGCGCGCAAGCTCAAGGCGCGCCGCCACCGCAGTCAGGGCGTGTGGTTCGGGCTCGGCATGATGGGGCTGATCGGCTGGTCGGTGGTGGTGCCGACCCTCGCCGGGGCGATGATCGGGGTGTGGCTCGACAAGCGCCATCCGGGCCCGCCGTCCTGGACCCTGACGCTTCTGCTGATCGGGCTGGTGATCGGCTGCTGGAACGCCTGGCACTGGGTGGCCAAGGAGGATCGGGCCATCCACGACGCGCAGCGCAACGGCGATGGGGCCGAGACCCAGGCAGACGCGAAGGCTGAGCCCCAGGCGCCAGCGGATGAAGAGGAGCACCGACATGACTGAGCGATTCAGCGGGGTTATCCAGATGGTTTTCGAGTCGTTCACGTTGGCCCCGGCGGGACTGGCGGGACTGGCGCTCGGCGCCTTCTTCTTCGGTGGGCTCTACTGGACAGTGCGCCGCGGGCTCGTCTCGACGCGACCGGCGCAGTGGTTTCTGGCAAGCCTCGCGGTGCGCCTGGGCGTGACCCTCGCGGGCTTCTACCTGGTGGCCGGCGATCAGTGGCCGCGGCTGCTGGCTTGTCTGGTCGGCTTTCTCATCGCCCGCGGAGCGATCACCTGGCTCACTCGCGGGACCCGCCCAGCGGATGCCGCCCCAGCCAAGGAGGCTCGCCATGCGCCTGAGCCCTGACGAGATCATCTTCTGGCAGTTCGGCGTGCTCAAGCTCAACGCCACCATTCTCTCCACCTGGGGACTGATGCTGGTGCTGGTGGTCGGCTCGCGGCTGATCACTCGCCGGCTGTCGAGCAGCCACGAGCGCTCGCGCTGGCAGAACCTTTTGGAGATCATCGTCACCGGCATCGTCGCGCAGATCCGCGACGTGGGGCTCGATCAGCCGCGCCAGTATCTGGGCTTCATCGGCACCCTGTTCCTGTTCGTGGCCGCGGCGAGTCTCGCCACCATCCTTCCCGGTTACGAACCGCCGACCGGTTCACTGTCGACCACCGTGGCCCTGGCGCTGACGGTGTTCGTGGCGGTGCCGTTCTTCGGTATCACCGAGCAGGGTCTCGGGGGCTATCTACGCTCCTACATGCAGCCCACCGTGGTAATGCTGCCCTTCAATATCATCAGCGAGCTGTCGCGCACGCTGGCGCTGGCGGTGCGCCTGTTCGGCAACATGATGAGTGGCACCCTGATCATCGCCATTCTGTTATCCATCACGCCCTTCCTGTTCCCGATCATCATGAACCTGCTGGGCCTGCTCACCGGCATGGTGCAGGCCTACATCTTCAGCATCCTGGCCACCGTCTATATCGCGGCCGCCACCCGCACGCGAAAGCCCAGGCCGAAGCCCGAGGCCCCAGCGCCTGTCGACGCCGAGGCCCCGCGGTGATGTGTCTTTCCCTCTCATCAAGGAGACTTCTATGGACAGCATGACGCTTATCGCGATGGTCTCGATCTTTACCGCCGGGATCACCACCGGGTTTGGCACCATGGGGCCGGCGCTCGGTGAAGGGAAGGCGGTGTCCACCGCCCTGACGTCGCTGGCCCAGCAGCCCGACGCCTCGGCCACCATTACCCGCACCCTGTTCGTTGGCCTGGCGATGATCGAGTCCACCGCCATCTACTGCTTCGTGGTCTCGATGATCCTGATCTTCGCCAATCCCTTCTGGAATCATGCCCTCACGCTGGGCTCGGGGTCCTGAACCATGCTGATCGACTGGTTCACCGTGCTGGCCCAGGTGCTTAACTTCGCCATTCTGGTCTGGCTGATGAAGCGCTTTCTCTATCAGCCGATTCTGAATGCCATCGATGCCCGGGAGAGCCGGATCGCCGCGACCCTCGCCGACGCCGATGCCAGGCAGGCCGAGGCCGATGAGGAGCGTGAGCGCTTTCATGCCCGAAATGCCGAACTCGAGGCGCAGCGCACTCAGCTGTTGGCTACGGCAAGCGAAGAAGCCGCGGCTGAGCGTGCGCGGCTGATCGAGGAGGCCCGGCAGGCGGCGGATGCCATGCGCGATCAGCGCCAGAGCGCGCTGCGCACCGAGGCTCAGCGGCTTAACCAGGCCCTGCGGCGCCAGACTCAGGACGAGGTGTTCGCGATGACCCGCCAGGCGCTTGGTGACATGGCCGACGAGGGTCTGGAGGCGCGCCTGGTCGCGGTGTTTCTCAAGCGTCTCGCTACGATGGACGAGGCCACCGCGCAGCGCTTTGGTGCGGCGCTCGAGCCTACGGCTTCCAAGGGCGCATCGTCCGTCAGGGTGCGCAGCGCCTTCCCGCTGCCGAAGGCCCAGCAGGCGGCGATTCAAGAGGCGCTCGCCCGGCGCTTTCCGCAGGCTTTCTCGCCCGATGGCCCCGCGGCAGGCACTCCTATCGCATTCCAGACGGCGCCGGAGCTGATCAGCGGCATCGAGCTTACCGCCAACGGCCAGCAGCTCGCCTGGAGCCTCGAGGGCTATCTCGATGCCCAGGCGCAGGCCGTCGCCGCGCTGCTCGAGGACAGGGTCACGCCGGACGCCGCGTCATGAACGATGTCCGGCGTGATGTCCGTTCCGATCCCGCGGCCGATGTCAGCGCTGATACCGCTCCTGATGTCCGCCCCGATTTCGGCACCCAAGGCGAGGCTGACACCGGCAAGACGCCGGGGCCTGGTGACGTCGGGCCCGTGTCACCGGCAAGCCTCGAAGCCGTCTTCACCGAGGCCTTCGCCGACCTGAGCGAGACGCGGGAGGGCACGCCCTTTGCGCTGTCGACTCGCGAGGTGGGCATCGTCATTAGCGTATCCACCGGTATCGCCCGGGTCGCGGGCCTGCCCAACGTCGGCTTCGAGGAACTGCTGCGCTTTCCGGGCGAGATTTACGGTATCGCCTTCAACATCGACGAGGACGACATCGGGGTAGTGCTGCTCGGCGACTACTGGCAGCTGGAGGCCGGCGATGATGTCGAGCGCACCGGCCGCGTGGTGGATGTCGCGGTGGGCGAGGGCCTGCTGGGGCGCATCATCGACCCGCTGGGGCGCGCGTTGGATGGTCAAGGCGCGCTTGCCACCGATGAGCGCCTGCCCATCGAGCGGCCGGCGGCGCCGATCATGGATCGCGCCCGGGTCAGCGTGCCGCTGCAGACCGGCCTCAAGGTCATCGATGCGCTGATCCCGATCGGCCGCGGCCAGCGCGAGCTGATTCTCGGCGACCGACAGACCGGCAAGACCGCCATCGCGTTGGATGCCATCCTCAACCAGCGTGGGCAGGACGTGGTGTGCGTCTACTGCGCGATCGGCCAGCGGGCCTCGGCGGTGGCCAAGGCGGTGGCCGTGCTGCGCGAGCAGGGGGCGCTGGCCTATACCGTGGTAGTGGTCACCGAGGGCAATCAGCCGCCGGGGCTGTCCTACATTGCGCCCTATGCGGCGACCAGCATCGCCGAGCACTTCATGGAGGCCGGCCGCGACGTGCTGATCGTCTACGACGACCTCACCCAGCACGCCCGGGCCTATCGCGAGCTGTCGCTGCTGCTGCGACGCCCACCGGGACGCGAGGCCTTCCCCGGCGATATCTTCTACATCCATTCGCGGCTTCTGGAGCGCGCCACCCATCTGCGCGAGGAACTGGGGGGCGGCTCGCTTACCGCCCTGCCGATCATCGAAACCGAGGCCCAGAACATCGCCGCCTACATTCCCACCAACCTGATCTCGATCACCGATGGCCAGATCTACCTGTCGCCGACGCTATTCGAGCTTGGCGTGCTGCCGGCGGTGGACATCGGTCAGTCGGTGTCGCGGGTCGGCGGCAAGGCACAGCGGGCCGCCTATCGGCTGGCGGCTGGCGATCTCAAACTGGCCTACGCCCAGTTCGAGGAGCTCGAGACCTTCGTGCGCTTCGGCGCCCGGCTCGACCCGGCGACGCGCCAAGTGCTCGAGCATGGCCGACGCATCCGCGCCTGCCTCAAGCAGCCCGCCTTCGCGCCGGTGGCGGTGCCGGCGCAGATCACCCTGCTGCTGGCGCTCAGCGAGGGGCTGTTCGACGCGCTGCCCCTCGAGCAGATGCCGGCCGCCGAGCAGGCCCTGCATGACGCCGCCACGACGCTTCCCGAGGCGCTGTGCGCACGCTTCACCAGCGCCGATACCCTGAGCGGCGAGGATCGTCAGGCGGTGCTGGCCGTGGCCCGCGAGGCACTGACCCCGTTTCAGACGACCGCTGCCGGTACGTCTGATGCCGACAAGGAGGGCGCCTGATGATCGATACCATGGCCAGCCTGCGCCGCAAGATCGACAGCGCCGGCGACCTGCAGGCGGTGGTGCAGACCATGAAGGCGCTGGCGGCCTCGAGCATCGGTCAGTACGAGCACGCGGTGACGGCCCTGGCCGACTATACCCGCACCGTGGAGTTGGGGCTCTCGGCCTGCTTTCGCGAGGCGGCCCTGGTACAGCCTGCGCCGGAAGAGGGGTGCCCGGAGAGTGCTGCTGGCGCTGGCTCGGCGACGGGGCCGGTCAGTGCCGTGGTATTCGGTTCCGATCAGGGGCTGGTGGGCCGGTTCAACGATCGGGTGGCCGACGAGGCGGGCCGCGTGCTCGCGGCGCTGCCGGGCACGCCGGAAATATGGGCGGTGGGTGAGCGGGTCTACGCCCGGCTGGTCGATGCGGGGCTTGAGCCGGCCGGGCAGTTCGGCGTGCCGGGTTCGGTAGAGGGCATCGCGGCGCTGGTCGGGCAGATCCAGCTCGAGAGTGACGCCCACCGCGATGCCGGCGTCTTCTACGTCTTTCATAACCGGCCCCAGCGCGGCTCGCTCTATGCGCCGACCCATCAGCGGCTGTTGCCGCTCGATGCGGCCTGGCAGCAGCGCCTGGCCAGGATTCCCTGGCCGACCCACAACCTGCCCGAGGTGCTCTGCCAGGGCAGCGTCACCCTGCGCGGGCTGATCCATGAATACCTGTTCATCTCGCTCTACCGGGCCTGTGCCGAGTCGCTGGCCAGCGAGAATGCCAGCCGGTTGGCGGCCATGGAGCGCGCCGATCGCAACATCGATGAACTGATGGAGACGCTTCACGGCACCCTGCATCGCCTGCGCCAGGGCTCGATCGATGCCGAGCTCTTCGACGTCATCGCGGGCTTCGAGGCGCAGCGATGGGGTGAGACACCTTGATGCCAGTGAACGGAACACCGCGATGCCCCGGGGATAGGCTGGTCGGGCGGGGAGGGAATGATGCCTGCGCGTGAGACCTCGTCGGGCTGGATGCGCTATGGGTCGGTGGCGGCACTGATCGGGCTGGTCTTTGTCGTGGATCTTCAGCTGCCGCGGGGGATCGCCGGGGGCGAGCCCTATGTGGCGGCGGTGTTGCTGGCCCTCTGGACTCGCGACAGCCGCGGGGTGGTGGGGGTGGCGGCCATCTGCACGCTGATGACGGTGCTTGGCTATTACTTCTCTCCGCCCGGGGGCGAACCCTGGCAGGTGCTGCTCAATCGGTTGCTCGCCATCTTTGCGATCTGGGTGACCGCGATTCTTTCCATCAGCTGGATGAGGAAGACGGAAGAGCTGCACACCATGGCGAGAGAACGGGAAAAGGAAAAGATCTATCTGGCGACGCTCTATAGTGCCCAGCACATCATCAACAACCTCATCAATCAGCTCTACTACGTGAAGATGGAAGCCGAGAAATGCCCGGAATTTCCCCAGGCCTCCATCGTGGTATTCGACCGGGTGCTGGAGGAAGGGGAAGCCTTGATGGTGCAGCTCTCCGAGGTGGACGATATCAGCGAAGAGGCCATCAGGAAGGCCGTCTTGCCTCGGCAGGCTGCGACGCGCCCTGGCGACTAGGGGAATCCTCCGAACCGCTCTCCCACGACGCGACCGGGGACCCGCGTAACCGGTTCGCTGGGCACGACGGATCAGCGCTTTCGGGCGGCATGTCTCCAGTCAGGTGCGGATGGGAGAAGGACGGAAGAAGGGCGGGGGAGGGAGGATACAACGGCCGGTGTCATGCACCGGCCTGTCTCCAGGAGCGTCGTCGAGGAGCGCTGTCGTCTGGCTTATAGCTGGCCGAGCACGGTGTCGGCGCTGCTCTGCTCCACGCCCTTGGCGTCGACGCCCAGGTATTCCACCACGCCGTCGTTGGCGATCAGGGCGAAGCGCTTGCTGCGGATACCCATGCCGCCGGCGCTGACGTCCATCTCCAGGCCCAGGGCCTTGGCGAACTCGGCGTTGCCGTCGGCCAGCATGGTGATCTGCTGGGCGTTCTGGTCTTTCTGCCAGGCATCCATCACGAAGGCATCGTTCACCGACAGACAGGCGATGGTGTCCACGCCCTTGGCGAGGATGTCGTCGGCCTTGATCACGAAGCCGGGCATGTGGGTGTTGGAGCAGCCCGGCGTGAAGGCGCCGGGCACGGCGAACAGCACCACCTTCTTGCCGGCAAACAGCTCGCCCAGGGCGATGTCTTCCGGGCCATTGGCGCCGTTGGTCTTGATGGTGACGTCGGGGATCCTGTCGCCTACGGAAATAGTCATGCGGCGCTTCCTTTGTTGGCAAATGGCGCGGCCGGTCTCGCCGGCCAGCGGGCCTTCACTCTAGCAAGGGCGCGCAAGCGGGGGAAACCGGCGGCCCGGCAATGGCTGACGACTCAGGCCGCGCTGGAGCTGCGTCTCGTGATCGAGCGGATACCATCTGATCCTCTCGATTGAGGGCAGGGCGATGCCGTGGCTCATGCCGAGGAGGTGCCACGCTTGTAGCCCATGAGCATCGTGATCGCGCCCACGTGGATACCCAGCCCTAGCGCCTGAGGTAGGGCCCAAGACTTGAGGCCGGTGAGGCGCGGAGGATGCTAGACTGGCCCCCTGTCCCAGGGAGTTCCATCGGATCGAGAGAGTAAATGGCCAAGCGAAAAGGCGGCATTCGGCGCCGAAATATCGAGAATATTTTGCTGGCGGCCGAGCAGGTCTTCGCCGAGAAGGGCTATGCGGGTGCATCGGTCGGTGAGATCGCCGAGCTTGCCGAGATCCCCAAGTCCAACGTGCACTACTATTTCTCGACCAAGGAGGAGCTTTACCGCGAGGTGCTGCTGGGGCTGCTCGAGGTCTGGAAGCAGGATGCGCTGTGCTTCGAGCTCTATGACGACCCGAGGGTGGTGCTCTCGACCTATATTCGCGCCAAGATGACGCATTCCCGTGATCGTGCCGCGGGGTCCAAGGTGTGGGCCACCGAAGTGATGCAGGGCGCGCCAGTGCTCGGGGACTGTCTGCGTGAGCACCTCTATGAATGGGCCAAGCTCAAGGAGGCCAAGATCCGCAGCTGGATCGAGGCCGAACAGATCCTGCCGGTCGATCCTTCCTACCTGTTGTACATGATCTGGGCCTCGACCCAGCATTACGCCGATTTCGACTATCAGATCTGCCTGCTCAACGACGATGTGCCGCTCGACGACCTGCAGTTCGAGCGCGCCGTGCAGTCGGTGACCAGCATCATCCTGCGCGGCATCGGCCTGTCGTCCTGAGCCTTAAGTCCCGAGCCTTAATTAAGTCCCGAATAATGACCCGCCAGACACACGCCACCCCGGGCGGACCCGGGGTGGCGTGAGAGTGTCGAGAGAGTGGCGAGGAGATGGGACTTAGGTTTTGTCCGAAAAGTCTAGCTAAAGACCTCTCTTAACCCGCGGCGCGGAAGGGGTTGCGGGGGTCCTCGTTCCAGCTCATGTAGGGTTTGTCGTGCTGCTGCGGCACCATGGTGATGCAGTCCTGCACCGGGCAGGTGATCTGGCACAGGTTGCAGCCCACGCATTCCTTCTCGATGACTTCATAGCGACGGGCGCCACTGGTCTCGATCAATTGGGCGATCGACTGGTGCGAGGTGTCCTCGCAGGCGATGTAGCAGCGCCCGCACTGGATGCACTTGTCCTGGTCGATGTGGGCGATGGTCTGGAAGTTCATGTCGAGATACTTCCAGTCGGTGGTGTTCGCCACCGCCTTGCCCGAGAACGCCTCGAGGCTCGCGTGGCCTTGCTCCTCCATCCAGCGCGCCAGGCCGTCCTTCATCTCCTCGACGATGCGAAAGCCATGCAGCATGGCGGCGGTGCACACCTGCACGGCGCCGGCACCGAGTGCCACGAACTCGGCGGCATCGCGCCAGGTGGAAATGCCGCCGATGCCGCAGATCGGCAGGTTCTGGGTGGCCGGGTCGCGGGCGATCTCGGCGACCATGTTCATGGCAATCGGCTTGACCGCCGACCCGCAGTAGCCGCCGTGGGTGCTCTGGGTGCCCACCGTCGGCTTGGCCACCATCTGGTCGAGATCGATCGAGGTGATCGAGTTGATGGTGTTGATCAGCGACACCGCATCGGCGCCACCGCGCAGCGCGGCCTTGGCCGGTTCACGGATATCGGTGATGTTGGGAGTCAGCTTGACGATCACCGGCAGGCTCGAGTAGGTCTTGCACCAGCGGGTGACCTGCTCGATCAGCTCTGGGTTCTGGCCCACTGCGGCGCCCATGCCGCGCTCGGGCATGCCATGCGGACAGCCCAGGTTGAGCTCGATGCCGTCGGCGCCGGTGGCCTCGACCCGGGGCAGGATCGCCTTCCAGCTCTCCTCGACGCAGGGCACCATGATCGAGACGATCATGGCCCGATCCGGCCAACGCTTCTTGACCTCGGTGATCTCGCGCAGGTTGATCTCGAGGCTGCGGTCGGTGATCAGCTCGATGTTGTTGAAGCCCAGCACCTCACGATTCTTGCCGAAGTGCGCCGAATAGCGCGAGGAGACGTTGACCGGTGCCGGGTCCTCGCCGAGGGTCTTCCACACCACGCCGCCCCAGCCGGCCTCGAAGGCGCGCTCGACGTTGTAGGCCTTGTCGGTGGGGGGCGCCGAGGCCAGCCAGAAGGGGTTGGGCGACTTGATGCCGGCGAACTCGATGCTCAGATCGACCTTGGGATGTTTCGCTGACGCCTTCATTACGCCACCTCCTGACGGGCCATGAGGTCCTGGTGAATGGCCTCGGCGGCCAGCTTGCCGTGCTGCACGGCCTGCACGGTGAGATCCTGTCCCGGCGCCACGCAGTCACCGCCGGCATAGACCCCGGGCAGACTAGTGCGCAGGTGGGCATCGACATGGATCCTGTCGCCCTGCGGCTCGAGTCGCGCGGCGCGGGGATCGCTCAGGCTGTCCGCGGCGAAGGTCTGGCCGATGGCGGTGAAGACCGCATCGGCGGGAAGCTCCAGCGTGTCGCCGGTGCCGACCAGGCGACCATCCTGCTCGCGGGTGCGTTCGAAGCGCATGCCGGCCACTCGGCCCTGATCATCCAGCAGCACCTCGTCGGGCTTGGCCCAGGTGACGATGCGCACCCCGTTGGCTCGGGCGATGTCCTGTTCGTGGCCGGTGGCCGACATGGCCTCCACGCCGCGGCGGTAGACCAGGGTGACGTCATCGGCGCCCAGGCGGGCCATCTGCACCGCCATGTCGATGGCGGTGTTGCCGGCGCCGATCACCACGCAGCGCCGGGCCAGCGGCAACTCGCCGAGATCGCTCACCTGCCGTAGCTCCTTGATGTAGTCGGTGGCCGGCATCAGGCCGGGCGTCGCTACGCCGGGCGTCGCTACGCCATCCGAGCGCTCGCCGGTCAGGCCCAGCTGCCGGCTGGCGCCGAGGCCGAGGCCGAGGAAGACGGCGTCATGCTCGCTCTGGAGCGTCTCGAGGGTCAGGTTGTCGCCCAGGCGCTGGCCATGGCGAATCTCGATGCCGCCGATCTCGAGCAGGAAATCGATCTCCTGCTGGGCGTAGTCGTCGGTGAGCTTGTAACGGGCGATGCCGTATTCGTTGAGCCCGCCGGGCTTGGGCTCGGCCTCGAAGATGGTCACCCGGTGGCCATGGGTCGCCAGACGATGAGCGCAGGACAGGCCCGCCGGGCCGGCCCCGACCACGGCGATATGCTTGCCGGTCTCGGCGGCGCGGGTGAAGGGATGGCCGTCGAAGTCCATATTGTCGATGGCGTGGCGTTGCAGCAGGCCGATCAGTACCGGCTGGCATTCCTCGTGGTGATTGCGCACGCAGCTCTGCTCGCAGAGGATCTCGGTGGGGCAGACCCGGGCACAGCTGCCGCCGAGGATGTTCTGCTCGAGGATGGTCTGGGCGGCGCCGTTGAGGTTGTCCTCGCTGATCTCGCGGATGAAGCGCGGGATGTCGATATCGGAGGGGCAGGCCTGGATGCAGGGCGCGTCATAGCAGTACAGGCAGCGCTGGCTCTCGATAATGGCCTGGCGCGAGGTCAGCGGTGGATGCAGGTCGCTGAAGCCTGCCTCCAGGGCCACGCTCGCGTCACGGCTGTCCGCGGCGCGGGGCAGGTGGCTGAGTGGATGGCTGAGTGGGTGGGTCACGGTGATCACCTCGTTTGTTGTTATAGGCCCCTCGCGCCTGTCAGGCGCGAGGGGCTTCAGTGCGCTTTCGTGAGCAACGCTTCAATCGCGGTCGACGGCGGTGGGGGTATTGACCTCGGCGCGACGCTTGAGTACGTCATAGACGCCTGGGTAGGCCGGACGCTCGAGGTAGCGGCCGGCGCCGCGTTCGGCATGCAGCTCGCCGTCACGCCATACCCATTTGCCCTGACTGATGGTGTGGCGCGGAATGCCGGTGACCGTCTTGCCCTCGAAGATGTTGAAGTCGATGTTCTGGTGGTGGGTCTTGGCCGAGATGGTGCGCGTCCCCTTGGGATCCCAGACCACCAGGTCGGCGTCGGCGCCGACCCGCACCGCGCCCTTGCGCGGATAGAGGTTGAAGATCTTGGCGGCGTTGGTGGAGGTCAGGGCGACGAACTCCTGAAGCGAAAGCCGGCCCGAGTTGACGCCCTCGTCCCACAGCACGGCCATGCGGTCCTCGATGCCGGCGGTGCCGTTGGGAATCTTGGTGAAGTCGTCCTTGCCCATGGCTTTCTGCTCGGCGCAGAAGCAGCAGTGGTCGGTTGCCGTGGTCTGCAGGTTGCCTGATTGCAGGCCCTTCCACAGGGCGTCCTGATGCGCCTTGCTGCGAAACGGCGGGCTCATCACATAGCCGGCGGCGGTGTCCCAGTCCTTGTTGCGATAGACGCTCTCGTCGATCACCAGGTGGCCGGCGAGGCACTCGCCATAGACCGCTTGGCCCTGTTGGCGGGCATAGGTGATCTCGTCGAGCGAATCCTTGCAGGACACGTGCACCACGTAGATCGGGGCGCCCAGGGTGCCGGCGATGCGGATCGCACGGCTGGCGGCTTCGCCTTCGACCTGCGGCGGACGCGACAGCGGGTGGGCCTCAGGACCGGTGATGCCCTGAGCCAGCAGCTTCTGCTGCAGGTGATAGACCAGTTCGCCGTTCTCGGCATGCACGGTGGGCACGGCGCCGAGTTCCAGGCAACGGGTGAAGCTTTCCACCAGGATGTCGTCGGTGGCCATGATGGCGTTCTTGTAGGCCATGAAGTGCTTGAAGCTGTTCACCCCGTGCTCGCGGACCAGCGTGCCCATGTCCTCGCGCACGCTGTCGTCCCACCAGGTGATGGCGACGTGGAAGGCGTAGTCGGCGGCGGCCTTGTCGGCCCAGCCACGCCAGGTCTCGAAGGCCTCCATCAGCGACTGGCCGGGGCTCGGGATCACGAAGTCGATGATGGTGGTGGTGCCGCCGGCCAGCCCCGCCGCGGTGCCGGTGTAGAAATCCTCGCTGGCCACCGTGCCCATGAAGGGCAACTGCATGTGGGTGTGCGGGTCGATGCCGCCGGGCATCACGTACTGGCCGGCGGCATCGATGATCTCGGCGCCGGCGGGGACCTCGAGGTCGGGGCCGACGGCGGCGATCTGGCCGTCGACGCACAGGACGTCGGCGCGGTAGGTCTCGTCATGGGTGACGACGGTGCCGCCACGGATCAAGAGCGTCATGGTCGCTGCTCCCTAGGTGTTGTCCGAAAAGTCGTGCTTATTGTCGGAGTCTCGCAGTCGTGGGCCTGCCGCCCGTCGGGCGGCAGGGCGTGCGGCTATTCGCCGTCGGTCAGGCGGGTGTAGGTCTCGGGGCGGCGGTCGCGGAAGAACTGCCAGTTGTTGCGGATCTCGCGGACCATGGCCAGGTCGACCTCGTGCACGAGGAGTTCGTCATCCTTGGCGCTGGCCTGGGCCTCGATCTCGCCCCGGGGATTGGCGATGTAGGAGCTGCCGTAGAACTCACCGATGTTCCAGGGGGCTTCGGTGCCGACCCGGTTGATGGCGGCGATGAAGCAGCCGTTGGCGGCGGCGGAGGCGGGCTGCTCGAGTTCCCACAGGTACTGGGAAAGCCCGGCGACGGTGGCGCTGGGGTTGAAGATGATCTCGGCGCCGTTGAGGGCCAGGGCCCGCCAGCCTTCTGGGAAGTGGCGGTCGTAGCAGATGTAGACGCCGATCTTGCCGTAGGCGGTGTCGAACACCGGCCAGTCGGACTGGCCCGGCTTGAAGTAGAACTTCTCCCAGAACCCGGCGACCTGGGGAATATGGGTCTTGTGGTACTTGCCGAGGTAGCTGCCATCGGCATCGAAGACCGCGGCGGTGTTGTAGTAGATGCCGGTCACCGTTTCCTCGTAGATCGGCACGATGATGACCATGCGGTGCTTGGCGGCGAGCTTCTGCATCATCTGGCAGGTCGGGCCCTCGGGGACGCGCTCGGCGGCGTCGTACCACTTCTTGTCCTGGCTGGGGCAGAAGTAGGGCTGGTTGAACACCTCCTGGAAGCACAGCACCTGGACGCCTTGTTCGGCGGCCTGCTCGATCAGCGGCAGGTGCGCCTCGTTCATGGCGTCGCGAATCGCCGCGGGGTCGAGGTCGGTGCCGGTCTTCAGGCCCATCTGGATGACGCCGATCTTCACCTTTTCCATCGCATGATCCTCATCTGGTCTTGTTGTTGTGGTTTTTAAAAACTGACTATCGAGTCAGGTTATGGAAAAGCTAGACCCTCGCAGGCAGACCTTGCAAGCATTTTTTATCACCTGACTTTTTGCTTATGAAATGTCTTAACTTATTGAAATAAAATGCTTTCTCCGTTTTGGTGTGTTGAGTGCACTCTTATGACTCTTCTGCAGTCCTGGGCGCTTTAATCTTTAAAAACATTGGCTTGTGTTTCTCTTCTAGGCCGTGCAAGGCGCCTGATGGGGTGTTTTATGCACCATCTTAGAAATTGACTATGGTGTCAGGATGCCGCCTTGGCTTGATGCGAAGGGCATCAGGGCAGGTGCCCTTAAAAAATTGACGGTAGAGACAGGTTTTGGGTGAGGAAATAAATCAATAAGTTGGCGGCGAAAGGCCGGGCTATCCGGCCTTCCACCGGCCACGCAGGCCGTGTTCGATCGCGATTCGGGCATGTTTCTTGCGATGCAGCATGACGGCCCGGCACGTCTGGGCGTTTGGCGAGCCACTGAGGAGACAACAACAATGACGGCAACCACTTCACATACCATTCGCCGCGGCGAGCTCATCGAGCTCGAGGTCGGCAGCGACGTGCGGGATAGCTCTCGCTTCAACGAGGACATCGCCCCCACGCGGCTTAAGGAACGAACCTGGAGCCGCTGGAACGTGGCGGCGCTCTGGGTAGGCATGGCGATCTGCGTGCCGACCTACACCCTCGGGGGCGTGCTGACCGCCTACTTCGGCCTGTCCGTGGGCGAGGCGCTGCTGACCATCCTGCTGGCCAACGTGGTGGTGCTGGTACCGCTGACCCTGAATGCCTTTCCGGGCACCAAGTTCGGCATTCCCTTCCCGGTGGTGTTGCGCTCGTCGTTCGGCATCCGCGGTTCCAACGTGCCCTGCCTGATCCGGGCACTGGTGGGCTGCGGCTGGTTCGGCATTCAGACCATGTTCGGCGGCCTGGCCATCCACCTGCTGCTGTCGGCGATCTTCCCGGCCTGGAAGGCGCTGGACGGGGTGGGCGAGGTGATCGGCTTCTTCGTTTTCGGTGCCATGAACCTCTACGTGGTGATCCGCGGCGCCGAGTCGATCAAGTGGCTCGAGACCCTGGCCGCGCCGCTGCTGCTGGCGGTGGGCGTGGGGCTGATGGTGTGGGCGATGCCCCATGTGTCGGTGAGCGAGCTGATGAGCCAGCCGCCGTCGCGTCCGGAAGGAGCCTCGGTGTATGGCTACTTCTTCGCCGGCCTGACCGCCATGGTCGGCTTCTGGGCGACGCTGTCGCTGAACATTCCCGACTTCAGCCGCTTCGCCAAGAGCCAGAAGGATCAGATCATCGGCCAAGTGATCGGCCTGCCGCTGACCATGTTCTTCTTCGCGGCGCTTGGGGTGGTGATGACCGCGGCCTCCGCCTCGCTGGTCGGCGAGACGGTCTCCGATCCGGTCAGCCTGATCGGGCGCATCGACAGCCCGGTGTGGGTGGGGATCGCCATGGTGCTGATCATCGTCGCGACCCTCTCTACCAACACCGCCGCCAACATCGTCTCGCCCACCAACGACTTCCAGAACATCGCGCCGAAGCTGATCAACCAGACGCGTGGCGTGCTGATGACCGGTCTGGTCGGGGTGCTGCTGATGGGCTATGACCTCTTGCAGAAGGCCGGGCTGATCGTCTCCGACGTGACCCTGGAGAGCCTCTACTCCAACTGGCTGCTGGGGTATTCGAGCCTCTTGGGGCCGATCGCCGGGATCATGGCGGTGGACTACTTCCTGGTGAAGCGCCAGTCGCTGGATGTGGTAAGCCTGTATCGGGATGGGGGCGCCTATCCGGCCTACAACCCGGCCGGCTTCATCGCCTTCTTGATCCCGGTGGGGCTGACCGTGATCTCGCTTTCGACCGGCACCATGAGCTGGTTCTACGACTTCGGCTGGTTCACCGGCTCGGCGCTGGGGGCGGTGATCTACTATGTCGCCAGCCAGCTGCTGGCCAAGCCGGTGAGGGTGCCCACGCCGGCGGTCGAGGAGGCCAGCTCCTAGTCCCCCCTGGGCTATCCGGGCGCCCGCCTAGCGATAGCCCTCGGCCTGCAGCCGGAAGAGCTGGGCGTAGCGGCCGTTCTCGGCCAGCAGGTGTTCGTGATCGCCGCGCTCGATGATCCGTCCCTGGTCGATGACCAGGATCTGGTCGGCGGCCCGCACGGTCGAGAAGCGGTGCGAGATCAGGAGGGTCATCTTGTCCCGGCGGTGCTCGCGAAAGCGGGCATAGATCCGGGCCTCGGCGGCGGCGTCCATGGCCGCCGTCGGCTCGTCGAGCACCAGGATGTCGGCGTCCTCGCGCATGTAGGCCCGCGACAGCGCCACCTTCTGCCACTGCCCCCCCGAGAGCTCCTGGCCGCCCTTGAACCAGCGTCCCAGCTGGGTTTCGTAGCCGGCCGGCATCTGGGCGATGAAGTCATCCGCGAGCCCGTGCTCGGCGGCATAGCGCCAGCGGGCCTCATCGGAGAAGGCGTCGACGTTGCCGACGCCGAGGTTCTCGCCCACCTGTAGCTGATAGCGCACGAAATCCTGGAAGATCACCCCGATGCGCCGGCGCAGTGCCTGCACGTCCCAGTCCTTGAGCGGGCTACCGTCGAGCAGGATGCGGCCTTCACTCGGCGGGTAGAGACGCGTCAGCAGCTTGATCAGGGTGGTCTTGCCGGAGCCATTTTCACCGACTAGCGCCAGGCTCTGGCCCGGGCGCAGGTGCAGGCTGATATCGGCAAGTACCGGCGTCTCGGCGCCCGGGTAGGTGAACCCGACTCCCTCGAAGCGGATGCCGTCGCCGGGGGCCGCGCCCCGAGTCAGGCTGCCGCCTTCTGCGTCGACCGGCTGTTCGAGGTATTCATAGAGATTCGAGAGGTAGAGGTTGTCCTCGTACATGCCGCTGACCGCGGTGAGGCTAGCCGAAAGGGCCGCCTGGCCCTGCTTGAAGACCATCAGGTACATGGTCATCTGGCCAAGCGTCAGCCGCCCGACCACGGTGTCGAGCACCACCCAGGCATAGGCGCCGTAGAAGGTCAGGGTGCCCAGCAGGCCGAGCACGAAGCCCCAGCCGTCGCGGCGCAGGGTTAGGCGCCGATCCTCGGCGTAGAGGCCGTCGAAGATGTCCCGGTAGCGCTTGAGGAACAAGGGCTCGAGCCCGAACAGCTTGACCTCCTTGATGCTGTCCTCCCGGGCCAGCACGGTCTCCAGGTACATCTGCATGCGGGTCTGCGGAGAGCGCCAGCGAAAGAGCCGGAAGGCATCGCCGGAGAACTTGGCCTCGGAGAGGAACACCGGCAGGGCGCCAACCACCAAGATGGCGATCGCCCAGGGCGAGAACTGCACCAGCAGCACCGCGAAGCTGGCAAGCGAGATGCCGTTCTGCAAGAGCCCGAAGGTCTTGTTGACCAGGGAAAGCGGCCGGGTCGAGGCCTCGCGGCGGGCCCTGGTCAGCTTGTCGTAGAACTCCGAGTCCTCGAACTGGGCAAGCGACAGGGTGCCGGCCTTCTCGAGGATCATCACGTTGACCTTCTGGCCGAGCAGCGCCCGCAATAGCGACTGCTGAGCCGAGAGCCCGCGCCGGGCCAGGTCGATCAGGGCAATGATCAGCCCTTCGAGCGCCACGTACTTGAGCACCGGCCGAGCTTCCTCGAGCAGTGAGGGCGTGGCTGCGGCCTGGTAGTGATCCATGGCGGCCACCACCGCATCGACGATCAGCTGGCCGACATAGGCCGCCATCGCCGGCAGCACGCCGGCCACCAGGGTGCAGAGCGCAAGCCCCAGGGTCAGGCCACGGGAGGTATCCCACACCAGCGCCAGGGCACGGCGGCTGTAGCGAAACACGCCGATAAAGCTCGAGAAGCGGGCTGGCGTGGGGGAGGGCGGTGGTGACAAGATAAGCCTCCTTGGCGGTCATGGCCCGAGTGTATCAGGCGGTACCGGTGGGGGCGTGCTGTTCACGCCCTCGGCGCCGGTGGCGCCCAATGACGTGAGCCGCCCCGCCAGGGCACCCTATCGACCTCATCGAGTCGCGGAGACACGCGTGGACCATCGTCAGCTCGCCTTTCTCGCGGCGCTTGCCCGCGAGCGCCATTTCGGGCGCGCCGCCGCGGCCTGCCATGTGACCCAGCCGACCCTCTCGGCGCGGCTGCGCCAGCTCGAGGAGGAACTCGGCACCCGCCTGATCCGGCGCAGCCGCCGCTTCGAAGGCTTCACTCCTGAAGGCGAGCGGGTGCTTGAGCATGGCCGGCGTATTCTCGATGAATATGCCGCCCTGCGCGGCGAGCTCTCCACCGAGGCACCGCTGGCGGGATGTCTCACTCTAGGTGTCATTCCCACCGCGCTTGGGGAGGTGATCGGCCGCCTGGGCGCGCTTCGCCAGTCGCATCCCAGGCTCTCGATTCGGCTGCGCGAGCTGGCCACGCCGGATCTGGCGCAGGGGCTCGCCAACGGCGCCCTGGATCTGGTGGTGGGCTATCTGGACACCCCCGCCATGGCGGGATTCGTCTGCCGGCCACTGATCGAGGAGGCGCCCGCCCTGGTGGCCGCGCCTGCGCACTTCAGCTTGCCAGAGCCCCTGGACTGGTCGCATCTGTCGGCCTATCCGCTATGCCTGCTGACGCCCGAGATGCACAACCGCCAGCTGCTCGAGTCCCGGCTGGCCGAGCGGGGGCTTGCCATCGAGCCGGTGTTCGAGGCCAATTCCCTCCATGCCCTGGGGGAACTGCTGGTCGCCGGCCACGGCGTCGGGGTGATGCCAGAGGCCGCGGCGAGGCGGCTGGCGCCCGGGTTGGTGGCGCGCCGTTTGCCGGGCCCTGGAGATCGTGTGGGGCTACTGTGGAGTCGGCAGCGGCCCACCAGCCGGCTGCTCGACGCGGTGCTGGCGGTCTGGCCGGCGGGATGAGCCACTCATCCGAGTCAGCACTGGCCACGGGGGAGTCAGCGCCCCGATCGGCTGTCCCTCGCTCGCGTCTAGAAAGGCCGCTTGCCGCCAGGCGCTCCTGTCGCCAAGCCGCCTTTTAGATAGACAGCCTCTATGACGGCATCAGCCGTCTCGATTGGCGCCAGGCCATCGCCTTCGGGTAGCGTCGTGTCTTCTACGCCACCCGGATCCTGCCGCATGTCCTCCCCCGCGCTCTCGCTGACGCCGCGTAATATCCCTTCCGCCTCCGCGGGCTATGACGACCGTCGCGAGGCTCCCCTGCGAGACTGGCAGGGCCCTCAGGAGCGGCCCATCACCCTGCTGCTCAACGACACCGCCATGGTCTCGCTGCTTGCCACCCCCGAATCCCTCGAGCCGCTGGCGCTGGGCCATGCCTTTACCGCCGGCTGGATAGACAGCATCGATCAGGTGCACGCCGTGCAACTGGCCCGGCTGCGACACGGCCTGTCGGTCGCCCTCGAGGTCGCGCCGTCGGTGGCGGCCCGCGCCGAGGCGGGCAGGCGCCCGGCGGCGTCGGTCTCGAGCTGCGGGGCCTGCGGCATGGTCGATGAGGCCCAGCTGATGGCCGGACTCAAGCGGCTCGAGGCCCGGCCACCGCTGCCAAGCGAGGCGCTTCGTCGGGGGCTTGCAGAACTCGAGGCCCGCGCCCGGCGCGGCCAGCATGGGGCGCTGGGACTGGAGGCCAGCGGCAGCGTTGTGATGGACGGCTGGGATATCGGTCGCCACAACGCCCTGGATCGGGTGATCGGCGAGGGGCTTCGCCGCGGGCGCATGCCTGACGCCGTGCTGCTGTCCAGCCGCTGCAGCCTGGAGCTGGTGCAGAAGACGGTGCGCGCCGGCATTACGACGCTGGCCACCCTGTCGCTCCCCTCGGCCATGGCCGTGGAGGTGGCGAGGGCCTGCGGTCTCAATCTTATCTGCTGTCACCGCGGTCGGCGCCTGGAGCTGATCAGCGGTCATGCTCCCGACGAGGAGCCCCGGTCATGACGATACCTGGACACAGGCCCAGAAACAGGCCGATGAACACGTCTGCTTCGATCTCCGACACCCTTGATTCTGCCCCGACTGCCGAGACTTCCATGACTGCCGAGACGCACGACACTGCAGGTATTCCCCAAGCCGACCCAGAGTTGACCCGCGACCCGCGGGTGAAGGCCTATGGTGGCCCGGCCGGGGGCTGGGGCGCCCTGAAGAGCGTGGGCGAACACTTGCAGCACAACCGGGCGCCGCTGACCGGTGTGCGGGCGCTGCTGTCGACCAACCAGCCGGCGGGCTTCGATTGCCCGGGCTGTGCCTGGGGCGATCCGCTGGAGGGTTCGTCCTTCGAGTTCTGCGAGAATGGCGTCAAGGCGGTCGCCTGGGAGACCACCGCCAAGCGGGTCGGCCGTGATTTCTTCGCCCGTCACACCCTGAGCGAGCTTGCCAGCTGGGACGACTTCCGGCTCGAGGATCAGGGCCGGCTGACCGAGCCGATGCGCTATGACGCGGACAGCGACCGCTATGTGCCGATCCGTTGGGACGAGGCCTTCGCGTTGATCGCCGATCACCTGGCGGCCCTCGATGACCCCGACCGGGCGCTGTTCTACACCTCCGGCCGGGCCAGCAACGAGGCTGCCTATCTTTATCAGCTGTTTGTGCGGCTCTTCGGGACCAACAACTTCCCGGATTGCTCGAACATGTGCCACGAGGCGAGCGGTGTAGGCATGAAGGCGAGCCTGGGGACCGGCAAGGGCACGGTGCTGCTCGAGGACTTCGAAGAGACGGATACCATCTTCGTGCTCGGTCAGAACCCCGGCACCAACCACCCGCGGATGCTCGGCGATCTGCGCCGGGCGGTGAAGCGCGGTGCGCGGGTGGTCACCTTCAACCCCCTGCGCGAGCGGGGGCTCGAGCGCTTCGCCGACCCTCAGGACAAGTTCGAGATGCTGCGTGGCGCCAGCCAGACGATCAGCTCGGATTATCTGCAGCCGCGCATGGGCGGCGACATGGCGGCGCTGCGGGGCATCGCCAAGGCGCTGTTTGCCCTGGAGGCACAGGGGCGCTTCACCCCAGCGACCGAGTTTATCGACCAGCACACCCAGGGACTCTCCGAGTGGCGAGCCCTGGTCGAGGCGACGCCCTGGCCGGATCTCGAAGACCAGTCCGGGCTTGTGCGCGCCGAGCTTGAGCATGTTGCCGAGATCTATGCCAGCACCAAACGGCTGATCATCACCTGGGCGATGGGCATCACCCAGCATGAGCACTCGGTGGCCACGGTGCGCGAGATCATCAATCTGCTGCTGCTGGGCGGCCACGTCGGTCGGCCGGGGGCCGGCGCCTGCCCGGTGCGCGGCCACTCCAACGTGCAGGGCGATCGCACCATGGGCATCGACGAGTCGGCGCCCACCTGGCTGATCGATGCCCTGGAAGCGCGCTACGGCGTGGCCATGCCCCGCGAGCCCGGGCTCAATACCGTGGGCGCCATCCATGCCCTGGAGGCGGGCCAGGCGGAGGTGTTCCTGGGGCTTGGCGGCAACTTCGCCCGCGCCACCCCGGACACGCCGCGCACCGAGGCGGCGCTGCGTCGCACCCGGCTCAGCGTGCAGATCAGCACCAAGCTCAACCGCAGTCATCTGGTGGTGGGCGGCGATGCGCTGATTCTGCCTTGCCTCGGGCGCAGCGAGCGCGACCGCCAGGGGCCGGCGGGGGCGATTCAGAAGATCAGCGTCGAGGACTCGATGTCGATGGTGCACGCAAGCGCCGGGCGCACCGAACCGGCCTCGCCCCGGCTGCGCTCCGAGCCCGCCATCATCGCCGGTATCGCCGAGGCGACCCTTGCGCGGGTGTTGCCGCGCCGAGGCATCGATCCCGCCCTGGTCGACTGGGACGCCCTTGCCAGCGACTACGACAGGATTCGTGATGAGATCGCCGCGGTGATTCCAGGCTTCGATGACTTCAATACGCGCCTCGACCGGCCGCGGGGCTTCCATCTGGCCAATCCCGTCCGCGAGCGGCGCTTTCCCACGGTAAGCGGGCGCGCCGAGTTCAGCGCCGCACCGCTGCCCGAGGTGCTGTTGCATCAGCGCATGCACGCCAAGCGCGATGCCGGCTGGCTGACCCTGCAGACCCTGCGCAGTCACGATCAGTACAACACCACCGTTTATGGCTATAACGATCGCTATCGCGGCGTGAAAGGCCAGCGCCGGGTGTTGTTCGCCAACTCGGCGGATATGGAGCGACTGGGGTTGACCGCCGGCGACTGGGTCGACCTGATCGGGCTCGATCACGATGGCGCGCCCCGTCGTGCCCCGGCCTTTCGGCTGGTGGCATACGACATTCCCGAAGGCTGCTGCGCGGCCTACTATCCGGAGACCAACCCCCTGGTGCCGCTGGAGAGTGTCGGCCAGGGTACCGATACCCCGACCTCCAAGGCGGTGGCGATCCGGCTCGAGCGTAGCGCCCGCATCGCCTGATCTGGAGGCGATGCGGGCCAGGCCCTCAGATTAGCGGCGACGCGATGATGTACGCGTCTCGGGTGCCTTTATGCCTTGTCCGCGGCGAGGCGGTCGTGCAGCAGTGATTCGAGCTTCAACTGATCGGCTTCGAAGCCACGGATGCCCTCGGCCAGCTTCTCGGTCGCCATCGCATCCTCGTTCAGCTGCCAGCGGAATGCCGCTTCGGTCAGTGGAGCCGGGCGGGTGTCGCGTTCCCGCGAGTCGTTCAGCACCGGCGCGACCCTGCCCTCGCTGCTGGTCAGCTCCTCCAGCAGGGCCGGGCTTATGGTCAGGCGATCGCAGCCGGCCAGCGCCAGGATCTCGCCGCTGTTGCGGAAGCTCGCCCCCATCACCACGGTCGGATACTCAAGCCGGCGGAAGTAATGATAGATGGCCCGTACCGACTGCACGCCGGGTTCTTCCTCCGGCGCATAGCGGGTATCGGGATCCGCCTTGCGGTGCCAGTCCAGAATCCGGCCGACGAACGGCGAGATCAGGAAGGCGCCGGCTTCGGCGCAGGCGCGGGCCTGGGCAAAGTTGAAGATCAGCGTCAGGTTGCATTGGATGCCCTCGCGCTCGAGTACCTCGGCGGCACGGATTCCCTCCCAGGTCGAGGCCAGCTTGATCAGGATGCGTTCACGTCCGATACCGGCCTCTTCATACAGTGCCACCAGGCGGCGTGCCTTGGTGATGCTGCCCTCGGTATCGAACGACAGCCGGGCATTGACCTCGGTGGAGACGCGGCCGGGCACATGGTCGAGAATCAGACCGCCCATCGCCACGACCAGCCGGTCGCAGGCCTCATCCACCGCCTCGTCCAGGGTCCCGTTATGGTCCCGGGCGGCGTTCAGGATCTCTTCAAGCAGCGCATCATACTGGCCGGACCGCACCGCCTTGAGAATCAGCGAGGGGTTGGTGGTGGCATCCCGGGGAGCGAAGCGGCGGATGGCGTCGAGATCGCCGGTATCGGCGACCACGGTGCTGTGTTGTTTCAGTTGTTCGAGCAGGTTAGGCATGGTGGTTCCTCTAACATGAGGCGTTATCGATCAGGGGCGCCGCAACCGGGCAAGGCAGGGCAGCCAGTCAGTGGTCACTGTCCTTCTGCGTGAGCAGCAGGTCGGCTTTGCGACTGTTGTCGAGGACGATGGAGGCGTTTTTGAGATCGTTTCCTTTGGCCTTCTCCACGGCCGCCTCGGGGGAGAATCCGAAGCTCAGCCAGCGCTCGATGAGGCGCTCCTCGAGCGTCTCGATCGGCGGCGCCAGAAACACCGAGGCGTCGAACAATTCGGCAAGCTCCTGCCACGGCGGCGCATCGAGCAGCAGATAGTTGCCCTCGATCACGACGATGGGGGTGTCCGCCTTGAGGAGCCCCGCCTCTGGCAGGGACCGGTCGAGTGCTCGATCGAATAACGGATAGGGTATGTCGGCCCCGCCTGTCCTTATGCGGCGCACCAGCCGCACCAACCCTTGAGCATCGAAGGTTTCCGGCGCCCCCTTGCGGGCCAGCATGCCTTGTGCCGCAAGAATATCGTTATCGAGATGAAAACCATCCATCGGCAATAGCGCCGCCCGGGATTCGCTTCCTGACGTCGCGTTCAGTCGTTCGACGACGTCTTTAGCGAGCGTCGATTTTCCTGAGCCGGGGGGACCGGCGATGGCGATGAGGATTCGCTTGTCGCAGGGCGTCGTCTGGTTGATCAGCTCCAGGACGGCCTCGCTATCGGTACATGCTGGTGCCATCGATCAGCCCGCCTCTGCCAGTTGAGAGGGTTCCTTCGCGCCTGTCATCAGTGCGACCGCGTCGTTCATGGTGTAATCGTCGGGCCGGATCACACAAAGTCGCTTGCCGAGTCGGTGGATATGGATGCGATCGGCTACCTCGAAGACATGCGGCATGTTGTGGCTGATGAGCACGATCGGGATGCCCCGTGATCTCACCTCTTGAATGAGGTCCAGCACGCGGCGACTCTCCTTCACGCCCAGTGCGGCCGTTGGCTCGTCGAGAATGATGACCTTGGAACCGAATGCGGCGGCGCGGGCCACGGCCACCCCCTGTCGCTGACCACCGGAGAGGGTCTCGACGGCCTGGCGGATGTTCTGAATCGTCATGAGCCCCAGCTCGCTCAGCTTCTCGCGCGCGAGTTGCTCCATCGCCGGTCGATCCAGTTGCCGAAACCACTTGCCCATGATGCCCGGCTTTCTAATCTCGCGGCCCATGAACATGTTGTCTGCGATCGACAGGGCGGGCGACATTGCCAGCTGTTGGTAGACCGTTTCGATTCCCTGTTCGCGGGCATCCAGCGGGGAGGAGAACTTCACCCGTTGGCCGTCCAGGTATATCTCGCCCTCGTCGGGTGTGACGGCGCCAGACAGCGCCTTGATCAGGGACGACTTGCCCGCGCCGTTGTCCCCGATCACCGCGAGGATCTCGCCGGGGTAAAGCTCGAAGTCGCAGTGGTCGATGGCGGTGACGCGGCCGTAGCGCTTGACGAGGTTCTTGGCCTGCAGAATGGGGGCTTGTGCTTGCATTAGACAGACACCTTTCTGATCCATTGGTCCACGGCGACCGCGCCGATGATCAGCACGCCGATGAGAAGATAGGTCCACTGAGCATCGGCTCCGAGGAGTCGCAGCCCGAGGGTGAAGACACCGACGATGAGCGCGCCAAATAGCGTGCCGAGGATCGAGCCGCGACCGCCGAAGAGCGAGATCCCCCCGATCACCACGGCGGTGATGGATTCGATGTTGGTGAGCTGGCCTGCCGTCGGCGAGACGGAGCCGATACGCCCGATCAGGGCCCAGCCCGCAAAGGCGCAGATCAGCCCCGAGAGCATGTAGACCGAGATCAGCACCCGGTCCGTCTTGACGCCTGAGAGAGCGGCGGCCTCCTTGTCGTCACCCACGGCATAGACATGCCGTCCCCAGGCGGTATGGCGCAGGGCATAAGTGAGCACCAGCACCAACGCCACCATGAAGACGACCCCCACGGTGAAGACCGCGCCCCCGATGTTGAATTTCTCGCCGAATAGCTGCAGGAGGGGCGCATGGGTTTCGATGTCCTGGGCCCGTATCGTTTCATTGGCCGAATAGAGGAAGTTCGTGGCAAGCACGATCTGCCACATGCCGAGCGTCACGATGAAGGGCGGAAGCTTGACCTTGGATACCAGGACACCGCTGACCCAGCCGAAGAAGGTGCCGCACATGAGGCCGGCAAGAATGCTGACCGGAACCGGGATCCCGTATCGAAAGGTGAACTGCCCCATCACGACTGATGAAATCACCATGATCGCCCCCACCGAGAGATCGATGCCCGCTGTCAGGATGATCAGGCTCTGGGCGGCAGCGACGATCCCCACGATCTGCACCTGTTGCAGGATCAAGGTGAGCGCGAAGGGCGAGAAGAACTTGGAGCCCAGCAAGGCGCCGAAGAGCAGGATCGAGAGCAGCAGCACGATCATGGGCACGATCGCGGGGTTCATGTGCAGCGCGTGCTGCAGCCGGTGGGCAACGCCGGAACGATGGGGGTTGAAGTCGGCAACGGTCTCACTGGCAGTGGCGAGAGCGACGTCGCTCTCTTGCCGCTTCACTTCAGGTTTGTCCATGGAGTCCTCACGGGGTTGATACAATTATCGCCTTGGGGTGGAAAGGGGCGGCGTCGCGGCCACCCCTTCGGCTCATGGGCAGATAATCAGCCCCAGCAACGTTGCATGCCCTCGGCGACCGAAATGGAATCCACATTGTCGACGGGCTGATCGGTGACCAGCGAAACGCCGGTGTCGAAGAAATCCTTACCCGGTGTCGGCTCCGGCTTGATGCCCTCGTCGGCCCACGTCTTGATGGCCTCGATGCCGAGGGACGCCATGCGCAAGGGATACTGTTGCGCGGTGGCGCCGATCACGCCGTCTCTGACGTTGGCGACGCCAGAGCAGCTGCCATCGACCGATACGACCAGCACCTCGTTCTCGCGGCCCATGGACTTCAGCGCCTGATAGGCCCCGGCGGCGGCCGGCTCGTTGATCGTGTAGACCACATTGATCATCGGGTCTTCGACGAGCAGGTTTTCCATTCCCTCACGCCCGCCTTCCTCGTTGCCATCCGAGATGTCCTGGCCGACGATGCGAGAATCCGTCTCGTCGCCCCACTTGTTGGGGTCGCCCAGGTCGATGCCGAAGCCTTCCAGGAACCCCTGATTGCGCAGCACGCCAACTGCGGGCTGGCTGACATTCACATTAAGCAGGCCGATGCGTGCATTCTCGGCCTCGTCGCCAAGTCGGCCGGCTGCCCAGGTACCGATCAGCTCACCCGCCCTGAAGTTATCCGTCGCGAAGGTGGCGTCGGCTGCGTCGATCGGATCGAGAGGGGTATCCAGCGCGATGACCAGGATGCCGGCGTCACGCGCCTGTTGAACCGCTGACACGATCGCTGAGGTATCCGAGGCCGTTAGCAGGATGCCGTCGGCGCCGTCGGCGATGCAGGTCTCGATCGCCTGCACCTGGGTCTTGTGGTCGCCGTCAATCCTGCCGGCGAACGACTTGAGCTCGATGCCGAGTTCCTCGGCCTTGGCGTTAGCGCCTTCTCGCATCTTGACGAAGAAGGGATTCGTTTCGGTCTTGGTAATCAAGCAGGCGCTGGTTGTGTGATCATCGGCCATGGCGGTGCCCACCATGGTCGTGCTCGCGAGTGCAGTTGCGGCCATCAGTGCGGCAATGCGGGTCTTGGTTGTTGTCATTGTTGTCCTTCCGGTTCGAGTCATGGGATGCCTTCGAGAATATTTACTACTTCATTTTGAAGTAATTAGTATTCAGGACGGCAGCAGGTTTATCCTTCAAGGCAGGCAGATCGTCTATGCAGACTATCTCTCTGACATCGAGAGCTCTCTTTTCCTGCCATTTCGTCTTACACCTGAGGTGGTGTGCATTCCGGTATAGGCGCTGCGTGCATGAGGAGTCAACAGCAGCGGCGGTTTCTGGGACCAAAGTACAACGCCTGTTGGAGGCGGAGTGTCGTCGGGGCATCAGGCATGGCGCGTGCTGACTGCCCTGCGACAAGCTGCGATGCCGGACCTCTGGAGAGCGATGCTGTTGTGGGTATCGAGCCCCTGGGCATCGATCGCCGGAGGATGATCGCGATCCAACGGGGCGTCAGCCTGATGACGCTGGTTGCAGAACAGTCGTCGATTCCGGGTGCCGCTTCACCTTGGTCGCATAGGGACGCCACGCGGTTTGCAGGCATGGTGTCAGACGGCATCGAGTACGGCAGCGAAAAGTACGACAGCGAAAAGAGCGACGACAGCTTTTACCTTGTGGCCTCGGGTGCCGCAGCTGTTCCATGAACCTAGGGGTCAGTATGCAGAACAGAGATGGAGATCATCACGAAGAGCACTTGAGCGCTCATCCGTTGAAAGGGTCGAATCTGACGACGGTGAGAGGGGTTAACGAACGCTTGATCCTGCATCTAGTGCGCAGCCACGGAAAGCTCACCAAGGCCGATGCGACAAGGCTAACGGGACTGTCGCCGAATGCCGTGTCGGTCATCTTTCGAGCCCTGGAGGCTGATGGGCTGCTTCTGCGGGGCACCCCGATTCGTGGTCGAATCGGGCAGCCCTCGGTCCCCATGATGCTGAACCCGGATGCACGACATTACGTGGGGCTCAAGATTGGCCGACGCACCTTCGATCTGGTCATCGTGAACTTTGTTGGAGAGGTGCTTGCCAGGCGAACCGAGTCACATGCCTATCCCACCCCCTCCGCCACTCTGCGCTTCCTGAAGGAGCAACTGACCTCGCTTCTGCGTTCGTCCGGCAGGTCGCAGAGCGACATCTCCGCGATGAATATCGCCATGCCCTTCGAACTTTGGAGCTGGGTCGCTGATTTCGGTGCTCCCCAGCAGGAGATGGATGCCTGGCGGAGTTTCGATCCGGTGGCGGCGTTCAAGGAGATCGTGCCCTGGCCCATCACCGTGGAAAACGACGGGAATGCGGCCTGCCGGGCCGAACTGGTGTTCGGCCCCCCCGAAACGGCACAGGATTTCGTCTATTTCTTCGTGGGCTCCTTCATCGGCGGCGGTGTCGTCTTGAACGGTAGCGTCTTCCCCGGACGTAGCGGGAATTCAGGCGGCTTTGGTCCACTGCGTGTGCCCGATGAGCCCGGGGGCGATCGTCTGGTCGATCATGCCTCCCTTGTCGTCCTCGAGCGCATGATTGCGGACCATAGCGGTGAACCGTTGCGCGACCTCAATCCCGAGGCCGATGACTGGGCCGCAGTGGAATCCCATGTTCAACCCTGGATCAGCCGGGCGGGACGGAGCCTGGCGCATGCGATCATTTCCACCCTGGCGGTCATCGACTTTCAAGCCGTGGTCATCGACGGCGCCTTCCCACCCTCGATTCGGAAGCGTCTCGTGGGCGAGGTGGAGCGGCAGCTCGACCGACTGGATATGCAGGGCGTCACTCGACCCGATATCAAGCCGGGTCACTTCGGCGGCATCGCTCGTGCACTCGGTGCAGCCGCCTTCCAGATATCGACGGAATACATGATCGATCAGAACACGCTGCTGCGTCAGAGTCCGTCGACGCCGGGCCTCCATCTGTAATCCCTGAGGAGGCGAGCCGCATGGGTCTCTCCTCTCATACATTCCGTGAAGCGGCTGCTTGTGCGGGCGAGCTCGGACCAGGCCCTCAGACCAGCGGCGAATCCCGCCGGGGCTCCTCGGCGAGCAGGGCGGTCAGACGCGTCAGGCCCTCGTCGAGTCGGGCACGTTCGGCGGGAGGCGTCACGCAGATGCGCACCGCCTGAGGGGCCGGCTGGCTGCCCACGCAGAAGGGGTCGGCGCCGATCAGGGTCACGCCGCGCTCGGCGGCGCGGGCCACGAAGTCCACCGCCCGCCAGGGCTCCGGTAGCGTCAGCCAGGCGTGGAAGCCGCAGGGGTGGGCGCCGATCCGGTGGCCCTCGAGGCGCTCGGCGAGAAGCCGCTGGCGCGCGGCCACTTCCTGCCATTGCCAGTCGATCAGCGTCCTGGCATCGCTGCTGGTCAGCCAGTCGGCGGCGACCCTTGCCATCAGCTCGGGCACGGCCCAGTACTGGGCGCGCAATGCTGCGGTGAGGCGTGCCACCAGGTTGGCGGGCGCTCGCAGGGCTCCCAGGCGCAGGCCGCCGGCGAGCAACTTGGAGACGCTGAAGATATACAGCGAGCGCTCCGGCGCCAGCCGGTAGAAGGGCGTGCCGCGGGTCTCGGCGGTCACGAACTGCACGCCATCTTCCAGCAGCAGCAGATCATGGCGCCGGGCGACCTCGACGATCGCTTCCCGTCGCGCCTGCCCCATGCGGGCGCCGGTGGGGTTGTTGTGCTCCGGCATCAGGTACAGAAGGCGGATCCGCTGTTGCAGGCAGAGCCGCTCGAGTGCCTCGGGCCGGATGCCCTCGGCGTCCATCGGCACCGCCACGTGCTTGAGGCCGAGCTGACGGGTGGCGGCGATCATGCCCGGGTAGGTCAGGGCCGCCGAGGCCACCGCCTCGCCGGGCTTTACCAGCGCCTGCAGGGCCAGATAGTCGGCGTGTTGGCCGCCACTGGTGAGGATCAGCTCGTCGGCGGCCATGGGCACGCCCTGCTCCGTCAGCCAGCCGGCCAGTGCCTCGCGGCTGGCCTGGCTGCCCTGTTCGGGGTGATAGGCCAGGGCGGCGTCGATGGCCCCGGGGCGATGGGCCAGACGCTCCAGCACGGTGGCGAGTTGCTGGGCGCGCATGGGATGGGGGACCGGCACGCTCAGCGACAGGTCGACGCTGCCATCGGCGGCGTGAGACAGATGGTGAAAGCGCGGTGCATCCGCCGCCAGGGTGCGCACTCGGGTGCCGCTGCCGACCCGGGCCTCGACCAGGCCACGGCGCTCGGCCTCGCGATAGGCGCGGGTGATGGTGCCGACGGTCACCTTGAGGGCATCGGCCAGCAGGCGCTGGGGCGGCAGGCGCTCGCCGGGAGCGAGGGTGCCGGCGGCGATGTCGGCGGCCAGCCGGTCGACCAGTGCCTGGTAGCGCGGGGTAGCGGCGGCGTCGAGATTGGGTAACCAGTGGCAGCGGGCGCGGGCCTGGGCCTGAATATCCATGAGGCGATGCTCCAGCGGCAAGACGGCGGAAGAGACGAAAAGGCGAAAGGGGCCGGCCGCCGCGGCCGATGGTCAGGGGGACGGGGCAACGTCTTAGACCGGGCAATGTCGGGGTGACAAAGCTTTGCTTGATCGGAACGGATAGCGGCGCATACTGCAATTGTGTGCGCAATTGCCGCCGTTGTCAGGAACTTTCGCCGAAATTGTACCCCTACAATGTCGGCGGCCTGCTATTCCCATCACCCACAGGAGGCTGTCATGTCCGTTCCCTTGCCCGAGCTGCTGGCCCTGGTCGGTCCGATGATGCTGTTCGCGATCAGCATGTCGGCCACCCCCGGCCCCAACAACATGATGTTGACCGCGTCCGGGGCCAACTACGGCTTTCTGCGCACCCTGCCGCACATGCTGGGGATCTCGATCGGGGTGATGGGGCTGATGGGCGCCGTGGCACTGGGCCTGGGCGCGCTCTTCGAGCAGTGGCCGCCGCTGCAGCGGGGGCTCAAGATCGCCGGCAGTGCCTACCTCTTGTGGCTGGCCTACCGGATCGCCACCGCGCCGCCGCCGGATCGGCGCGGGGTGGATGACGACGCGCGCCCGCTGACCTTCTGGCAAGCCGCCGCCTTCCAGTTCGCCAACCCCAAGGCCTGGGTGATGGCGATCTCGGGGATCGCTTCCTTCACCCTGTCTGGCGATGCCTTCCTGGCCTCGGCGGTGGCGGTGATCCTGGTGATGGGCATGACCAACCTGCCGTCGATCGCGCTGTGGGCGGGCTTCGGCGTGGCGGTCGGCCGGCTGATGAAGACCCGCCGCCACTGGCGGGTCTTCAATGCGGTGATGGGGCTGCTGACCGCGGCCTGTGTGCTGATGATCCTGGGCTGACTCAGGGACTGGCGCAGGGGCCGACCGGCTAGCCCTCGAGCGGCGGGGTGGGGCGCACCAGGATCTCGTTGACGTCGACGTGGGGCGGCTGGTCGATGGCGTAGAGCACCGCGTTGGCGATGTCCTTGTCTTCCAGGGCGTGGGTGGGCGGTTCGTCGAAGAAGGGGGTATCGACCATGCCGGGCTCGATCAGGGTCACCCGGATGCCGCTGCCGCGCAGTTCCTCCCGCAGGTTGTAGCCGATGCCGGTGACGGCCCATTTGGTGGCGCCGTACATCGAGCCCGGGATGGTGGCGCGCCCGGCCGCCGACCCGGTCAGCAGCACGTGGCCCCGGGTATGCTCGAGCGCCGGCAGGCAGGCCTGCAGGGTCAGGCCGACCCCGTAGATGTTGGTCAGAATCATCTCCTTCCAGGCCTCGTGGTCGGCGCCCTTGAAGCCGCCCGGCGAGCCGCCGCGCCCGGCATTGGCGAACACGGCATCGATGCGCCCGAAGCGCTCCAGGGCTTCCTCGACCATGGCCTGCTGGTCGTCCATCGAGGTCACGTCGCAGCTCACGGTCAGTACCTTCTCCGGGCCGAGCTCCTGAGCCAGGGCCGTGAGCTTGTCGCGGGAGCGGGCCGCCAGCACCAGGCGAAAGCCTTCGCGGGCGGCGGCACGGGCGGTGGCGGCGCCGATACCACTGGACGCGCCGGTAATCAGCAGGACGCGATCGTTCATCTGTATTCCCTCTAATTAATCCGCGGATGCTTCCAGCATGGCGAAGGCGCGAAAGGCGCGCAATGGTTTTGCGCCGCATGAAAACGCCACCGCCGCCCCGAGGGGCGGCGGTGGCGACGGCCTATGCGTGAAGGGAAGAGGATCAGCGCAGGGACAGGGCGGCCTGCGGCTGCTCGCCGGCGGCCTCCCGATAGGCGGCATTCTCCTCGGCCTCGACCTCTGGTGAGAAACGCACCAACAGGGCGCACAGCGCGGCGATGATCACCGCGATGCCGAGGTAGAACAGGCCTTCCTGATAGGTCAGGGACTCGGAGCGGAACAGGAAGCCCGCGGCCACGGCACCGGCGTTACCGCCTGCGCCGACGATGCCGGCCACGGCACCCAGCGCCTTCTTGTTGATGAAGGGTACTACGCCGAAGGTGGCGCCCTCGGCCATCTGCACGAACAGGCTGAACACCAGCATGATGCCGATGGCCAGGGCCAGTACGTGCATCTGGGAGAAGAACATCAGCGCCACGCCCTCGCAGAGCATGGCAATGAACAGCCAGCGCACCCGGCCCTTGAGCCCCGAGTTGCGGGCGAAGAGATCGGAGAAGATGCCGCCCAGGGTGCGGGCGAAGAGGTTCATCAGGCCGAACAGGCCGGCGATCATCCCGGCGGTGGCGAGCGTCAGGTCGAAGTTGTCGAAGTAGTAGATGGCGGCGATGTTGTTGATGGTCAGCTCGACACCGAAGCAGGCGGCATAGACCACGAACAGGGCCCAGACCCGGATATCCTTGGCGGCAGCGGCGAAGCTTGCCCCCATGCCGTGTTCACCATTGGCCTCGGGCAGTTCACCGCGGGCGCGCAGCTCGTCGAAGTTACCGTCCGGGGCATCCTGGGTGAACAGGTAGTAGGCGATGCCGGTCAGGAACAGCACGATACCGGGGACCACCATGGCCAGGCGCCAGCCGAAGGCCTCATTGACGCCAAGCATCAGCATGCCTGAGAAGATCAGCGGCATCAGGATCTGGGTGGTGCCGCCACCGAGGTTACCCCAGCCCGCGGAGGTGGCGTTGGCGGTGCCGACCACGTTGGGGGCGAACATCACCGAGGTGTGGTACTGGGTGATCACGAAGGAAGCGCCAATCGCGCCGATGGCCAGGCGGGCCAGGAAGAAGGACTCGAAGCTGTCGGCAAAGCCGATGCACATCACCGGCAGCGAACCCAGGCACAGCAGCCAGGTGTAGGCCTTGCGCGGACCGATCTTGTCACACAGCACACCGATGGCCAGTCGCACGATCACGGTGATGGCCACCGAGGCGATGATGGTATTGCCGATCTGGGTCTTGGTCAGGCCCAGATCGTCACGCACCACTGCCATGAGTGGGGCGATGCCGAACCAGCCGAAGAAGCAGATGTGGAAGGCGAACCAGGAAAAGTGGAAGGCCCGCATCTGAGGCGTCTTCCAGTTGAGCAGGCGAATCTTATTGGCTTTGTTGCGGATTTCCATAGGGGAATACCTCGCCGAATGACGTTCGAACACACGATCTTGGGCCTTCGCCGTTGAAGGTTGAGTCCGACGCACTCGTACCCCTAAGGAGCCTGGTCTACGCCTGATAGTGACTGGTAAAGAGTAAGCAATAAGCCTGCCTTTTTATGTTTTTTTCTTTAATATCAATTCACTGTTTTCTACTTCCATCGACAAGGCATCGGTTGGGCGGGCCGTGATGGTGCGTATTGCACCGCTAGGTGGCAGAGATGCCCCAGGCCGGGGAGGAATAACGCTCAAGGAGAAAGGAGAGGGCGCGGTGCACGACGCCATGCCTGAAGGCCATGCTGGCTTGAAGGCAGGGCTGACGACAGGGCTGACGACAGGGCTGAAGAGGGAGCCGAGGGGCGGTGACGGGTAACGGGTGCCGGGCTCGAAGTCCGGGCTCGAAGGGCAGTGAGTGCCACAAGACAGGCCCCGTCATCAAGACGCCCCGCCGCAGCGGTGCTGGGGCAGGGCGTCATGAGGCTTGCTTGCCTCGGGCTGATGGTGTCGGGTCAGCTGTCGTCGGCGCCCTGGACGGGCTGGGCCTGGGCGATGGCGGTGCTGTCGTCGCTGTTTTCCAGGCGAGCCAGCAGCGGTTCGGCCTCACGCTGGAAGGCCGCCAGGGCATTGCCGGAGAGGCTCTGATTCTCCGGCAGGTCGACGCGCATGGCGTCGACCCGGTTGCCGTTGACGATCACCTCGTAGTGCAGGTGGGCGCCGGTGCTGCGCCCGGTATTGCCGGACAGCGCGATGCGCTCGCCCATGGTGACGCGTTCACCCTCGCTGACCAGGCGCTTGGAGAGGTGCAGGTAGCGGGTCTTGTAGCCGTTGTCGTGGCGTACCACCAGGTAGTTGCCCGCCAGGCGATGATACGCGGACTTGACCACGCGACCGTCCGCCGGCGCGCGCACCGCGGATCCGGTGGGCATGGCGAAGTCGGTGCCGTAGTGGGGGCTGATGCGGCCGGTGATCGGGTGCTTGCGGCGCAGGTTGAACGACGAGCTCTTCCGGTAATGACCCCTGAAGGGGTAGCGGTTGAAGGCCGGGTCCAGGCTATGGCCGTCCGGGGTATAGAAGCGGTTATCGGTGCTGTTGCGCAGCACCGTCAGATCCATCCGCGCGCCTTGATAGCGTACCGCTAGAATGCGTGAGTCGAGGCTCTGGCCGTCGATGATGTCGGATTCGATCAGGACCTGGAAGTTGTCGCCACGCCGCGTGTCGCGGCGGAAGTCGAGCTTCTTGGACAACACGTTCGTCAGTTCGGCGACCTCGCTGGAGGTCAGGCCGGTGGACTGTGCCGAGCGCGCGAAGCTGCCGTTCACGGTGCCCGCGAACAGGCGTTGAGTTGCCTCGCCGGCCTTCTCTATGTCGGCGATCTCGAAGGCCTGCTGGTCGGTGTTGGTGCGTTCGATCAGGTAGCCGCTGCGGGCGTTCTTCATGATGCGCAGCGCGAGTAGTTCCCCGTTCTGGTCCACCTGATAGTCGAAGTTCTGGCCGACGCGCCAGCGAGTCAGTACGTTCTTGTCCGGCAGGGCGTCGAGTAGTTGCATGACCTCGCTGTAGCCCAGGCCCAGGGTGCGCTCGGCGAGCACGGCGAAGGTGTCGCCGGACTGCACGGTGTAGGTTTCCCACTGGGGCACGAAGGTCTGGTGAGCGACGATCTCCGCCTCCAGCGACGGGTCGTCATCGACCAGCCACAACGGATCGGCGGAGAAATCCTCGTAGGAGGTGCCGTCCTCGGCGGCCGCATCGAGGTTGAGGTCGGCCAGGTGGCTGGCCAGCTGAAGCACGTCGGGGTCGAGGCTTGGCGGTTCGCCGGCAACGAGCCCGGCGGAATCATCGGCGGTGCGGCCGGTGCTCTCCTGGGGGATCAGGCGGGGGGCGGCGGCCGGCGCGTCGGCATGGGCCTTGGCCAGGAAGTTGATGTCGACGACTTCCTGTGCCCGAAGATCGGCGAGGGGGACATAGCCTTCCTCGTCGCTGCGTAGTGAGGGGCGCGTCCGCTCGGGCATCTCGCCGGAAGAAGCCGCCCGAGCGACCTGGGCGGTGGCGGATGCGCCGATGGGCGCCTCGATGACGGTAAATTCGCCATCACCTGCGCCGTCGTCCGACGCCGATACGGCGGTGTAAAGTTGCTGCGCGCCCAGCACGGTGACCATCGTGGCGACGGGTAACAAGAGAAACTTGTGCGTGCGCGGTAGCGAATGAAGGATTCGCAACATAGTGGATAAGGGCCAGTAAGGATCAAATGGATATAAAAAGGCATCAGAACCTTACCCCATGGCGTATTAGCTGCCTAGTCTGTAAGAATGTACAGCTAGTCGCGACATGCGCCAGCCTAAACAGGGTCTGGAAAGTGTCGTCATAAAAGGCGCAGCATGCCAGAAAATTAACGCTGTTTTGCTCAGAAGTTCCCGATAAAGCTCTGGCACTGCCGCGGGCCCGATCCGAGCCGGGGATCAGCCGGTCAGGGTACCGTCCCGGTAGTCGCGCAACGCCTGCTGAAGCTCCGCCTCCGTATTCATCACGAAGGGGCCGTAGTGAGCGATCGGCTCGTGGTGAGGGGTGCCGGCCAGCAGCAGGCCCTGAGTGCCGCTGTTGCTCGACAGCACCAGCCGGTCTCCCTCGCTCAGGCGGACCAACTCTCCGGCGCCGACGGTCTCGCCGGCGATCGTGAGTGTACCCTCGAAGACATAGGCCAGCAGGGTGGGCGCCTTTGCGTTGAGCTCAAGCGACGCCCCTGCCTCCAGTAACAGGTGGGCCACCGCACCCTGGCCGGCCAGGGCCGTCAGCGGGCCCTCGATGGCCTCGCCGCCGCTGGCCTGCCAGTACCCGCCCAACGCGATGAGGTGCGCGCCGCCCTCGGTCAGCTGTGGCATCTCGGTGGCCTTCACATCCCGGTAGGTGGCGGGACTCAGCTTGTCGCGACGGGGCAGGTTCAGCCACAGCTGAAAGGCATGCAGCCCCTGTTGGTCGGTGAGCGGCATCTCCGAGTGAATGATGCCTCGCCCGGTGTGCATCCACTGGGCGTCCCCGGCCGCGATGGTGCTTGCATGGCCCAGATGATCTTCATGAGTCAGGCCCCCGTGGATCACGTAGGTCAGGGTCTGGATGCCGCGGTGCGGGTGGGGCGGGAAGCCGCCGATGTAGTCGTCCGGCTGGTCCGAGCCCAGTTCGTCGAGCATCAGAAAAGGATCTATGCCGCCGCCGAAGTCATGTAGGCGCTTGATCTTGACGCCGTCGCCGTCCTGGCTGGGCTGAGCGGTGAGGCGGCGCTGGATGCGTCGGGTGATGCGTTCTGAGGTGGTGTTCATGAGCCATCCTCTATCAGGGGGTGGTGTTGATGGCGGAGATTGTTGATCATGCACCCAGCGCAACGATAGCGCATAGTTTTGCTCAAATGATTCGAGGAAATCGAAATGTCTCGAGTGACGCTGGCTCAGTGGCGGATGCTGGCCGCGGTTGTCGATCACGGCGGCTTTGCCCGTGCCTCTCAGGTCGTGCACAAGAGCCCTTCCACGCTCAATCACGCCGTGCACAAGCTCGAGGAGCAGCTAGGCGTCAAGGTGATGGAGCCGGTGGGGCGCAACGTGCGGCTCACCGAGGCCGGCGAGATGCTGCTGCGCCGGGCTCGCCAGCTGATCGAGAACGCTGAGGCGCTGGAGGACGTCGCCGACAGCCTCGCCGAGGGGCTCGAGGCCGAGGTGGTACTGGCCATCGATCAGATCTTCCCGCCGGAGGCGCTGGCGCAGGCCTTGCAGCGTTTCTCGGCCGCCTTTCCTCACGTACGCGTGCAGCTGCACGAGACCGTACTAAACGGCGGGGTCGAGATGCTCTACGACGGCCGGGCCGATCTGGTCGTCTCGGGCTTGGCGGCGCAGGGCTTCCTCGGCGAGCCGCTGACGACCCTGACCTTCGTGGCCGTGGCTCATCCCGAACATGCCCTGCACCGGCTGGAGCGGCCGTTGGACCTGCGGGACCTGGTGCAGCATCGCCAGCTGGTGGTGCGTGATTCGGCGCAGCGCGAGACCATGGATTCGGGCTGGCTGAAGGCCGAGCAGCGCTGGACGGTCAGCCACCTGGGCACCTCGGTGGACATGCTCAAGCGGGGCCTGGGCTTCGCCTGGCTGCCGGAGACGCTGATCCAGGATGCGCTGGCGAGCGGGCAACTGGTGCCTTTGCCGCTGATCGTCGGTGGTCATCGCCAGGTGCCGATCCAGCTGATCCATCGCGATCGTGACCGGGCGGGGCCGGCAACCCGTGCCTTGGCCGCGGCGCTGATGCAGTCGGTGAGGGAGTGGGAGGCGGTGGTCTCGCCGAAATGATTCGATCTGATCGAATGAAATGCCGGAAAATACGCGCTTGAGCGTCGAAGAAATGGGCGTAGGCTCTCGCTCCATAGGATGAATCTTCCATCTTTGAGGAGGGCATATGGGCCTGTTGATCGACGGCAAGTGGCACGACCAGTGGTATGACACTAAGAAGCATGGCGGCGAGTTTGTCCGCGAGTCGGCCAAGCTGCGCGACTGGGTGACCGCCGGTGGCGGCGAAGGCCCGGATGGCCAGCCGGGGCGCCCCGCCGAGGCCGGCCGCTACCATCTCTATGTCTCGCTGGCCTGCCCCTGGGCACATCGTGCCCTGATTCTGCGTCGCCTGAAGGGGCTCGATGACCTGATCGGCAGCTCCCACGTCAGCCCGCTGATGCTCGATCAGGGCTGGAGCTATCACCAGGACGAGGGCTCGAGTGGCGATCCGATCAATGGGGCGCACTACCATCGGGAGCTCTATACCCTGACCGACCCGCACTACACGGGCCGCGTCACAGTCCCGGCTCTCTGGGACAAGCAGGCCGGCAACATCGTCAGCAATGAATCCGCCGATTTGCTGCGCATGTTCAACGATGCCTTCGACGGCATCACCGGCAATCGCCTGGACTTCTACCCTGCCGATCTGCGCGAGACCATCGACACGATCAACGCCGATGTCTACGACCACATCAACAACGGCGTCTACAAGACAGGCTTCGCCACCGATCAGGCCGTCTACGAGAAGCATGTCACCGCGCTGTTCGAGTCTCTCGACCGTATGGAGGCGCGGCTCGGTGAGCATCGCTACCTGGCCGGCGAGTGGCTGACCGAGGCCGATATTCGCCTGTTCACCACCCTCATCCGCTTCGATGCCGTCTATCACGGCCACTTCAAGTGCAATATCCGGCGCATCGAGGACTACCCGAACCTCTCGCACTATCTCCGCGAGCTTTATCAGTGGCCGGGCATCAGGGAGACGGTGAACATGGATCACATCAAGCGCCACTACTATTACAGCCACGACACCATCAACCCGACCCGTATCGTGCCCAAGGGCCCCGCCCTCGATCTCGAGCGCCCCCACGACCGTGAGCGCCTGCCGGGTCAGGGCGTTCGCCGTAAGCCGGCATAGCAAGTTGGCGTCATTAGAAAGCCTCCTGTCTTCAGGAGGCTTCATGGTGCTGGTCGGAGTCTGCGTCGAGAGGGGCTAGACGTTCTTGGCCAGCCAGCGGTCCAGGGCATTGGCGAACTCTCGGCGATCCACGTCCCGGCAGTCCTATGAGAGAGCCCCTTGGGGCCGCCGGTGTGCTCGCGGCTGGAGTGCGCTCCCATGCCTGTCCTTGTGTGCGCCGAATCTGTAAGAGGCGACCTGCTCAGGCGTTCTTGGCCAGCCAGCGGTCCAGGGCATTGGCGAACTCTCGGCGATCGACATCGGAGTAGCCCTTGGGGCCGCCGGTATGCTCGCCGCTGGAGCGCATCGTCTCCATGAAATCCCTCATCTGTACCCGAGCGCGGATATTGCTGCGATCCAGGGTCTCGCCCCGGTTGGTCATCACTGCAGCACCCTTGTCGATGGCCTCCTGGGCCAGCGGCAGGTCGGCGGTGATCAGCAGGTCGCCGGGTGTCAGGCGGCGCACGATCTCGTCATCGGCGGCATCGAAGCCACTCGCCACCGAAAGCGGCTTGACCCAGGGCGAGGCCGGCAGCGGTACTTGGTGGTTGGCGACGAACCAGGTCGGCGTCTGGGTGCGTTCGGCGGCACGCACGATGATCTCGCGTGCGACACGCGGGCAGGCATCGGCATCGACCCACAGGCTAGGCATTCACGGCTCCCGAAAAGGCTGGCATGGCAAGGAGCGCGATGATAGCATGCGCTCTCCTCGCATGTGTTGACCCCCACCATCATGACGAATTGCACCCGCCTCATTAGGTTGGGATGGCAAGCTTTCGCAAGACGCCAGGCGCGATGATCCGCGACCAAGCGCTGTGACCGGGCTCGCCAAGTGTTCGCCCGGGGCAGGCCCAAGGCCTCGCCCAGTGCGCCTGGATTTGTAGATGGAGCGCCCACTGCCCGATGGCAAGGCGCGTAAGGTCGCCACAGCGGTTCGCCGAGAGTTTCCGGCAGGCCCCCGTGCTTGTTCGAAGCTCGTTTGATCCGGGCCATGCCCGTGTTACGACGCGAACCGAATGCCAGGTGCGACCGGCGTCCCAGACTCCGCCCCGAGCCAGCCCCGACATGGGGTGGCTCGCATTCGACCCTACAGGCCCTTCGTGGATCCTGTGCTATTGCGTGTTTCGGGTCGGGGACGCCACCAAACTCTGTTGCCGGTACTGACCGGCCTACCAAGGTGTGATTGATGACCTCGACTTCTGTCGCCTCGCCGAGCTTCGGCGAACTGGCACTGCTGCCTGCCGTGCTGACTGCCCTCGAAACCCTGGGCTACGAAACTCCTTCTCCGATTCAGGCGCAGACCATTCCTGCCCTGCTCGAAGGCCGTGACATGATCGGCCAGGCTCAGACCGGTACCGGCAAGACCGCTGCCTTTGCCCTGCCGATTCTGTCGCGTGTTGACCTCGCCCGTCGCGAGCCCCAGGTGCTGGTGATGGCGCCGACCCGTGAGCTGGCTCAGCAGGTCGCTGTGTCCTTCAGCAAGTACGGCCAGAACCTGCAGGGCCTGCAGGTCGCGACCCTTTGTGGTGGCCAGGAATACCGTGAGCAGCTGGGTGCCCTGAAGCGTGGCGCCCAGGTCGTGGTCGGCACCCCCGGCCGCATCATCGATCACCTGGATCGTGGCAGCCTGAAGCTCGACGGCCTGTCCGCCCTGGTGCTCGACGAAGCCGACGAGATGCTGCGCATGGGCTTCATCGATGACGTCAAGCGTGTCGTCGCCGATACCCCGAAAGACGCTCAGCGGGTGTTCTTCTCCGCGACCCTGCCGACCGAGATCGAGCGTATCGTCAATCGCTACCTGGTCGACCCGGTCAAGGTGACCATCGAGGCCGCTCAGGGTACCGCTGACAGCATCGACCAGCGCATGGTGCGCGTCGAAGGCGGTGCCAAGCTCGAGGCGCTGTCGCGCATTCTCGAGGTCGAGCCGGTCGATGGTGCCATCGTCTTCGTGCGGACCCGTGCCGCCTGCACCACCCTGGTGGAGCAGCTGACCGCACGCGGCGTCAACGCCGCTGGCCTGTCCGGTGATCTAGACCAGAGCCTGCGCGAGCGCACCATCACGCGCCTCAAGCGCGGCAAGGTCGACGTGCTGATCGCAACCGACGTGGCCGCTCGCGGCCTCGACGTGCCGCGTATCACCCACGTCATCAACTATGACCTGCCGCAGGATTCCGAGGCCTACACCCACCGCATCGGCCGTACCGGTCGTGCCGGTCGTAGCGGCGTAGCCATCACCTTCGTTGGCTTCCGCGAGACCCGCAAGGTGCGCTGGATCGAGCAGGCCACCGGCCAGCATCTGAGCGACATGCCGCTGCCCGACGAGGCCGCCATTCGCGCCCATCGCGACGAGATCTTCCATCAGCGTGTGGTCGGCACCCTGACCGCCGGCAGCGACGAGCAGCGTACGCTGGTCGAGCGCCTGGTCGCTGAAGGCCATGACCCGGTCGAGCTGGCCTGTGCCTTCGCCGCCATGGCTCGCGCCGACGAAGCACCGATCGGTCGCATGCAGGCACCGAAGGAGCGCAACGATCGCAACAGCCGTGATGGCAAGCCGAAGCGTCGTGACAGCGCTCCGCGCGAGGGCATGACCCGCTACCGCGTCGCCGTCGGTCACAAGGATGGCGTCAAGCCGGGCCAGCTGGTCGGCGCCCTGGCCAACGAAGGTGGCATCGAAGGCGCCCGCATCGGTCGCATCGATATTCGCAACGCCTTCTCCGTGGTCGAGCTGCCGAGCAGCCTGCCGGCCAGCATCCTCAGCAAGATGGCCCGCGCCAAGGTCGGTGGCCGTCCGCTGGAGATCAGCGAAGACAGCGGCGCGCCGGAGCGCGCACCGCGCCGTCGCAACAACGACGACGCCCCCGTGCGTCGCCGTTCGCAGGCCTGAGCACTTAATCACGAGACAGGCACACCCTGGTACCAAAGGGTGATGGCGCCACGCTAGCCGCTGTCGGATAGTCGATGCGCCAGGCAGTAATCACGCAGGCCGGGGATTCCCCGGCCTGCGTTTTTGTATGTGTTTTCTAAAGTGGCGCCACGGCCTGGCTGGCGCGGCTGATCGGAGGTGGAGGATGTGGCAACGACTGTCGTGGCGATTGCGCGGCTACCTGATCACCGGGGCGGGGGTGCTGCTGCTGTCGCCGGACGCGCTCTTCGTCAAGGACACCGAGGTCGAGGTGGCCACCTTCATGTTCTGGCGGGCGCTGCTGTTGTGCCTGGTGCTCGGCCTGGTGGCCCTGTTGCGCTACGGACGCAGGCTGCCGGACGCGGTGCGCGCCTGCGGCCCGGCGGCGCTCTGGTGTCCGCTGGCCTTCGCCTGCGGGGGCTGGAGCTTCGTCGCTGCCAATCGCCTGACCGCCGCCGGCAACGTGCTGGTGATCCAGAATCTGGCGCCGTTGATCGCCGGGCTGATCGGCCTTCTACTTTTCGGCCAGCGGCTGCGCCGCCAGACCTGGGGCATCATTGTGCTGTGCGTGGCCGGTGCCTGCCTGATGGCGGCCGGTGAGGTAGGGCAGGGCAACCCGCTGGGGCTGGTGGTGGCGCTCGGCCTGCCGCTGGCACTGGCCGTCAACACCACCGTGGCCAGCGCCCAGAAGGGCGTGGACACCACCGTCATCCTGCCGATCGGCTGCGCGATGATGCTGCTGCCCGCACTACTGCTGGGCGGCGCCGAGCTGCCCTCGGCGGATGACGCCAAGCGTCTGGCGCTGATGGGTCTGGTGTTCCTGCCCGGCGCCTACTTCTGCATCCAGACCGGCCCGCGTTACCTGCCGGGCGCCGAGGTCAGCCTGGTGCTGCTGCTAGAGACGCTGGTGGGCACCCTGCTGGTGTGGTGGTGGGTCGGCGAGACGCCGGCACCGCTGGCCTTCGTCGGCGGTGCGCTGATCATCGCCGCCCTGCTGGGCGGCGGCCTGCTCGACCTGACCCGCCAGCGGCGCAAGGCCGCCGCTGGTGCGCCCGACCCACAGACGGTGCTTGAGGAGGAAGGAGCCGCCGTGGAGGAGCTTTCGGCTAACCCCGTGGCGGAGGATGACCGGCGCTAGCGGGGGGAGCTACTCACGCTGGCCGCGAAGCGCGCGAGCAACCCGCTGGCCTCGGGCGTGTCGTCGATGCTCTCGCACAGGGCATCGACGTTTTGACCCGCTTCCAGAAGCCCCTCGCGCTGGTGCTCAAGATAGGCCCGCAGCACCGGTGCGGTGAATTCCGGGTGGAACTGCACGCTCCACTGGCGCGGTCCCAGGCGCAGCACCTGGTAAGGGTCGTGGGCATTGGCGGCCAGCACCACGGCGCCTGACGGCGGCGTGAGCACCGACTGGGCGTGGGTCAGATGCGCGGGGAAGCGCGCGGGCAGGGCGCCGAGCAGGGTATCCGCCCGGCCGGCCTCGGTGAGCGTGACCTCGAAGGTGCCTACCTCGCGACCGTCCGGGTGGTAGCCGCTTCGTCCCCCCAGTGCCTCGGCCAGCAGCTGATGGCCGTAGCAGACCCCGAGCAGTGCCAGGTTGCGGTCGCAGGCCTCGCGCAGCCAGGGTTTCAGCGCCTCACTCCAGGGCTCGGCGTCGCTGACCATGGCGTGGGAGCCGGTGATCAGCACCCCATCGTATGCCTCATGATCGGGCAGCGGGGTATTCCCTCGGGCATCCCACACGGTGAGTGCGTGGTCGGGCAGTTGCGCCTGGAACAGCGCCTCGAAATCGCCGTGGTCGGCGATGACGTCGGGGAAGCTGTTCCCGGTCTTGATCAGCAGCAGGCGAGGCATCGGGGTCTCTCGGTGATGTGACGAAGCGTTCATTTTAGTCCTCGGCCAACCGCGCGCCCAGCGCCTGCATGAAGGCGTCGCAGGCCGCGAGCTGCTCACCCTCGACATATTCATCCGGCTGATGGGCCTGGCCGATGCTGCCGGGCCCGCAGATCACCGTGGGCAGCCCCGCGCCCTGGAACTGGCCGGCCTCGGTGGTGTAGGCCACCGCCTCGCTGGGCCGGTCGCCGAGCATCGTCTTGCACAGCGTTACCGCCGCGGCGTTGTCCCGGTCGGCGAGTGCCGGCACGGTCTGGGTGATGTGCTCGGTGACGATGCCGGTACCCGGCGCGCGGGCTTGCATCTCGGCCTCGAGTTCCCGGGCGTAGGCCTCGAAGCGCGCATACAGCGTCTCGAAGCTGTCGCTCGGCAGGTGGCGTATCTCCCAGTCGAAATGACACTCCCGCGCCTTGATGTTGATGGCGGTGCCGCCATGGATGCGGCCGACGTGCAGGCTCGAATGCGCCACGTTGAAGGCCTCGTCGAGGCGCCCCTCGGCCTTCAGCTCCTCCATGATGTCTTCGATGCGAGTCACCAGTCGCGCGGCGACGTGAATCGCCGAGACGCCCTGATACACCTGGCTCGAATGGGCGGCCTGGCCGGTGACGGTGGTACGCAGGTTGGTGATGCCCTTGTGGGCCACCACCGGCGCCATCAGCGTCGGCTCGCCGACGATCACCGCCGCCGGGCGCGGCTCATTCGCCATCAGCGATTCGATCAGACGCGGCGCTCCCAGGCAGCCGATCTCCTCGTCATAGGAAAGCGCCAGGTAGATCGGCCGCTCCAGCGGCTGCTCGACCCACTGCGGTACCTGGGCCAGGGCGCAGGCGATGAAGCCCTTCATGTCGCAGGTGCCGCGGCCGTACAGGCGCCCGTCGCCACCGTCGCGCAGGGTGAAGGGATCGCTCGACCAGGGCTGGCCCTCCACCGGCACCACATCGGTGTGCCCGGAGAGCACCACGCCGCCCTCGACCTGCGGCCCGATGCGGGCCAGCAGGTTGGCCTTGCTGCCGTCGTCGTTCTCGATGCGCCGATAGGGCACGCCGTAGTCGTCGAGATAGCCCTCGATGAAGCGGATCAGCTCGAGGTTGGAATCGCGGGAGACGGTGGCGAAGCCCACCAGCGTCTCGAGCAGGGCGGTGGCGGTCATGATCTGGCTCCTGAACGGGGAATGGCGCTAGCCTACCATGGGGCGGCATACTGACGAGGTGATTGCAAAATTGGGGTGTTCTTAATTTTGAACGCTGAACGCTGAACGTTGAACGCCGGGTTTGCGATTCGTTAGTTGTTTATCCTACTATTGTCGACCTGGACGTACTCCATTTGTTCTTAGAAGGATAATAATATGTTGAATAAATTCAGCAGTCTGAAGAAAGGCTTTTCCAAATCGGCGCTTGGCGTAGGACTGGCATTCAGCGTCGCTGCCGCTGATGTGGCCGCTGCAGAATACAACTGGCGCTTCAGCAACCTGTACAGTCGCGGCACCGCCTTTGGCGAGCTCTACGAAAATCTCGGTGAGAACATCGAGGAGCTTTCTGACGGCAAAATCAATGTCCAGGTTCTGTACTCGGGCGAAGGGGTCGGCACCACCGGCCTGCTGGGTGCGGTCAAGTCTGGCCTGATCACCATGGGCGCTCCCTTCCAGTCGATGCACGCGGGTGAGCTGCCGGCCGGGGTGGTCGAGATTGGCCTGCCCGGTGGCACCGCGGACACCGACAAACTCCAGAGCCTCTTCCACGAAAAGGGCTGGGGTGACGTGCTGGAGGAGGCCTACGGCTCCCAGGGCATGGTATGGCTTGAGCCCTATATTCAGCCGCCGGTGTACATCCTGACCAAGGAACCGATCGAATCGGTCGAAGATTTCGAGGGGCTCAAGATTCGCGCTCCCGGTGCCTATGGCAAGTTCCTGCGCAACCTCGGGGCTTCCCCGGTTTCCATGGCCTGGAGCGAGATTTACACCAGTCTGGCCACCGGTGTCATCGACGGTTCCATCGGCAGCAACATGATCGACCACCGCGACGGTAACCACGTCGAGGTTGCCAAGTACATGTACCCGCTGCCCCTGGCTGGCGCTCAGGTTCTGCCGATCGTCGTCAACCGCAACGAGTGGAACAAGCTGCCTGACGAGCTGAAGGACGCGGTGCGCAAGGCCACCGAGATCCACGCCGAAGAACAGCTGACCATGTCCAAGCAGTGGGAAAGCGAGGCGTTGGAAGAAATGAAGGCCAACGGGCTGCAGTGGAGCCCGGAGCCGAGCGAAGCGGATAAAGAGGCTTGGGCCGAAGCCGGTGCCACTCTCCGTGCCGAGTATGCTGAACAGGACAAATACAGTAAGCAGCTGATCGAGATCCTGAACGAAACTGGTTACTGATAACACCTGGGCTTTTCGCCTTTCGCGTTATCGCTCTTGAAAGCGGGGGTAGCATGCCAAGGCAACGCTTCCCCGCTCTAAAGTGCCAGTATCGGGCCTTCGTCTGTGGGAGATGTGACGACGCATCGCCTTAAACCGCAGTAACGAGAAGGCCAGGAGGAGGCGGAAAGTGCGTAAGGTGCTTTCCGCCTTTTGCATGATTTCAGGAGATCCCTTGAGATGCTTACTTTACTGAGGGGGCTCTGCCGCGGTATTGACCTCATCGTCATGCTGACGGGCAAAGCTGCTTCCTATCTGATGCCGGTATTGGCCGGTATCGTCGTCTTTGAAGTGTTCGCGCGCTACGTATTGGGTAGTCCCACCATCTGGGCCTACGACTTATCGCTATTTCTCTTCGGTTACATCACGGCGTTGGGTGGTGCTTATGCCCAGCAGAAACGGGCACACATCAACGTCGATATTCTTTACCTCAAGGTCTCACCCAAGGCCAAAAGCGTCTTCAACCTCATCGGCTACGTGCTAGCCATCTTCTTCCTGATCATTATCGTGAAGGTGAGCACGGGCAAGTTGTTCGAGGCACTAGAGTACGATTATCGCCGGCAGAGTGAATGGGCTCCTCCCATGTATCACTTCTGGCTAATGATGATCATCGCCTGTGCGCTGTTTATTGCGCAGTTCTTGCGGGACTCCTTGAACGATATTTTCTATCTGGCGACGGGCACCCCGCTGCTGAAACAAAAAGAGGGGGTCCATCATGGGCATTGAACTGCTGACCGGGGTGCTGTTGCTGTGCATCCTGATCTTCTTCGCGCTGGGAGCCGCCGTGGGCCTGGCGTTGGGCGGGATCGCCATGGCCATCGGTTACCTGACCTGGGGCGAAGGCATTTTCAACGTCATCCCGACGACCCTGGAGTCGACCTTCTTCAGCTTTATCCTGTTGGCGATTCCCCTGTACATCTACATGGGGCAGTTGCTGACCAAGTCGGGCATCGGCGATGCCATGTTCAACGCCAGCCAGCTTTTGATCGGGCGGGTGCGTGGTTCCCTGGCCATCAGCGTGATCGGGGTCTGCTCGATGATCGGCGCCATGGTCGGCATCATCGGTGCCGGCATCATGACCTCCGGCAGCATCGCCCTGCGTCCCATGCTGGACCGCGGGTATAATCGACGCCTGGCGCTGGGCGTCATCATGGCGGGCGGTGGCCTGGGTATCCTGATTCCCCCCAGCATCCCCATGATCATGTTCGCCGCCGCGACCCAGAACTCGGTCGGACGCATGTTCCTGGGTGCCATGATGCCGGCCTTGTTGACGATCGTGTTGTTGATCACCTATGTGGTCATCAGCTGCTGGCTCAATCCCTCCCGAGCCCCCAAGGATGAGGAGGATTCCGCCGCGCCAGAGCGCACGCCGAAACAGAAGTTCGTCATCCTTCGCGATGGCCTGTCCGCACTACTGCTGATCTTTGTCGTGCTGGGCAGCATCATTTCCGGCATCGCCACCCCGACCGAGTCGGGGGCCATAGGCGTCTTCGGTGCCATTCTGCTGGCGATACTCTACAAGCGCTTCCGGCCGGCCATGTTCCGGTCTGCAGGACTTCAGACCGCCACCCTGGTCAGCGTGGCCATGTGGATCATCTTCGGCGCCTCGGTGTTCAGCAACTTCCATCTGCTGATGGGGGTGCAGAGCATGGTGGCTGATCTCGCTGCCAGCCTGGATCTGCCGCCCATCATGATCATTATCCTGTTCCAGCTGATCATGTTGCTGTTGGGCTTCATCATCGATGAATTCATCATCGTGCTGATGTGCGCGCCGCTGTTTACACCGATCGCCGTGTCCCTGGGTTATGACCCGATCTGGTTCGGTGTGCTGATGATCCTCAATATATTGATCGCCGTGCAGACGCCGCCCTATGGGTTCGCACTGTTCTACCTGAAAGGCATTGCTCCCCCCGATGTCGGGATGGGAGAGATCTACCGGTCAGTCACGCCCTTTATCGCAGTGAATCTGGTGGTGCTGATCTTGTGCATGATTTTCCCTGAAATTGTGCTCTGGCTGCCCAATAAAGTAATGGGTTGAGGTGACGCCATGTTTAATCAGATTCTGATACCCGTCGACCTTGTTCATCAGGAGCATGTCGCCGAACTGCGTGAAGCCGCCCGTTTGCTGATTGACGGGTCGGGCAACATCACCCTGCTCTATGTAGATCCGACCAGGGTTCACGGGGACTCGCTCGTCGTTCAGCTGGACGAGAGTGACGATGCCGAGCCGAGACGCGAGGCACTGACCCAGCTTCAGGGCCTGGCGCAGTCGCTGCAGCTGGAGAACGTCACCATGAATGTCATCACCCGCGAGGGCGCTGCTCATGATCAGATTCTCGAGTACGCCGCGGAGATCAGTGCCGATGCCATTCTGATGATGGCCAGCCGGCCTGGACTCACCGACTACTTCATCGGCTCGACAGCCGAGCGCGTGGTCCGACATGCCGATTGCTCGGTCTTTGTCATCCGCTAAGTAGTTAACGTAGTGAAGCTGCCGTGGAGCGTATCGTCTTCACGGCAGCCAGTGTCGCAGCGACGGTTTTCGTCTGCTGAGACATAGTAATATGCGGCCGTCAGATTCGTCTGACGGCCGCTTTTGTAGTGAGCCTCGGAGTGTGCGCCTGGCCTGCAATCGCCGTGCCCTCGGGTGTCGGAAGGTCCGTTCGGTATCGGCTGATGGGGGAGATGCGGCTGTACGCTGGCTCGGCGGCTGTTATAGTCGGACAATATTGTTGGGTGCGGTTAATGGAGTGACCGCCAACGCCTTCAGGGAACGAAAGATGATACTCAAGGAAAAGGACGCCTGTTCAAGCGCCGACGCCCGTGACAGCGACATGCGTGGCTATTACGGCCACAAACAGGAGCAGGATGTCGCCTTCCACCTGCGCCGCGAGTTCGGCGAGCACGACCAGATTCACATCATCAATGACCTGCGCATCGAGCATAAGGGTGAGCGTGCGCAGATCGATCATCTGGTGATTCACCCGTTTGGCTTCATCATCATCGAATCCAAGAGCATCGTCGGTGAGGTCAAGGTCAATGCCGAAGGGGAGTGGTCGCGCAGTTACCAGGGCAACTGGCGCGGCATGCCATCCCCGATCCGTCAGGCCGAACTCCAACTTAAGCTACTGCGCTCATTTCTCGGGGCCAACGTCGAGCACTTCCTTGGAAAGTTGCTCGGTATCCAGATTAAGGTTCGAGGACGAGACTGGAAGACACTGTGTGCGGTATCCAGCAGTGCCATCCTGCATCGAGACATGATGCCAAATGATGTCTCCGCGCAGGTCGTCAAGACGGAGTTTCTGGCCGGCAAGATTCGCGAGCTTGTTGGCAGCATGTCGCTTGCCCCCTCTTTCATGAAGGGGAAACCCAGATTCGCGGCTCAGGAACTGGAGGATATAGGGAGCTTCCTACTGGCAAATGATGAAAAGGTGAATCCGGCCCATGAGGAAGTGACTTCTTCTGCCATGGAAGTGGCAGAGGCGCCCGCCGTGCCTTATAGCCCATTGAGCCGCATGTCTGCCGACGAGGCTTCTACCGATTCCCTTGCCGCTACTCATCAGCCCATCGCCAGTGCCAGCTCAGAGATTCAGGATACGTCTGCTGAAAGTCTGGTGGCCTGCAAATCATGCGGGGAAGTCGAGTGCCTGACAGGCATGTATGGCCAATATGGATACTATGTGAAGTGCAAAGGCTGCGGCACCAATACCTCCTTGAAGCAGCCATGCCCCGCCTGTGAGTGGAAAAGCGTCAGGGTGAACAAGGACGGCCCGACCTACACCGCCACCTGCCGGAAGTGCGAGCATCAGTATCTGGTATTTCGCCAGGAAGCTGAATGATGAAGACGGAGAAAGGGGCTGCTATCGACCCAAAGTGGTCGAGCCAGCAAAGGCAACATGCGCGTTTATTGGTGTTATATAGCCACGTCAACGAAAATACACCGAAAAATCAATGGGTTGATGTGGCGGCATAAGAATGTTGAACGCGCGCGCTCGTTCAAGTCAATAAACGAGCGGGCTGTCTAATACCTTTTATGTGTCACGAGGTAGTCATGAGTAAGGCCACAGTGTCAGGTCGGCAAACAACAAACACATTCGCTTATATGTTCGTAGGAGCCAAAGCGATGTTGGAACAGGCTGAGCGAGATCAAAATGGCCAGCTATACAATCTAGTAAGCTGCCTCATCTATTGCGCGTTTACTATCGAGGCTTACCTTAATCATCTTGGCCAGTTAAAACACGATGATTGGGATAGAAAAGAAAGATCTTTGTCAAAGCTTAAAAAGTTTAAGACCCTCTGTGGCGAGGCTGATATTGAACCAGATTTCAGCCAGCGTCCATATTCAACCTTGCACGAATTGTTTGCTTTCAGAGATAGAATGGCCCACGGGAAAACAACCACCGAATCCGTAAGAAAAGAAGTAGATCTTCCGGGCGACTCTTTTCGCCTCACGACTGAGAGTGAGTGGCAGGAATATTCAACAATAGGGAATGCTAGGCGGGCCATAGAAGATACGGAACAGTTAGTAAAAGAACTCCACAAAAAAAGTGGGCAAAATGGGAACCCGATGAACTACCTTGGTGGCGGCATTTTTGGGGTTCAGAGGCACAATGCCACATAACCATTGCGGGCAAGGGACGCTCCTGACGTCGCGCCCCTGCCGCTGGCGTTATGCAGTGAACGAGTTGTCATCTAAATGAGAGATTTTCAGGAAATTTTCCTCAGTAGTGCCCTCAGCGAAACCACGCGGAAAGTCAGGCGGAATCTACTGATTTTCTCTGTCACCCTACTGATGATCATCAAAGGTGACCTCGTCCCCACGAGTGTTGAGCCACTAGGTATATCGATCTCGCCAGACAAGCAGGAGCTTATTCCAAACTTTCTGTTTCTAGTGGTGATTTACTACTTGGTAAAATTTTTTATATACATGCAGGTTGACGGCAAACTTCTTGTGTACGGCGCACAAAAGGCGGAATTTCCGGATGCAAGAGAACAAATGGGATATAGGGATTTCCTCAAGCATGTGAAAACAAACTCCAAGGTCATTATCCATCGCCATGGCTGGAGCTTTATGTGGTGGTCTCTTGCCAGAAACTCGATCGATATATTTTTTCCGCTTTTAGTTGCGGCTTTCACGCTATGGCATCAAATAAATGCATAACCAAGCCAGGCACGGCGACGTCTACTACATTGCGGCTTCGCCTACATTTCGTAGCCGCGCATCCTGGCGGCGTTAATATCAACGACCGCTTTTGGCCGTAAGCGGACGCCTATTTGGTGACGGCATGTAGGTCATCTCCGTGTGTGTTCGGTTGAAAACCGACCATTCGGCCGGTTTCGACTGGGTACTCTTATGCTGTTTAGTGGCCGGCCGGCGGTGGTTTTCTGCTGGCGCTCACTCCCTTTCATCCTTCGTCGAACGCAACAGCACCCGATCCATCCCTCGCGAACTCAGAATGCGCTTCAACACCGCGAACAGGTGCGTGGGCACGGTCACGGCGTAGCGGGGCCGGGGGCGGCGGCTTTCCAGGGCGTGGATGAGCTTATCTACCACGGCCTCGGGCTCCAGGGTGAAGGGCGCCTTGCCGTCGCTACTGGCGAGGCGAGCCTCCACCTTCTGGTAGGTGGTGGCATGGGCGCTGTGGGCGGTGTCGATATGCGCCTGGAAGGCGCGATAGGCGTTCTCGCGAAAGCGGCTGGTGATGGGGCCGGGCTCGATCAGGCTGACATGGACGCCGCTGCCCTTGAGCTCCATGCGCAGGGTATCGGTGAGGCCTTCGAGGGCGAACTTGGAGCACACATAGGCGCCGCGATAGGGCAGGGCGGCGAAGCCGAGCACCGAGCTGTTCTGCACGATGCGCCCATGGCCCTGAGCGCGCATCATCGGCAGCACCCGGGTGGTGAGCTCGTGGGTGCCCAGCAGGTTGGTCTCGAGCTGAGCTCGCAGCGCCTCGCGGGAGAGATCCTCCACCGCACCGGGCTGGCCGTAGGCGCCGTTGTTGAACAGCGCCGTCAGTCGCCCGCCGGTGCGCTCCTTGATGGTTTCCACCGCGGCCTCGATCGAGGCGCTGCTATCCAGGTCTAGCACCAGCGCTTCCAGGCCTTCTTCTTCCAGACGCTTGACGTCGGCCTCGGCCCGTGCGGTGGCGAATACCCGCCAGCCGCGCCTGGTCAGGGCGTGGGCGGCGGCATGGCCGATGCCGCTCGAGCAGCCGGTGATCAGGGTGCTGCGGGTCGAAGTGTCTGCGGCCTGTGACATGCGGGGTTCCTTGTGGGGGAGCGGCTCGCCTATTGCCGCATCATGCGCGCTGATAGGGCGAGTCGCTTTCTCGTCTGTTGGCCCTCGCCAACTGGCGAGGTCGTGGTCACGGGCGTCAGTCGCCCACCAGCGTCAGCCGGCTGGCGCCGTTGCCCTGCGGGCCGACCTGGATCTGCACCGGGATGCGTTCGTGCATCTCCTGGATATGCGAGATCACGCCGACCCGACGGCCCTGAGCCTGCAGGCCGTCCAGTGCTTCCATGGCCAGCGCCAGGGACTGGGGATCGAGGCTGCCGAAGCCCTCGTCGATGAACAGCGACTCGATGGCGAGTTCGCCGGAGGCCATGGAGGCGAGTCCGAGGGCCAGTGCCAGCGAGACCAGGAAGGTCTCGCCGCCGGACAGCGAATGCACCGAGCGCTGCTCGTCGGCCATGTCGTGATCCTCGACCAGCAGCCCCAGGGGGCTGCCGCCGCGGCGCAGCCGGTAGCGGGGCGCCAGGTTGGTCAGGTGAGCGTTGGCATGGTCGAGAAGCAGTTCCAGGTTGTAGGCCTGGGCGATGCGGCGGAAGGCCTTGCCGTCGGCGGAGCCGATCAGGGCGCTGATGCGCCCCCAGCGCCGCTGCTCGGCGAGGGCGGCATCGAGCTCGGCCTGCGCCGTCTGCTGGCGTTGGCGGCGGCGATCGTCGTCGCGCAGGGCATGCACGGCCTCGTCGCGGGCCTTTTGGGCGGCGTCGCGCCGGGGCGCGAGCTCGGCCTGGGCCTCGGTCAGCCGTGCCTGGCGGCGGCGTATCGCCTCGTCTGCCTCGTCACTCAGCAGGCGATTGTCCTCGGCGTTCTCGTCATCGACCAGCGCCTGATCGCGGCGATGGTCGAGCAGCGCCACACGACGCTCGTTGAGGCTGGCGTCGCGGCGCTGGCGGGCTTCCTCGGCCTCGCCAAGCTCCCGCTCCTGGCGCTCGGCTTCCTCGTCAGGCTGGGCTAGCAACCGGGCGAGGGTGTCATCGTCCAGGGCCGGGTGTGCCTGGCGCCACTCATGCAGCTCTCGCTCCAGGGGTTCGCGTTCCTCCTCGAGGCGCTTGAGCTGGTCGGCCTCGTGACGGGCCTGCTGGTCGAGTTGGCCCTGGCGGCGGTCGGCGTCGTGCAGCCGCGCCTGGGCGGCCTCCCTGGCCTGGCGGGCCGCCTCCTGGCGCTCTTCCAGACGCTGCTGCCAGGCATCGGCGCTGGCGTGCTCGCCGAGCAGGGTCTCGAGCTCGCGGGCGGCCTCGTCGCGCTCCTGTCTGAGCGGCGGCAGCCGCTCGGACAGGCTCGCCAGTTCCTGATCGATGCCTTGTCGCTGGGCCGTGAGCTGGGCGAGGGCCAGCTCGTCCTGACGCAGTGCCTCCTGAAGCGGCGCCAGCTCGGCCTCGGCGCGGGTCAGGGCCTCGAGGGCCTGTTCATGCTGGTGGCGGGCGCGATCGCTCTGCTCGCGCTGGTGCGCGAGCCAGGCCCCACGCTCGCTTGGCTCGATGGCATCGAGCTCGCGGTACATGGGGTGGTCGGTGAGTGCCCGCTTCGCCTGTGCGTATCGTGTCTCGGCGGCCTCGAGATCACGACGCTGCTGGGCGATCGAGGTTTCGAGGGCGAGGTACTGGCCCAGCAGCTCGTCGCGTTCCTGCTGGGCGGTATCGCAGTGCTGCTTGGCGTCGGCGAGCTGGCGCTCCTCCTCGGCCTGCTGGGCGGCGAGCTGTGCCGCCTCGGGCGTGGCCGGCGGCTGGTGACGCCAGGGGTGGTCGTGGCCGCCACATACGGGGCAGGGCTCGCCATCGGTGAGGCCCTCGCGCAGCCGGAGCACGCTCTCGCTGCGCACGGCCCGGTTGCGCTCGACGAAGGCTCGCACGCTCTCGTAGTGCCGCAGGTGTTCATCCAGCCGCCGACGGGCGGCCTTTCCTTGGCTCTCGGTGTGCTCTTTCTGCGCCTCGTCGTTCTTCAGGCGACGGGCCAGGCTCTGATGGGCCTCGAGGGCCTGGTGGGCGTCCTGCCAGCGGCTAGCGAGCTCGCTCAGCGCCAGCTGACGCCGCGCGGCTCGGTCGTGAGCCTGCTGAGCCGCCTGGCGCGCATCGCTCAGTTGGGAGTGCTCCCCCATGAGTTCTCGCAACCGGGTCTGCCAGTCATCGACTCGGCACTGGTGCTCCTGCTGGCGGGCCTCGGCCTGTCGTTGTCGCTCATTGACCTGATGCGCCTGTCGTTTGCGCTGCCGGTGACTCTCCTCGAGCTCTGCCAGGCGTTGCGCCAGGCTGTCGCGTCGCTGAGCCTGCTCCCGAGCCTGGCGCAGCCCGGGCTCGGCCGCCTGGCGAGCCTCGCCGGCTTCCTGCAGGGCCTTCTCGGCCGCGTCGCGTTGCTCGGTGGCGGTCTGCCGGTCGGTCTCGGCGCTCTTCAGGGCCTGCCGTGTGGCCGCACGGGTCGCCTCGAGGCGCGCGATCTCGCCGGGCAGTTCGGCCTGGCGAGCGAGGCGATGGCGCTTGGGGGCGAGCAGTCGGCGCCACTCCCGGTCGGCCCGGGCGGGGGCGAGGGCCTGCCAGCGGGCCTCGGCGTCTCGCTGCTGCGCGAGGCCATCCCGGTAGGCCGCACTCAGCCGTTCGTCGGTGGCAAGCCACTGCGCTTGCGTCTCCAGGCGTCGCGACTCCTGCTGGTGGGCGGTGAGTTCGCGCTCGGTAGCCTCGGCGGCGCGTTCCAGCTCGGCGCGGGCCTCGGGCTCGGCGGGGCGGTCGTCGGCGAGCTGCGCGTTCAGTGCGGCGACCGCCTCGCGGTCGACCTTGGCACGCTGGAAGGCGGCGATGGAGAGCTTGGAGTACTCGGCGGTGTCGGTGAGTTTCTCGAGCAGGTCGCTACGGGCGTTGTCGTCGGCCTTGAGGAAGGCGGCGAACTCGCTCTGGGCGAGCATCACGGCGCGGGTGAACTGGTCGAAATTGAGGCCGAGCACCGCCGGCAGCTGCTTTTCGAACTCGCGTTTCTGGGCGGTCAGCAGGCGATCGGCGTCCAGGTCACGCAGCGACTGCTCGGCACCCTGAAGGCGGCCGTCGGGTTTGCCGCGGGCGCGGCGCACCGCCCAGCGGGCCCGATAGCGACGCCCGTCCCGGCCCAGGAAGTCGACCTCGGCATGGCCCTGGCCGGCGCCGCGGCGCAGCAGGGTGCGGGGGTCGAAGCTGGTCACGTCGGTGTCGCCGCTGTCCGGGACCCGGGCCTGGTCCTGGCGGGCGCCGCGCAGCCGCGGGGTATTGCCATAGAGCGCCAGGCACAGGGCGTCGAGCAGGGTGCTCTTGCCGGCGCCGGTGGGGCCGGTGATGGCGAAGAGGCCGGCATCGCGCAGGGGCGCGGCGGTGAAGTCGAGCGACTGATGGCCAGCCAGCGAGGCAAGGTTCTCGAGGCGGATGGCGAGGATCTTCATGGCCGAGCCCCCTCGGTGCTGGTGTGAGAAGCGTCTTCGTCATCCATCACGTCCTCATCCATCACCTCCTGCAACAGCTGGGCGAAGTCGCGTGTGACCGCCTCGTCGGCGGGCTCGCCATATTCCTCTTCCCAGGCGCGAGCGAACAGCGCCTGGGGGCCCAGGCTGTCGAGGGTTACCCGGCGCGAGCCGGCGGCCTCGCCGCGGGCCTTGGGGTAACGGGTGTGAATGCGCAGCAGGCGCAGGGCGCGGCCTTCCAGCGCGGCCTCGACCCGAGCCCGCAGGTCGGGCTGCGGGCCATCCAGGTCGACGCGCAGTTCGAGCCAGGGCCGGCGTTCGGTCGGCAGGTCGGGATCGTCCTCGAGCGCTTCAAGCTCGGCGAGCACGGTGTCGAGATCGGCGGGGCCTAGGCGCTTGAGCGCCACGCTGCGGGGAATTGGCAGGCTCTCGGTGGCGGCGAGGGTGTCGCCTTCGAGAGTCACCTCCACCACCTGGTGGGGGTAGTCGACCTCGCTGAAGTCCAGCGGAATGGGGCTGCCGCTGTAGCGGATGCGCGCGTCGCCGACCTGCTGGGGGCGGTGCAGGTGACCGAGCGCCACATAGGCGATGTCGTCGGGGAAGAGGCTCGCCGAGAGCGACTCCTCGCCGCCGATCACGATCGGCCGCTCGCTGGCTTCCGAGACGGCGGCGCCGCGCAGGTGGGCATGGCTCATGGCGATCAGGGCCTGATCCGGCTGGCGCCGATCGCGGGCGGCAGCGATCAGCTGTTCATGGACGGCACCGATGCCGGCCACGTAGTCATGCCGGTCAGCGGTGTCATCGCGGCCATCGGAGGCGCTGGATTCTTCCTTGCTCGCCGCTGGACCCGTGCGGCCGGTCACCTCCGCCGGGCGCAGGAAGGGCAGCGCGAGGCACCAGGCGCGGGTCTCGCCGGCGGCATCGGTCAGCGGCACCAGAAGGCGCTCGGCATCCAGGCTGCCGTCGTCCTGCCAGTGCACCCGGCCCAGGGCATGGGTGTTGAGGCGTTTCATCAACGGAGCGGGCAGCTCGACCCGGTTGCCGCTGTCGTGGTTGCCGGCGATCAGCACGATATCCAGCGTCGGCAGACGTCGATGGGCCTCGACGATGAAGTCGTAGAGCAGCTCCTGCGCCTTCAGCGAGGGATTGACCACATCGAACAGGTCCCCGGCGACCAGCAGGGCATCGGCCTGGCGGACGTCCAGGGTCTGGAGCAGCCAAGTAAGAAAGGCCCGATGCTCGACATGGCGTTCCTGGCCGTGAAAGGTCTGGCCGAGGTGCCAGTCCGAGGTGTGAATCAGCTTCAAGGCGGGCTCCGCGACGTCCATGAATGACAGGGCACCATCATACTGCCGATGGGCCCTTCACTGCAGGGGCGCGCGGCGAGCGTGGATTCAGCGTCGAGACCATGGACGCTCCACCGACGCCATGCCGCTTGCAAAGGCCCCGGATGTGGACTTGACTAAAGATGAGTTGCCAAGGGCGAACAAATTGCTTATGCAATTTTGCTTAAGTCCTTATGTTCAGGGTCATCCATATGCGTTATGTCGCATAAAGGTATTTTTGCAGCATTAAGTCCCTTCGCAGCATAAGTTCTTTCGCAGCATAAGATCCTTCGCATAGATGCTGGCTTCTGGCGACTCTGGATAGCCGAAGGAGGACATGAAGAGACGGTGTCGATTCATGTCGCGGATGCAGGCCTGCCACCAGGCCTTTCGATGCAGGGATGGCATCCATGGGTCAGGCGCCGCTCGAGCACGCCCTGAACAGGAAGACCGACCTTCATTGGCCGGGCATCACACCACCCGCGAACAACAACCGTATAACAAGCGATCAGACCGTTAAGGATGCAGCCTATGATGACCAACCCGCTGACCAGCAAGCGTCCCGCCAACCTGGGGATCCATGATGGCCATCTCGCCATCTGCGACGACCAGCACAGCAGCGTCTCCAGCGAGGCGCCGGTCGAGGACAGGACCCACTACATCGCGCCGCTGGAACTGGGGGATCGTACGCCGGCGCAGCTGATGAAGCGCCTGCAGACGGCGATCGCCGGCTGTGAACAGGCCGAAGTGATCACGGCGACCGATACCTACCTGCATGCCGAATGCCATTCGCCGCTGGGGTTCATCGACGACCTGGAGTTCTTCTGGTCGGAGGAAGAGGGTGTCTGCCATGTTCGCAGCGCCTCCCGGTTAGGCGTCACCGATCTGGGCAAGAATCGCGCGCGTGTCGAGAAGCTTCGCATGCTGCTCGAGGGCTGGGGCTTCTGCGATTGATTCTACGGTGCGCTGGCCACAGACGACCGGCCTGCACGACTGGGCGCTGACGCCCAGCGAGGCGATCGCATTACAGAAGCGACTGGCTTTGCGGCTCGAACATGAGGACCGGCTTGCCGCGGTGACATGCATTGCCGGGGTGGATATCGGCTTCGAGGACGGCGGCGCGATCACTCGCGCCGCCGTCGTGCTGTTGGCCTGGCCGGGGCTTGCCGTCCTCGAGGAGGTCGTGCATCGCGAGCCCACCCGCTTTCCCTACGTGCCGGGGCTGCTGGCCTTTCGCGAGCTGCCGGCGGCGCTTGCTGCCTTCTCGCGGCTTTCCCGGCGTCCCGATCTGGTGATGGTCGATGGACAGGGCATCGCCCATCCTCGCCGGCTCGGCATCGCGGCGCATCTGGGGCTGTGGCTCGACCTGCCCACCATCGGCATCGCCAAGACCCGGCTGTGCGGGCGCCACGCCGAGGTGCCAGAGCGCCGCGGCGACTGGACGCCGCTGATGGATGGCGACGAGTGCATCGGGGCCGTGTTGCGCTCCCGCGCAGGCGTCAAGCCGGTCTTCGTGTCCCCGGGGCATCGCTTGTCGCTGGTCACCGCCGTCGACTGGGCGCAGGCTTGCCTGGGCCGTACCAAGCTGCCCGAACCCACTCGGCTGGCCGACCGACTGGCCTCGCGGCGTTACCGACGTCGCGCCGACGGCTAGCTCCGCTCTGCAGGCGTGCTGTCGGGTCACCCGCTGTCTGACGCTGGCGCCGCATCGATCGGCTACAATGTCGGGGCCTGCCATTTTCCTGCCGACGAGTCGCCGATGTCCTCCGCTTCCACTCCTGCTTCTTCTGCCGCTTCCGACGGTGTTCATGCTGATCGGGCTCTCTCCGACCGGGCCCTCGCCGCGTCCCGCGCCTGGGTCGAGGACTTCGTGGTGCCTCGCAACCTGTGCCCCTTCGCCGGGCGTGAGGTGAAGCGCCAGACCATTCGCTACGTGGCGGTGTCGGCGCACGACTGGGCCGAGACCCTGGGGGCGCTGCTCGAGGAGTGCCGACGACTGGACGAGGATCCTGCGCTTTCCACCACGCTGCTGGTGCTCGCCGACGGGGTGAACGACTTCGATGACTATCTGGACCTGCTGGGCGTCGCCGAGGCGCTGTTCGAGGAGCAGGGCTACGAGGGTGTCTACCAGCTGGCGAGCTTCCATCCGGACTATTGCTTCGAGGGTGTCGAGGAGGATGATCCGACCAATTACACCAACCGCTCGCCCTGGCCGATGCTGCATCTGCTGCGAGAAGACGCCATCGCCGAGGCCCTGGCGCACTACCCGGACCCGGAGGCCATTCCCGAGCGCAATGCCGCCGCCATGACGGCCCTGGGTGGCGAGGCACTGGCAACGAAGCTGGCGGCGTTGACGACGGTAGGCGCGGGCCGCCCTTGATTCCCGGCGCCACCATCACCACAGAAGAGGTAGGCGCCAGAGTAAGTGATAGGTGACCTTTCCCGGGCCTTCATTCCGATGGCCCGATGCTGAAGGAGGTGACATGACGCAGATCACCCGTGCCGGTACCCCCGTCGAGGTCGACGGTGAGCTCCCCCAGAGTGGCCAAACGGCCCCGGCCTTTACCCTGACCAACCAGGCCCTGGAGGACGTGACCCTTGCCGACTATGCCGGCAAGCGCAAGGTCCTGAACATCATCCCCAGCGTCGATACCCCGACCTGCGCCACTTCGACCCGCAAGTTCAATGAGTACGCCTCAAGGCTCGATAACACCGTGGTGCTGGTGGTCTCGGCGGATCTGCCGTTTGCCGCCAAGCGCTTCTGTGGTGCAGAGGGCCTGGACAACGTCGAGACGCTCTCGACCTTTCGCCATCCGGACTTTCATCGCGCCTATGGCGTGGCACTCGCGAGCGGGCCGATGACCGGGCTGACCGCCCGGGCGGTGGTGGTCATCGATGAGCAAGACCGGGTGATCCACAGCCAGCTGGTCGGTGAGCTGAAGGATGAGCCGGACTATCAGGCCGCCATGGCCGCGCTGGGCTAGACCCTATCCGGGCCCGGCATCGTCCGGGCCAGACACCATGCGGGCCGCATGACGCATGGGCCGACGCACGATACGCAACGCGATCCGTACAAGGAGGCAGTATGAGCATCAAGAAGCAGGGTTCCGCTGAATGGCAAGGTAGTCTGAAAAAGGGCAAGGGCACGGTCTCGACCGAAAGCGGGGCGCTATCATCCGTCCCCTACGGCTTCCAGCAGCGCTTCGAGGGCCAGGCCGGCAGTAACCCCGAAGAGCTGATCGGTGCCGCCCACGCCAGCTGTTTCTCCATGGCCTTCTCGATGATGCTGGGCGAGGCCGGGCTCGAGCCCGAGAGCATCAAGACCGAGGCCACCGTGAGCCTCGATCAAGACGACAGCGGCTTCACCATCTCCGCCGTGCACTTAGACTGCGTGGCCAAGGTTCCCGGTGCCGATCAGGCGACCTTCGACGATGCCGCCAACAAGGCCAAGGCAGGCTGCCCGGTCTCCAAGCTGTTCAATGCCAAGATCAGCCTGGACGCTCGCCTGGAAGGTTAATGCCTATTACAGGGCGCTCTGCTGAAAAAGCCACGTGCAGAAAGCCCACTTCAATAGGCATTGATAGCGAGCGGTACTGGTAACGAAACGAATAAGCAGTTACTAAACCGTAAGTACAAGACGGCCCTCCCGGTTTACCGGGAGGGCCGTCGTCGTTAGGGGGTAGTCTGCTCTCATGGTTCATCTCGAGAACGTTGAAAAGGCGGGACCTGGTCGCCACCACCAGGACCATGACCTCCTACAGAACCACCCTTCCCAGGGCCGACCGGAGCGTTGGAGCCCTCCAGTCGCACTCGGCTGGCACCGTTATTGCTTTCACTAATATGGCAAAGTCTGACATTGGCGGTACAGGCGGGCAGTCGCTGAGCGACATTGCCTGAATGCACTTTATTAGCCGCTTGACGGCGCGTCGACGCACTATTTCGGTGCTTGTAATCGCTGCGCTTATCGTTTTCTTGCAGAGCGCCAGGCTCCATGGCCGCATTCAGGGGGTGAATGTGGGGCTCTGAGCGTTAGGAGCACATATATATGGATGTCCCGCTACTGGATATGCTGTGGGTGCTATGGGGCGCCATGCTGGTCTTTGTCATGCAGGCCGGCTTCCTGTGCCTCGAGTCGGGCGTCACGCGTGGCAAGAATGCCATCAATGTGGCGATGAAGAATCTCGCCGATTTTACGGTCACCGTGGCTGCTTTCTGGCTGCTTGGCTTCGGCCTGATGTTCGGCGACAGCATCGCTGGTCTTGTCGGCGGTTCGCATTTTTTGCCGCGGATGGCGGTCGGGAACGATGCCTGGCTTGCCAGTTTCTTCCTGTTCGAGGCGATGTTCTGCGCCACTGCCACCACCATCGTCTCCGGTGCAGTGGCAGAGCGCATGCCGTTTCTTGCCTATTTGCTGATCACTTTATTGGTCGGTGTGCTCATCTACCCCGTGTTCGGTCACTGGGTCTGGGCCAGCGCGCTGGGTGAGTATTCGGGCTGGCTAGAGGCGCGTGGCTTCGTCGACTTTGCCGGTTCGACGGTAGTGCACAGCCTGGGAGGATGGGTGGCGCTGGTTGCCGTGCTGCGTATCGGGCCTCGTCACGGGCGGTTCGTCGACGGCCAGCCGACCACGCCGGTGCCTGCCAGCAACCTGCCGCTGGCAATGCTGGGTGTGCTGCTGCTGTTTCTAGGCTGGTTCGGCTTCAATGGCGGTAGCACCATGGCGTTCGACGAGCGGGTCCCCGGTGTGCTTGTGAATACTGTGATGGGTGCGGTTGGTGGCGTGCTCTCGGGCATGCTGGTGGGGTGGCGGCTACGCCGCTATGCCGAAGTGAACTATGCCATGAACGGTGCCATAGCCGGGTTGGTGGCGATCACCGCTGGGGCGCATGCGCTGACTGCCGAGCAGTCGCTGGTGGTCGGTGCGGCCAGCGGTGTCTTGATGGTCATCAGCAGCGAGGGACTACTGCGCTGGCGCATTGATGACGCTGTGGGGGCGATCCCCGCCCACCTGGTGGCGGGGATCTGGGGCACGCTGGCGGTCGGCCTGCTAGGTGATCTCGAGTTGCTGGGCACTGGGCTATCGCGCTGGCAGCAGGTCGAGGCGCAATTGCTGGGAATCGTGGCCTGCGCACTGTGGGGCGGCGGCAGTGCCTGGCTGTTGCTGATGCTGACCGGCCGGTTGATGGCGCTGCGAGTCTCGCCCGAGGCGGAGCAGTTGGGGCTCAATGTGGCCGAGCACGGTGCCCGCAGCGAGCTCTTCGATCTGCTTGAAGCGATGCGCCGCCATGAGCGCAGCGGCAATGTGAAAGGGCGCGTCGCCGCCGACCCTTTTACCGAGGTGGGGGAGATTGCGGCCAGCTACAATCGCGTGTCGGAGGCGTTGGAAAAGGCCATGGCACGAACCCAGGTGCTGGTGCAGAACTTGCGTGACGGGCTGGTGACGTGGCGTGCCGATGGAACTTTGACCAGCCTCAACCCTGGCGCGGAGAAGCTATTTGGAATCCATGCCGTGGAGATCGTCGGTCAGCCGCTTCAGCGCCTGGTCGCCGGTACACCGCCGCTGCCCGGGCAGCGGCGAGAGATACGTGTCAACGACCCCGTAGAGGGAGCTCGCTACCTGGAGTTGCAGTTCAGCGAGGGCGCCGCGGACTCGGACGCCGAGTGCGCGGCGCTAGTGCGTGATGTCACCGAGCGCCGGCGCGTCCAGGATCAGTTGCATCGTGAGCGCGACCTGGCCCAGGTCACGCTGGCCTCGATCGGTGACGGGGTGATTACCACCGATGAAGGTGGGCTGATTCGCTTCATCAATCGTGAGGGGCAACGCCTGACCGGTTGGAGCCATCGGGAAGCGCTTGGCCAGCCGATCGGCAAGGTTTACCAGCTGATCGACGAGCTGACCGGCAGGGCGATCGCCAACCCGGCGCGACGGGTACTCAGCGACGGCAAGCCTATCGTCGCTTCGGCCTCGCACCTGCTGAAAGTGGAAAACGCCGACCCCTGCCCGGTGCAGAATTCTGCCGCTCCCATCCGCGCCCGCAACGGCTGCATTGTCGGCGCGGTTGTGGTCTTCCAGGATGTCTCTGAGACCCGTGATCTGTCACGCAGGCTCAATCATCAGGCCAATCATGATGCCCTCACCGGAATGGCCAACCGGCGGTGCTTCGAAGTGGCGTTGAGCAAACTGGTTGAGCGCGAAAAAGGGCAGCATGTCCTGTGCTATCTCGATCTCGACCAGTTCAAGGTGGTCAACGATACCTGCGGTCACATGGCCGGTGACGAACTGCTGCGCCAAGTGGGCGCACTGTTGCGCGAACACCTGAGAACGTCGGATCTGGTCGCCCGGCTGGGCGGCGATGAGTTTGGCATCGTCTACTACGATTGCCTGCTGGACAAGGCTCAGACACTTGCAGAAGGCCTGCGCGAGGCGATCGATGATTTCCGCTTTGCCTGGGAGGGTCGGACTTTCTCGATCGGTGTCAGCATCGGCTTGGTCGGCATCTCGGGTGCGTGCTCACTGAGCGATGTGCTGAGCGCAGCGGATGCGGCGTGCTATGCAGCCAAGGAGGCGGGGCGCAATCGTATTCATGTCTACCAGGCGGACGATAGCGTGCTGATGGAGCGTCATGGCGCATTGCAATGGGTGCCACGGCTACAGGCGGCGCTCGACGAGGATCGACTGCGGTTGTTCGCTCAGTCGATCGTCCCGGTCGGCCGGCCCGGCGAGTCGCGCCACCACGAGATCCTGGTGCGTATCCAGGAAGGCGACCGACTGATCACGCCGGGGACCTTCATGCCCGCTGCCGAGCGCTACAATTTGATGCCTCGGATCGATCGTTGGGTGATCAGTAATGTCCTGGCATGGTTGTCCGACAGGCATCAATCAGTTGAAGTGTGTGGCTTGTGGGCGGTCAATCTCTCCGGGGCGTCGCTATCCGATGAGCGCTTCTGCGAAGAATTGGTCGAGCGAGTCGCCAGTGCGGCGCTACCGGCAGGCACGCTGTGCTTCGAGATCACCGAGAGTACGGCGATCGCTCAACTATCCCGAGTTACCGAGCTGATCTGGCGGCTCAAGGAGCTTGGGTGCAAGTTCGCGCTCGATGACTTCGGTGCCGGGCTGTCGTCGTTCGGTTATCTCAAGCAGTTGCCGGTGGATTTTCTCAAGATCGACGGTTGCTTCATACGCGACATCGACAGCGATTCTATCGACCGGGCGATGGTCGAGGCGATCAATACTGTCGGCCACACCCTCGGCCTGCAAACCATCGCCGAATTCGTCGAAAATGAGGCGATCATGAGCCAGCTCGAACTTCTGGGGATCGATTATGCCCAGGGTTACCTAATCAACCGGCCCCGCCCACTGGAGGCGCAGGGTGAGGTGAGGGTGATGCCGCGCTAGGGCTTGCATGATGAAAGGGATGGCGCCGGTCAGGCGGTGATGGATGGCGCCGAGAAACGGTCAGCAGGCGGCGTCGACCAGGGCGCGGATCAGCCGTTGTTGGGGGCGGTTGAAGATCAGCCACTCGGGATGCCATTGCACGCCGATCAGGAAGTCGTGCTCCTTCGATTCGATGCCCTGTACCAGGCCGTCCCGGTCCCGGGCGACGATCTCGATGCCGCGGCCGGCCTCCTGCACGGCCTGGTGGTGCAGGCTGTTGATGCGACACCAGCTGACCTCGAGGATGCGATGCAGCTTGCTGTCGGCGACGATATCGACGGTCTTGCGGGGTAGCACGGTGCGCCGGCGCTTGAGGTCCTGATAGGTGGTGTAGATGTCGCTGTCCAGGGTGCCGCCGAGATATACGTTGATCAGCTGGGCACCACGGCAGATGCCGAGCACCGGGCAGCGACTGGGGATGAAGCGCTCGAGCAGGTCGAGCTCCAGGGCGTCGCGCTCGGGGTCGACGCGCACATCGAGCTGCACCTCGCCGCCGTAGAGGTGCGCCTCGATGTCATCGCCGCCGCCGATGATCAGACCGTCCAGGGTCTTGGGCACCGGGCGTGACGGCGACAGCCGCAGCGGGCGCCCGCCATGGCGCCACACGGCCAGCCAGTCGAAGGCCCAGGCGAGGCGGCTCTTGTCATCGGAGGTGGTGATGCCGATCAGCGGTCGGGTCATTCGTCCTTCATCCAGTGCCTGAGCCGCTCAAGCCAGCGCGACATGGGCGAGCGGGCATGATGGGTGAGATATTCGTGGGTGCGCTCCGCCAGCCGCTCGGGGTCGGCGGCGAGGCGCTCCACGGTGAGCCAGCGGTTCCATTCCACCACCGAGCCCCAGTTCTTTGCTGACAGGTGGGCATTGGGCAGCCGGTAGTGAAAGGTCGGCCGCGGCTTGACCAGCGCGTTCTTGAGCAGGGCATCGGGATAGTCCGGCCGCAGCCAGGCGAACAGCGGCAACAGGTCGAGTTCCCGGTTACGGGTCGGGTTGTCGTGCAGGTAGTCGCCGATCAGGGTGTCGAGATCCGGGGCATAGGCCGGATCGAGCACCTTGAGGGCATAGGCCTTGGGGAAGGGGTTGGCATGGGGCAGCACTTCCCGGGTGATGTCGATGTCGATCTGGTCACGCAGCCAGGGCGCCAGCAGCAGGTAGGCGCGCAGGTGGGCGAGCAGGCTGTCGACATCGGTGCCCGGCACCTCGGGGTTGAGGTGCAGCCCGAACCCGTAGAGCAGGCTATCGTCGGTGCCCTTGGCGCCATGGCGGCGCAGCGCATCGAACACCGCATCGAGCTCGGCGAGTTCATTCCAGGGCATCGGCGGGCAGACGATCTCGGTCGGCACCAGGCCGGCCACCACGTCGCCCAGCAGTTCCCGGGAGCGGGTATGCAGCTCGATGTGCCATTGATGACGCTGACGGGCCCATTCATCATCGCCACTCGGTGGAGCGGCGGTCACCTTGTCATCCGGGTGCACCATCTTGGCATCGAGCTCGATGGTGAAGTCACCCCAGCGTGTGCCTTCCACCTTCCAGCGATGGGGGCTGAGGGCGATGACCTGGCCACCGAATTGCTCGGCCACCAGGCTCGCCGCCGCCGATGGAGAGACGCAGGCGAATTCGATCTCGACGCCGACGCGGCGGAGATTGCCTTCCCGGTTAGTGGTAACAGGGGGCGATTGCGGATCCATGCCACACTCCCGTGAGCCAGAATTGGCTCCGCCAGCCTAGCATACCTGGCCCGGGCTCCGGCCAGCGCGTCGGCCGTCGGTGACAGGATGCCTCGGGCAGGGCATTCCTTTACCCTGACCAGGCCCCCTTCTCACCTTCAGCCACGACGGGAGTCTTTATGCTCGAGCCTTCATCACGTCCTTCGCCTGCCAGCCAGTGGCTGATCCGGGGGCTCTTGGCCCTGATGGTCATGCTGTTGTTGCCGTCGCTGGCGCAGGGGCAGGCATCGGGGCTGGGGCTCTCCGGGCTCGCCGGGGAGTCGTCCGGTAGCCAGCCGCCCCCCCGGGCGGTGGTGGAGTCGCTGGATACCGTGATCGCAACGCTCGAGAATGCCGAGCGACGCGGCGCGCTGCTGGAAGAGCTGAAGGCGCTGCGCACCAGCACCGCTGAGGTCGAAGGAGGCCGCGCCGAGGCCGGCCCACAGGGACTTCTGGGCGCCCTGGCGGATACCTTCAACGAGCTGGGGGAGCAGGCCGAAGACGGCCAGTCGCCGCTGAACCTGTGGCATCAGCGCCTGATCCAGGCCTGGCAGGATGCGGGCGAGCTGGTCCGCAATGCGGGCAATGTCGAGCTGCTGCGCCTGGCCGTGGAGGCCGCGGTGATGCTGTCGGTGTGGGTCGGCCTGCTGCTTTCGCTGATGGCCCTGGCCAGGCTGATGATGGGCCGCTTTGGCCTGCCCCTGGAGCTGCCGCGAGAGCCGAAGGCCTGGCTGCTCGGCGTGCACTTCCTGCGCCGCCTGCTGCCCTGGGCGGTGGCCTTCGCCATCATGCTGGCGATGGCGCAGCTCGTCGAGCCCAATGCGGCCGTCAGCCTGGCGCTGGTCACCGCCTATGTCTCGCTGTGTGGTCGCCTGCTGGCCTCGAGCTGCGAGGTGGTGTTCTCGGCCTTCACCCGTGGGCATCGTTATGTGGCTGTGCGCTCGCTCAGGACTCGAGCACTCAAGCGGCTGTTCCTGATCGGGGCGCTGATGGCGCTCGGGGATGCACTGGATGCCTCGCGCTTGACGATCCAGCTGGGGGAGGACCTGGCCTCCTTCCTGTCGATCGTCACCAACCTGCTGGCCGCGCTGATGAGCGGGGTCTTCATCCTGCGCTTCAAGCAGCCGATCAAGCACCTGATTCGTCACCGCCCCTATTCGCAGCGCAAGGTCCAGAGCACCACCAATGACGTGATCCGGGTGCTCGGTGGCCTGTGGCATGTGCCGGCGCTGCTGATGGTGGGCGTCTCGCTGGTGGCGCTGGTGGTGACGGTAGGCGATGCCGGCGAGGCCCTGCCTCGGGCGATCGGTACCGCGGCGCTGCTGATCCTGACCCTGGTGATCACCGGCCTGCTCAGGCGCTACGGCGATACCCTGGAGCGACGCAAGCGGATCTCGCAGTATCGCCGGCGCCTGGAGCGCTTCGGCTACACCCTGTCGCACATGCTGTGCTGGGCGGCCTTTGCCGAATTGTCGATGCGAATCTGGGGCGGCTCGTTACTGGGCGTCGGGCAGGAGGCCGCCGGGGCACGGATCGGCCAGGCGCTGATCGGCATCGGCTTCACGGTGCTGGTGGCCTGGCTGGCCTGGATCTTTGCCGACACCGCCATCCAGCGGGCCTTGTCGAAATCGGGTCGCTCTCGCGGTCGCCGCGTCAACAGCGCCCGGGCCCAGACCATCACGCCGCTGATCCGCAACGTGGTCTTCACCACCATCGTGGTGATCGCCTCGATCGTGGCCCTGGCCAATCTGGGGGTCAATGTGACGCCGCTGCTGGCCGGTGCCGGCGTGATCGGCCTGGCGATCGGCTTCGGTGCCCAGACGCTGGTGCAGGACCTGATTACCGGCATCTTCATCCTGATCGAGGACTCGCTGGCCATCGATGACTTCGTCGATCTGGGCGGCCATCTCGGCACCGTCGAGGGGCTGACCCTGCGCACCGTGCGGCTGCGCGACCTGGACGGCATCGTGCATACCATCACCTTCAGCCAGATCAAGTCGATCCACAACATGTCGCGCCAGTTCGGGATCGCCCTGATGCGCCTGCGCATTCCCCACGCCATGAAGATCGACGATGCCATCAGCCTGGTGCGCGAGGTCGCCGACGACCTACGCCAGGATCCCCTGATGCGCCATCACATCTGGTCGACGCTGGAGATGCAGGGCATCGAACGCTTCGAGGAGGGGGCGGCGGTACTGCGGATGCGGATGCGCACCGCGCCGGTGATGCAGTGGGACGTGGCCCGCGCCTTCAACCTGCGCTTCAAGCAGCGCCTGGAAGCGGATGGCCTTGAGCTCGCCATGCCGCGCCTGAGCCTGCAGATGGAAGGCCGGAGCGGTGATGCCCTGTACGACCAGGCATCTGAGATGAACCAAGAGGGGGAGCGCGACGGCTCGGCGTCGGGGCGTGATGTGCTGGGACGTTCCGTCGGCGAGGCGGGACGGGCGGCGGCGCCGGGCGCCCCTCGCACCCAGGGCTCACCCGGGGCGGGCTAGGCCGAGCCAGGAGCTAGCCGAGCCAGGCGTGATAGAGCGCTGCGCCGATGCCGGCGCCCAGGATGGATGCGCCGAGCAGCAACACGGGGAGCAGCCAGGGCGCGCGCCATTGCCGCCAACGGTCATGCAGGGCGACGGCGCGCTCGACCCGGGCGATCAGCAGATCGTGGCGGGCTCCGGTGTTATCCGGCGGCAGCGAGAAATCGTTGGCGGTGCTGTCCTGCCAGAAGGGGCCGTGGGTCAGGCCGAGCCGTGCCCGCAGCAGGCCGATGTCGCTGAGGGCGTTGAGCAGAGCATCGTATTCCTGGCGCCGCTCGGGTTCGCCCAGCACCGCCTGGGCATCGGCCTTGAGGGCGCTGTGATCGCAGGCCGCGATGGCCCGCTGGATGGCGTGATCGTCGGCGTCGCTCGGCAGGTTCAGGCGCTGGTAGAGATCCCGCATGCTCAGCTCGCTCGCATCAGATAATCATAGGCGTTCTTGATCCGCTGAAAGCGCCGCGAGGCGGTGGCCATGCGTGCCTCGCCCTCGGCGAAGAAACGGTCGGGATGGTGCGTCTGGGCCATTCGGCGGTAGGCGCGTCGAATCTCGCCGCGGTTGGCGCCCGGGGACAGGCCGAGTACCGCCAGGGCCCGCCGGGCCTGCGCATCGTGGGGAGGGGACTGCGTCCGGTGGCGGTGATGACCTGCCTCCTCGCGGTGCCGATGCTGGTATTGCTGTCGGGCTCGCTCTTGCCTGGCCTGCTCCTGGCGGGCGTTTTCCCTTCGTGCTCTTTCGCGATCAGCCCTGTCCCGATCAGCCCTTTCCTGTCTGTCCCGCTCCTGTTTATCCCGTTCCTGTTTATCCCGCTCTTGGCGCGCCCTTTCCTGGCGTTGCCTGTCTTGTTCGCGCCGGCGTCGTGCCTCCTGCTCGCGTTGCCGGGCCGCCTCCTGCTCGCGGTGACGCTCTTCCTGTGCGCGCTGGCGAGCCGCTTCTTGCTGACGCCTGTCCTCCCTGGCCAGCCAGTAGTCGCGCCGGCTGGGATCCTCGGGCACGGCATAGGGCCGTCCGGCCTGTTCGCCGTAGAGAGTCGCGAAGGCGGCGGGGGCCACGCCCAGCAGGTCGGCGAGAAAGCGCAGCACATGATGCTGGGCGATGCTCGGCTCGCCCTCGGCGACGCAGAGGGCAATCGCCTGACGCAGGAAGGGGTAGGCCTGTGCGCCGCCGCGATCCTTCTGCATGACCTCGGCGGCGAGTTGGATGGCATCGAAGTCCTGACGATCGGCCAGGGCGAAGATCGGCGCCAGGTCGTGGCCGTGTCGGCACTCATCAGCCAGCGTCTCGAGACAGGCGCGCTGCCTCTCGTCCAGGGGGCCTCGGCATGCCATCACCCAGGCGAGCAGCATCAGCCCGGCCGTATCGGCCTGGCTGCGACTGGTCAGCAGGAGGGTTTCGAAGGGGTTGAAGCGACCGCTGGGCATTCCCTGGCTCCGAAGTGACTCACGGGGCAATCGTTGTTGTGGTGCGCATCGTCATGACGCGGCATATGCAGCCGTGAGGCGTCGACGGCCGATAAACACTTATCCAAGAGGTATCGGCCTGACGGGGCAGGGCTTTAATCCGACCGGCGGTCCACCCGCGGCATGCTACGTCGAGGGCGGGGCGCTTGCCAGTCGACGATCGGGTATCAGGCGGTCATCGGCGAGGGCTTGCCGATGTTCTCCGGGCCGAAGGAGTCCGGCAGCAGGGTTTCCATGTCGTAGCTCTTCAGCACTTGGCCACCGGCGTCCAGCACATGAATGCGTGTGGACGGGGAGGCGAACTCGCGAATGCGCTGGCGACAGTCGCCGCAGGGGGTGCACAGGTGCTCGCCCGGGCCAATCACGTAAAGCGTGGCGATCTGCTGGGTGCCGGCGGAGACCATGGCGGCGATCGCCGAGGCCTCGGCGCACAGCCCCTTGTAGTTGGCGATCTCGACATTGCAGCCCAGGAACCAGTCGCCCTCGGGGGTCTCAAGGGCCGCCCCCACCGGGTGCCGGGAGTAGGGCACATAGGCCCGGTCGCGTGTAGCGATCAATCGGGCGCGCAGCGAGGCATCGAGCGTGGAGGTGTCGTCTGGCATGTGGCAGGGACTCCGGTGGTGGTTCATCTGACAGAATGGCGTCTTGTGTCGGTCGCACGAGCGCCTTTTCAGCATGGCGTCATCGCCGTCTGTTGTCATGACGCCGAGGGCAACGCCAATGCAAGAGGGGTCGCGGCTGATAGGGCACAATCAAGACCGCCCCGGCCAGGGGCTCGGGGCGGCAAGAGGCTCTGGCAAGAAGTTCTTGCAAGAAGCGTAGGCGGGTCAGCCCTAGCCGGCGGCCAGGGCGATGAAGAACCCTGCGATGGTCGCCGACATCAGGTTGGAGAGGGTACCGGCCAGTACCGCCTTCACGCCGAAGCGGGCGATCTCGTGGCGCCGTCCCGGGGCCAGGCTGCCTAGGCCGCCAAGCAGGATGGCGATCGAGGACAGGTTGGCGAAGCCGCACAGGGCGAAGGACAGGATCGCCACGGTGTGCGCCGACATCGCCGCACCGGTGGCGGCAACCAGCTGTTCGCCCTCGATGTAGGGCGCCAGGTTGATGTAGGCGACGAACTCGTTGACCACCAGCTTCTGGCCGATGAAGGAGCCGGCCAGGGTGGCTTCCTCCCAGGGGATGCCGAGCAGGAAGGCCAGCGGCGAGAACAGCCAGCCCAGCAGTTGCTCGAGGCTCAGTGCTTCCAGGCCGAACCAGTCGCCGACGCCGCCGAGGATGCCGTTGACCAGCGCGATCAGGCCGATGAAGGCCAGCAGCATGGCGCCGACGTTGGCGGCCAGGCGCATCCCGGAGCTGGCGCCGGAGGCGGCGGCGTCCAGCACGTTGGCGGGCTTGTCCTCGTCCTCGATGTGCTGGATGGTGTCGGCGTCGTCGTCCTTGGGCGTTTCGGTCTCCGGCATCAGCAGCTTGGCGAAGAGCAGGCCGCCCGGTGCCGCCATGAAGGAGGCCGCCACCAGGTATTCCATGGGAATGCCCAGCGCCGCGTAGCCGGCCAGCACCGAGCCGGCCACCGAGGCCAGGCCGCCGCACATCACCGCGAACAGCTGTGAGGCGGTCATGTTATTGATGAAGGGACGCACCACCAGCGGGGCTTCGGTCTGGCCGACGAAGATGTTGGCGGTGGCCGACAGCGACTCGGTGCGCGAGGTGCCGAGCACCTTCTGCAGTGCGCCGCCGAGCAGGCGAATCACCCACTGCATGATGCCCAGGTAGTAGAGCACCGCGATCAGCGACGAGAAGAAGATGATCACCGGCAGGACCTTGATGGCGAAGATGAAGCCCACCGAGGATGGGTCGGCCAGCCCGCCGAACAGGAAGTCGATGCCGTCGTTGGCATAGGTCACCACCTGGCTGACCGCATCGGAGATGGTCTCGAGCACCGCCTGGCCGAAGGGCACGTACAGCACGAAGGCGCCGATGCCGGCCTGGATGGCGAAGGCGCCACCCACGGTACGCAGGCGGATGGCGCGTCGGTTGGTGGAAAACACGAGGGCGATCAGGATGAGCGTCGCCATCCCCACCAGGCTCATGAGTATGGTCATGGGAAGTCCTTCATGGCAGCGAATGCGGCCCGCACCGCATGGCGGTCCGGGCCCTTTGCATTACAGGAAGTTGTACTTGAGCGTGTAGATCACCGCGTTCTGGTAATCCTCGGGGGTGCCCAGCTTGTTATCCGCGTAGCGATACTGAACGCCGGCAGTCAGGCTCGAAATCGGGTGCCACCATAAAGAAACCGCCCCGTTGGTGCCAACGCTTTCCGCCTTCTCAACGCGACCGAAATAGTTCTGGGTGAGGTAGTCGTCGTCACGCTCGAAGGTCTGTTCGTGCCAGTTGGTGACGCTGAAGTCCTGGTCCAGGGCCTCGAAGGCATAGCCCAGCACCCAGCCGGCCATGTAGCCGTTCATGCCGGTGTAGCTATTGCTCTGTACCCGTGCCGCGCCGAGGAAGGGCTTGAACCACAGGCCATTGTCGAAGGTGTGGATATAGCCGACGCCGAGGATCTGATCCTGCTCGCGGGCGTTATAGCCATAGTCGCGGAAGTCGTAGATATGGGCGTAGACGGTGAAGGGCGAGTCACCCAGATAGATATGGGAGGTGATCTTGCCGGCGGTGCGGAAATTGTCCTTGCCGCCGCTGTCCTCGTCGAACTGGTCGTTGCCGGGGTTCTCCAGATCGAAGAAGCCGTAGACCTCGCCCCAGGCGAAGCCGGCGCCGCCCTCGAGCTCCAGATAGGGGAAGTCGCCCTTGGCGGCGAAATCTTCAGTACGTTCCTCGGTGCCCTCGGACCAGTCGAGGTAGTTCACCGAGACATTGGCGAAGGACCAGGCCGGATCCATGCCGGCGGCCTGGGCGGGGGCGGTGGCAGAGGCCACCAGGACGCTGGCGCCCAGAACGGAGGAGGCGCGGCGCAGAGAGAGGGAAGACATAGAACAATTGCCTTGATGGGACTGTTGTTGTGGGAGCTGAGGGCACCCGGGGGACGCAGGAAACTGCCGGCGCGCATGATACCAAAGGGGATGAGGCGTCTAACAATTTTTTGCACTAACGTTAGGTTGCGTATGCGCCCGCTCCCATGATGAGCTGTGCCGAAGACATCGAGGCGTGCGCGTTGGTGCGATAAGCAGACCTCCTCTTCCCGGTCACGATGTCGCACCCTTCAATTATCTCCCCCCTTGGCGCGCCGCCCCCTCTGCCTTCCCCGGCGTTCCATGCCAGGGCATTCCAGGTGGTTAGACAGGGCTTCAACCGCCTCCCCCTGCGACATCCCCCTGCGACAAATCGTCACTGTTGCACTCGTGTCTTATCCCCGAGGATACCGGCCACCGAGGCCTGACCTGCGTAATGGAAATGCCTTACGCACGAGGTCGTGTCGCGTTGCGTGGCAGCGATGGGTTGCCGCTTACGGCCGCAGGGTCCGTCCCTGAACCCACCGGAAGTGGCTCTCTTGGTTCTGCGCATACACTAGCTGGCTAATTTTCTATCCGTACAAGGTTAGCCTGATTTCGTGCCCTGACGAGGTCGTAGGATGAGAAGAAAGAAGTACTTACGTGTGCTGAGTCCGCTGGTGCTCGTGTCGCTTGCCCTGTTGCTGACAGGGTGCGATTCGGCACTGATGGATCCGAAGGGGCAGATCGGGGAGGAGCAGCGCACCCTGATTCTGACCGCGTTCGGCCTGATGCAGATCGTTGTCATTCCGGTGATCGCGATGACCCTCGCCTTCGCCTGGCGCTATCGTCGCAGCAACCGGAATGCCACCTATAGCCCGGATTGGCACCACTCCAACAAGGTGGAAGCGGTGGTGTGGTTCGTGCCCTGCGTGATCATCGCCTTCCTGGCGGTGCTGACCTGGTACACCTCCCACAGCCTGGACCCGCACAAGCCCATCGTCGCCGAGGATACCGATCAGGAGCCGATGGTGATCGAGGCGGTCTCGCTGGATTGGAAGTGGTTGTTCATCTATCCGGAACAGGGCATCGCCACGGTCAACGAACTGGCCTTCCCCGAGGATACTCCGGTGCGTTTCCGCGTCTCCTCCGGCTCGGTAATGAACTCCTTCTTCATTCCGCGTCTGGGTAGCCAGATCTATGCCATGGCCGGCATGGACAATGACGTGCACCTGATCGCCGACGAGCAGGGGGTCTACCCCGGCCGCTCCACCAACTACAGCGGTGCCGGCTTCTCGGGCATGACCTTCGACGCCCATGTGGGTTCTCAGGAAGACTTCGAGGCTTGGGTCGCCGAGGTGCGTGAGTCGTCCGAGTCCCTGACCTTCCCCGAGGAATACTATGAGCTCGCTGCGCCCTCCGAGGACAACGAGATCCAGTACTTCTCCGAGGTATCCCCGTCTCTCTACGAGAGCATCATCAAGAGCTTCCATGCCGGCGGTGACCACGAACAACGTGTGTCCGAATTCGCCGACAGCTACGCCGAAGGCTTCGGTCACGGTTCGGCCCACAGTGATGACGGTCACGGCGAATCGGCCGAGTCTCACGGCAAGCCCATGAGCGCGGAGGCAGCGGAGTAAATTATGTTCGGAAAACTCAGTCTAGAGGCGATCCCGACGCACGATCCCATCATCATGACGACCATTACGGGCATCGTCTTGGGTGGGTTCGCGCTGGCGGTTGCCATCACCTACTTCAAGAAGTGGGGCTACTTGTGGAAGGAATGGATCACCTCCATCGACCACAAGAAGCTCGGTATCATGTACTTCATCGTGGCGCTGGTGATGCTGCTGCGCGGCTTCGCGGACGCCATCATGATGCGCTCCCAGCTGGCGATGGCGTCGGCCGGGGCCGAGGGCTTCCTGCCGCCCTCGCACTATGACCAGATCTTCACTGCCCACGGCGTGATCATGATCTTCTTCGTCGCCATGCCCATGGTCATCGGCCTGATGAACCTGGTGGTGCCGCTGCAGATCGGTGCGCGTGACGTGGCCTTCCCGTTCCTGAACAACCTGAGCTTCTGGCTGTTCGCATCGGGCGTGATCCTGGTCAACGTGTCGCTGTTTGCCGGCGAGTTCGCCAAGACCGGCTGGCTGGCCTATGCGCCACTATCGGGGCTCGATTACAGTCCCGGGGTCGGGGTGGACTATTGGATATGGGCGTTGCAGATATCGGGGATAGGCACGACCCTGACGGGGATCAACTTCTTCGTCACCATCCTCAAGATGCGCACCAAGGGCATGACCCTGTTCCGCATGCCGATCTTCACCTGGACGTCGCTGTGCGCGAACATCCTGATCATCGCCTCCTTCCCGATCCTGACCGCGACCATCGCGCTGCTGACCCTGGATCGGTATCTGGGCATGAACTTCTTCACCACCGATCTCGGTGGCAACATGATGATGTACGTCAACCTCATCTGGGCCTGGGGCCATCCTGAGGTGTACATCCTGATCCTGCCGGCCTTCGGTGTCTTCTCCGAGGTCATCGCGACCTTCGCCAAGAAGCGCCTGTTCGGCTACAACACCATGGTCTGGGCCACGGTGGCGATCACCTTCCTGTCGTTCATCGTCTGGCTGCACCACTTCTTCACCATGGGCGCTGGCGCCAACGTCAATGCCTTCTTCGGCATCATGACGATGATCATCGCCATCCCCACCGGGGTGAAGATCTTCAACTGGCTGTTCACCATGTACCGCGGCCGCCTGGAGTTCACCTCTCCGGTGCTGTGGACCCTGGGCTTCATCATCACCTTCACCCTGGGTGGCATGACCGGCGTGATGCTGTCGGTGCCGGCGGCGAACTTCGTGCTGCACAACAGCCTGTTCGTCATCGCCCACTTCCACAACGTCATCATCGGCGGCGTGGTATTCGGTATGCTGGCGGGCCTGACCTACTGGTTCCCGAAGGCCTTCGGTTTCACCCTGGACGAGAAGTGGGGCAAGCGCTCCTTCTGGTGCTGGTTCATCGGGTTCTATGTGGCCTTCATGCCGCTCTACGTGCTGGCCTTCTTCGGTGCCGTGCGTCGCATGCAGTCCTACAGCAACCCCGAGTGGCAGCCGCTGATGATCGTGGCTTGGGTCGGGGCGCTGATCATCGCCGCCGGTATCGCCTGCACCGTGATCCAGTTCTACGTCAGTATCCGTGATCGCAAGCAGAACCAGGACGTGACCGGCGATCCGTGGGATGCGCGCACCCTCGAGTGGGCGACCTCTTCGCCGGCGCCGTTCTACAACTTCGCGCACCTGCCCGAGGTGAAAGGCGTCGATTGCTTCTGGGACGACAAGCAGGCCAACGGTGGCGTGCCGCCGGTGTCCGCACCGCCCTACCAGGACATCCACATGCCCAAGAACACCTGGGAAGGCCCGGTCCTGTCGCTGTTCGCGACCATCGCTGGCTTCGCCCTGGTGTGGCACATCTGGTGGCTGGCGATCCTGGGCGGCATCGGTGTCTTCGCCACCTTCATCGCGCGCGTCTTCAATGAGGACGTCGACTACTACGTCCCGGCGGCGGAAGTGGAGCGCATCGAGCGCGAGCATCGCCAGCGCTTGAAGCAGAAGGGTGATCTTGCGCACTCAACTCGTCTGGAGATGCAGGGCTAATCATGGCAACCGATACTCTTAGCAACCAAGGTCATGCCCACGGGCATGACCACCACGACGATCATCACGATACCGCGGGCACCAAGATCTTTGGTTTCTGGGTCTACCTGATGAGCGATCTGGTGATCTTCGGCTCGCTGTTCGCCACCTACGCCGTGCTCCTCGGGGGCACGGCCGGCGGCCCGACGCCGGGCGAGATCTTCGATCTGCCGCTGATCCTGATCAGCACCTTCCTGCTGCTGATCAGTAGTTTCACCTACGGCATGGCCGTGCTGGCGATGAATGCCGGCCGCGTGGCCCAGGTGCAGAAATGGTTGATCATCACCTTCCTGCTCGGGGCGAGCTTCATCGGCCTGGAGTTCTACGAGTTCCAGCACCTGATCCACCTGGGCTTCGGCCCGGATCGTAGCGCCTTCCTGTCGGCCTTCTTCACCCTGGTCGGTACCCACGGCCTGCACGTGATCTTCGGCCTGATCTGGATCCTGGTCATGCTGGTGCAGCTCAAGAAGCAGGGGCTGACCGATGTCACCCGTCCGCGGATCATGTGCCTCAGCCTGTTCTGGCACTTCCTGGACATCGTCTGGATCTGCGTCTTCTCCTTCGTCTACCTGATGGGAGTCCTGTGATATGAGTGGCTCACACGCGTCTCACGACAACAGCCATGGCAGCGTCAAGTCCTATGTGATCGGCCTGATCCTGTCCATCGTCCTGACGATCATTCCCTTCGGGGCGGTGATGACCGGGGCCTTCGATACCCTGGCGACCGTGATCATCATCGTGGCGACAGCCGTCGCCCAGCTGCTGGTGCAGCTGGTGCTGTTCATGCATATGAACACCAAGGCCGATGAAGGCTGGAACTTCATGTCCTTCGTCTTCACCGTGACGATCCTGGTCCTAGTCATCGGAGGTTCCTTGTGGATCATGCATCATCTTCATCTCAACATGATGATCGGCTGACGCAGACGCCCTCCATGCTCAAGGACTACCTGACCCTCACCAAGCCGGGCATCATCGGCGGCAACCTGATCTCCGTTCTGGGCGGCTACTTCCTGGCCGCCCAGGGCCAGTTCGACCTGCTGCTGTTTTTCTCGGCGGTGGTGGGACTGGCACTGGTGATCGCGTCCGGGTGTGCCTACAACAACGTCATCGATCAGGATATCGATCGCGTGATGCGGCGCACCCAGAATCGCCCGCTGGTGCAAGGGCGGGTGACCCCGGCGGCCACCCTGTGGTTCGCCACCGGACTGGGGCTTGCCGGCTTCGGCCTGCTGGCCCTGGGCACCAATGCCTTGACGGTGGGCCTGGCGGCCTTCGGCTTCGTCATCTATGTCGGCGTCTACAGCCTGTGGATGAAGCGTCACTCCGAGTACGGCACCTTGGTCGGTAGCCTGTCCGGTGCCGTGCCGCCGGTGGTGGGCTACTGCGCCGTCACCGGCACCTTCGATACCGGGGCCATGACGCTGCTGACCATCTTCTGCCTGTGGCAGATGCCGCATTCCTATGCGATCGCGATCTTCCGTCTGGAAGACTATCGCGCGGCGTCGATCCCGGTCTTGCCGGTGGTGCGGGGCATTCATCGTGCCAAGCATCATATCCTCGGCTGGATCCTGGCCTTCATTCCCGCGACCCTGGCGCTGAGCATCGCGGGCTATGCGGGGCCGGGTTACTTCGCCGTCGCCCTGGGCATGGGCGTCTACTGGCTGTATCTGGCCTGCAAGGGCTATCGCGCTCAGGACGAAGTGCGCTGGGCCAAGAGCGTTTTCGGCTTCTCCATCCTGACCATCACGGCCCTGAGCCTGATGATGTCGGTGGATGCGGCCCTGCCCGAGGCGCCGCTGCTCTGGACCTCGCTGCGCTGATCCTTTCCTGATCAGAGTCTCTCTGATCGTTCCAAAGCGTTGAGACGACGGTGAAAGCCGTCGTCGGCGCTTCCTTCCTGCCTCTGTCTATACTGCCGATATCACGCATCGTCTGCGTGTGCCTGAGGTCGGCGCCTGCTGACCTCGTCTGCCGATAGAGGGAGGTGTCCCGATGCTGACGCATGTCTGGGGCCTGATGGCCCATCCGCAACGCGAATGGAAGCAGATCAAGGAAGAGCGCGAGACGCTCACCCATCTCTACGAGCATCATGTGTTGTTGCTGGCGGCCATTCCGGTCCTTTGCTCCTACATCGGTACCACCCAGGTGGGGTGGGGGCTGGGGGGCGAGACCACGATACGCCTCGGCTACCTGGATGCCCTGGGTGCCGGGATCGTCTTCTATCTGGTGATCCTGGCCGCGGTCTATGCGGTGGGCAAGGTGATCCGGGCCATGGCCAAGCGCTTCACACCGACGCCGCCGAAACAGAGCGAGTGCATCATATTCGCGGGCTATGTGGCCACGCCGATGTTTTTAAGCGGTCTGGTGGCGGTCTACCCGCTGATCTGGCTGTGTCTGCTGGCCGGCATCATCGGGCTCTGCTACACCGCCTATCTGCTGTATCTGGGCATTCCCAATTTCCTCAATATCGACCGAGAGGCCGGTTTCATCGTCTCGAGCACCACCCTGGGGTTCGGGGTGCTGATGCTGGAGGTACTGCTGGGCCTCACCGTGCTGCTGTGGGGCTACGGGGAGCGCATCATCCTCTCGCTGCTTGGCTAATCCCCGGCGCACCGGCCCCGTCATGACTCACCGCCAGGCTGCGTTGCCGAAGCCAGAAGGCAGCCTGGAGGTGGTCGCTCACTCACGCTGCGAAGGCCTCATGCCAGGCCGCTAACTTGGCTTGTGGCTTCCAGAGGGCAGCACTAGAGTTTGATCAGGGCCAGGCGGGATTATCCTCCTTGCGCGCGGTGCCGGGACGAACCGACAGGCACCCTGCACGAGGTTGGCCTGAGCCATCTGCATTCATCAGGAGGATGTGCCATGCATGCTGTCGATGTGATGACGCCTACGGTTGTCAGTGTCTCCCCCGCGACGGGAGTTCAGGAGATCGCTCGTCTGCTGCTCGCCCACCGTATCAGTGCGGTGCCGGTGGTCGATGACGACCTGCACCTGCTGGGTATGGTCAGCGAGGGGGATCTGATGGGACGCGTCGAGAATCAGGCCGAGAAACCGACGCCCTGGTGGCTGGCGCTGGTCTCGTCGGGGGCTGAAACGGCCGCCGGCTACATCAAGACGCACGGCCAGGTGGCGCGGGATATCATGACGCACCCGGTGGTCCAGGTGGAGGAAGGTGCCACGGTCGGCGAGATCGCCCGGTTGCTCGAGAAGCGTCATATCAAGCGCGTGCCGGTGACCCGAGACGGCAGGCTGGTGGGCATCGTCAGCCGCGCCAATCTGCTGCAGGGCCTAGCCAGCACGCCGCCGGCAAGCGAAGGCACCGTGGATGATCGCAGCCTGCGCGAGGCCCTCAACAAGGAGCTGGAGGAGAAACTCAACACCGTGCGCGTCAACGTCATCGTCAAGGATGGGGTGGTCGAGCTGTGGGGGCTGGTGGCCAGCGATGAGGAAATGAAGGCGGTGCAGCTGGCCGCCGAGAACCAGCCGGGCGTCAAGCGCATCGAGAACAACCTGAGCCGCATGCCACTGGGCTATGGCGCCATGTAACGGCAGGCGAAGCACCGTGCGGTGAGGGCACGAAGGGTGGGTCGACGAGTGTGAGCCTTCACATGCCCGGCATGTCATGACCTTCGAGGTAAGGGGAAGAGGGAAAAGAAACGAGAGGGAGAATCTACTGGCGCAATCAGCGGCAATGGACCATCTTGGAACAGGGATATAGAACGCTGTTTCAAAACCCTGCTTGTCGAGCATTTCCAAAGAAATGCCCTGATCAGGGTTCCTGATGGAGGAGGTGGTGCATGAAATGGTTCATGATGCCGGTGGTGGCCTGCGTCGCATTGTCAGCCATGGCCGGCAGCGCTCAGGCTCAGCAGATGAGTATTACCCCGGCGGCCTATCTGGGCGCCGATGTCATGTTTTGGGACTTCGACCCGAACGGTCGTTTCTCCGCCGAGAGTGAGGCGCTTAGGCTTCGCGCCGGCATGCAGTTCAACGACTACTTCGCCCTCGAGGGGCATCTGGCCACCGGCGGATCGGATTCGATCGGTCCAGTGGACATCGACCTAGACTACCTGGCCGGCATCTTCGCCAAGGGCTTCCTGCCGGTGTCCCGGGAGTTCCGGCTCTATGGGTTGCTGGGTGCCAGCGAGGTGTCCTTCGAGAACGTCAGATTCGACGGCGACGACAGCGAGAGCGGTTTCTCCGGTGGCATCGGCGCCGAGTTCGACATGAGCCGCAACCTGTCGTTTGGCGCCGATTACATCCGCTATCTCGATGAAGACAGCTACACCTTCGACGGCTTTAGCCTAGGCGCTACCTACCGCTTCTAGGCTCGCTTGTCGCCGTCGCGTCCCACGACCTCGCCTGGCTCCGCCTGACGCAGGCGATAACGGCAAGGCCCCGCAAATGTGAGCATCATTGCGGGGCCTTTTGGGTTTTGGGGCGGGTTAGGTTCTACACCTCCTGGTAGAGCCGGGCGCCCGCGGCCTTGAAGGCTTCGGCCTTTTCTTCCATGCCCTTCATCACGGCCTGACGGTCGTCCTCGAGGCCATGCTCGGCGGCTGCGTCCTTGGCCCCGTTCTTGAAAGCAGCGTCGCGCACCTCCTGACTGATCTTCATCGAGCAGAACTTCGGCCCGCACATGGAGCAGAAGTGCGCCACCTTGGCCGAGTCCTTGGGCAGGGTCTCGTCGTGATAGTCCCGGGCGGTGTCCGGGTCCAGCCCCAGGTTGAACTGATCCTCCCAGCGGAACTCGAAGCGCGCCTTGGACAGCGCGTTGTCACGGCGCTGGGCGGCGGGGTGGCCCTTGGCCAGGTCCGCGGCATGGGCGGCGATCTTGTAGGTGATGATGCCGGTCTTGACGTCGTCCTTGTTGGGCAGGCCCAGGTGTTCCTTGGGAGTCACGTAGCAGAGCATGGCGCAGCCGTACCAGCCGATCATGGCAGCACCGATGCCGGAGGTGATGTGGTCATAGCCCGGTGCGATGTCGGTGGTCAGCGGGCCGAGGGTGTAGAAGGGCGCCTCGTCACACTCGGCAAGCTGCTTGTCCATGTTCTCCTTGATCAGGTGCATCGGCACATGCCCGGGGCCCTCGATCATCACCTGGACATCATGCTGCCAGGCGATGCGGGTCAGCTCGCCGAGGGTTTCGAGCTCGGCGAACTGGGCCGCGTCGTTGGCATCGGCCACCGAGCCCGGGCGCAGGCCGTCGCCCAGCGAGAAGGCCACGTCATACTGCTTGCAGATCTCGCAGATCTCCTCGAAGTGGGTATAGAGAAAGCTCTCCTGATGGTGGTAGAGGCACCACTTGGCCATGATCGACCCGCCCCGGGAGACGATGCCGGTGACGCGCTTGGCCGTCAGCGGCACATAGCGCAAGAGCACCCCGGCATGGATGGTGAAGTAGTCCACCCCCTGTTCGGCCTGCTCGATCAGGGTGTCGCGGAACACCTCCCAGGTCAGGTCCTCGGCCACCCCGTTGACCTTCTCCAGTGCCTGGTAGATGGGCACGGTGCCGATCGGCACCGGGGCGTTGCGGATGATCCACTCCCGGGTCTCGTGGATGTTCTGACCGGTGGACAGGTCCATGATGGTATCCGAGCCCCAGCGGATGCCCCAGGTCATCTTGTCGACCTCGTCCTCGATCGAAGAGGTCACCGCCGAGTTGCCCAGGTTGCCGTTGATCTTCACCAGGAAATTGCGGCCGATGATCATCGGCTCGGCTTCCGGATGGTTGATGTTGCTCGGGATGATGGCCCGGCCGGCGGCCACCTCGTCACGCACGAACTCCGGCGTGATCTCCTCGGGAAGCTGCGCGCCGAAGCCCTGGCCAGCGTGCTGATGGCCTAGGATGCGTTCGACCTCCGCCGTCCCCAGTGCTTGCCTACGCTGATTTTCCCGGATGGCGATGAACTCCATCTCCGGCGTGATGATGCCCTGGCGGGCATAGTGGAGCTGGGTGACGTTCCTGCCGGCCTTGGCACGGCGCGGGGTACGGGTCAGGTCGAACCGCAGTGGGGCGAGCATGGGATCATTGGCGCGGCGGCGGCCGTACTCGGAGCTGGGACCCTCGAGCCACTCGGTGTCGTTGCGCTCATCGATCCAGGCCTCGCGCAGGGCGTTCAGGCCGCGGCGCAGGTCGATCTCGGCATCCGGGTCGGTGTAGGGCCCGGAGGTGTCGTACACCAGCAGCGGCGGGTTGGTCTCGACGCCGTCGGAGGTGGTGGTCGGCGACAGGGAAATTTCGCGAAAGGGCACGCGGATGTCCGGGCGTGACCCCTCGACATAGACCTTGCGCGAGCCGGGCAGGGGCGCGATGGCGGCCGCATCGACGCGGGCCTGTTCGTTGAGGAAGTGCTGGGTGTTGCTCATGCGATGTGTTCTCCCGAAAGCATCAGGGAGGACAAGCGAAGGAGAGACAGGGGCTGGCGGCGAGTCGGACTCATGAGAAGGCGGCCTGCCTGTCGCTTGATCCCTACGCTGGTACCCTCCCGAAGGAATTAACCAGATCAGGTTCAACGGAATCCGTCCTGCCACGCGTGAGGCGTGTTGGGCGATCTCAGCCGGTATCACCGGCACCCCGTCAAGCGAGTGATGGGAGCCGTGGCTCCCGGTGGAGGTCTTCAATAGCTGTTCGGCACCACCCGACCGAACGGCCTGTTGCTACGAGCCCTTCTTCAGCAGGCCCCTTGGCGGAGCAAATGGCAGCGGGCTCATGGCAGTGGGATCAGTCGCGGCGATCCAGCCCCATCTGCCAGAAATCGATCTCGAGCCGCGTGGCCTCAGTGAACACGCGGCTCAGCTCCTGGAAGCGTCGCGGGCTGACCTCCGCGAGGCGCGCATCGAGCCAGGCGCGCTCGTCGTGCATCGCGGCCTGGAAGTCGTCACTTTCGTACATGGCGATCCAGGCATCATAAGGATTGGCCTCGCCGCGCACCGTGAAGGCCTGGGTGTTCAGCCAGTTGGCGATCTCGCCGTAGCCGATCAGGCATGGGGCCAGCGCCACATGCAGGTCGAGCAGGTCGCCGCGGTGGCCGGTCTCGAGCACGTAGCGGGTGTAGGCCAGGGTGGCGCGGGCCTCGGGCAGCCGGGCCAGGTCGTCTTCGCTGATGCCCCATTCGCGGCAGAACCCGATGTGCAGGTCGAGCTCCACGTCGAGGATGGTTTTCAGACCGTCGAAGGCCTGACGCAGCTCGGCCAGGGTACGGCTCTTGTAGGCCGCCAGGGCATAGGCCCGGGAGAAGTGGACCAGGAACAGGTAGTCCTGCTGCAGGTAGTGACGGAAGGCACCTTCGTCGAGGCGGCCGGCGCCGAGGGCGCGCACGAAATCGTGTTCCAGGTAGGCGCGCCAGTCCTGGTGGCAGGCGTCGGTCAGGTCACTGAAGCGATAGCCCATCTTGCCTCCGTTGCGGTCTGGATTCGGGGCACGGGCGGCATAGGGAAGGGCAGGCATGACCGGGCAGGAATGAGCACACGGCTCTTCGGTCACCGCTTGATTCCTACGCCGGTACGAGCCGGATCAGGTTCAACGGGATCCACCCTGTGGCGTGCTGGGCACGGCGCTGGGTGGTCTCAGCCGGCATCACCGGCACCCCGTCAAGCGAGTGACGCCAGTCTAGCAGCTTGTCGCGCCCTTGCCAGTCCGGGTTATGCTGGTGCTCGGCCTTCCCTTTCAAGACGAGGATGTCACGGATGATGTCACCCCCTTCTCCAACGCCCGCCATGACCATGCTGGTGGCCGGCGACCCCGACCAGCTCACCGGCAGTTATGTCTACGATGCCCGTATCGCCGAGGCGCTGCGCGAACGTGGCTGGGAGGTCGCGGTCGAGGGGCTGGCCGGGCGATTCCCGATGCCCGATCAGCAGGCGACCGAGAGCCTCGAGGCTGCCCTGACGCACCGGCCGGACGGCGCCCGGGTGGTGCTCGATGCCATGGTCATGGCCGGCCTGCCGGAGGTGGTGGCTCGCCATGCCGACCGACTCGAGCTCACCGCCCTGATGCATCACCCGCTCGCCGACGAGACCAGCCTGAGCGCCAGTCAGCGGGAAGGCTTTCGCGAAAGCGAGACCCGAGCGCTGGCGGCGATGCATCGGGTAATCGCGACCAGCGCCTTCACGGCCGGGCGGCTGGCCGATTTCGCCGTGCCCGCCTCGCGCATTCACGTGGTCGAGCCGGGCGTGGCACCGGCCCCCTTGGCTGAAAGGGTCACCCGCCATGAGGACGAATGCGAGCCGGCACGGCTCTTGTGCGTGGCGAGCCTCACCCCGCGAAAGGGCCACGAGGTGCTGATCGAGGCGCTCGCCGAGCTGTCCGGTCTCAACTGGCAGTGCGATTGCATCGGGGGGCTGGATCTCGATCCGGCGCATGCCAGCCACATCGAGGCGATGATCGAGGCGCGAGGGCTCGGCGAATGGATGCATCTGCTGGGAACCCGGTCGCCCGAGGCCCTCGCGTCCTACTACGCCGAGGCGGATCTCTTCGTGTTGCCCTCCTGGTACGAGGGCTATGGGATGGTAGTGACCGAGGCGCTGGCCCATGGGCTGCCGGTGATCACCACCACCGGCGGAGCCTTGCGTCACACCCTGCCCGAGGGCGCGGGTCTGGCCGTGGAGCCGGGGGACGCCAAGGGCCTGGCCGCGGCGCTGCGCCGCTGGCTCGAGGACGGCGAGCTGCGGGCGCGGCTTCGCGAGGGGGCCGCTGTGGCGAGGGGCCAGCAGCAGGATTGGTCAACTGCCGCGGCGGCCTTCGCAAAGGCGCTCGGTGAGCCGAGCTAAGGCACCGTTTGGCGTGAGGGCTCGGAGTCAGTAGATACGCGCGCGCCGGAAGTTCGGGTCGCCGGCGGCTTCCTCCGGCGTCTTGCGATAGCGCTTGTATTCCCACTGGTACTGGGCCGGGTCGAGGGCGATGGCGGCCTCGACACTGGCGTTCACGCCGCCGGCCGAGGTGGTCTCGTCGGCCTCATAGACCCGGGCGTCGGCGGCCAGGAAGTGAAGGGCGAAGCCGCGCCCGGGGAGCCGTCTGGCCACTCCCGTGACCACCCGCGCCTGGGTGCGGGCTACCAGCTTCGGCAGCAGGGTGGCGGTATAGGCGGGGCGCCCGTAGAAGGGCGCGAAGACGCCACTGCCCCAGTCGGGCTCCTGGTCCGGCAGGATACCGACGGCCTCGCAGCGCTTGAGCGCCTTGAGCAGTGCCGCCACGCCGCGGGGGGTGGTCGGCACCAGCTCGGCGCCGCGGCGCTCGCGGCCATGGCGAATCACCGGGTCCAGCGGGGCGATCTTGGGCGGCTCATACATGGCGGTGAAGGGGAAGTGCCCCGAGAGCCAGAAGTTCAGCACCTCCCAGTTGCCGAAGTGGGGCGCCAGCACGATGACGCCGCGTCCCTCGGCCCGGGCCTCGTCGAGCAGTTCACGGCCATGGACCTCGACGATCGAGGCCTCGACCCGTTCGGGGTCGCCCATCCAGGCAAAGCCCAGTTCGAGCATGGTGGCGGTGGAGTGCGTCAGGCTCTCGCGAGCCAGGTGGCGGCGCTCGGCCTCGCTGGTGGTCGGGTAGACCACCGACAGGTTGGCCTCGGTGATCCGGCGCTCGCGCTGGCTGAAGCGGTGCACCAGCGGGCCTGCGAGTCGTGACAATCGCCATAGGATGTCAAGGCCTCGCCCGGCCAGGGCCCGCCACAGGGTGGTGATGGCGGTGGCCTGGAGGCGGTCGCGGCGGGAGATCTCGTCACTCATCGCGGATCAGACCAGCCAGGTGGTGACGTTGCTCGGCGCGCGCTGCTCCTGCAGGCCCTTGAAGCCCTTCACGCAGCGGATGATCATCCATACCGCCAGGGCGATCAGCAGCGGCACGCCGATCACCACCAGGGCCAGGGCGGTGGCAATGATGCCGTAGAGCAGGCCGATCCAGAAGGTGCGGATCTGGTAGCGGTAGTGCGCCTCGAGCCAGTCCGGCCCCTTGCCACGGTAGACGTAGGCGATCACCACGCCGATCAGCGGCGTGAAGCCGATCACCATGCCGGCCAGGAAGAGGCCATAGACCACCATGGCCATGGTGGTGTCTGTTCCTCGAGGCGCGGGGGGCGTCTCGGATGGTGTCTGGGGCGGTGTCTCGGGTGCGGGGGTCTGGGGCATGACATCGTCCTTGAGCGAAACGGTCAGGGGTGAATCAGGGTGAAAAAGCGAGCCTTGGCAACATGATACCCGCCAAGGCCAGCGTTGCCATCATCGCCGCGGGCGGTTGATCTCCAGCAGGTTGCCTTCCGGGTCACGCAGGTAGAGCGAGTCCACCGGGCCCTTGCCGCCTTCGCGTGCCACCGGACCCAGCTCCACCGGGACGGAAAGGGCGGCCAGGTGGCGCTCGACCTCATCGAGCGGCAGGCGGCTTGAGAAGGACAGTTCCATGCCACCGATGGCGGGGGCCGCCGCCCTGGGCGTGGCCGGGCTATCGGGGTGTTGCAGGCGCAGGGTCAGGGTGCCCAGATGCAGGTCGGCGTGGCCGGCGTCCTGCTCCTTGGCGTCCATGCCCAGCACCCGGCTGTAGAAGTCCACCGCGCGGGGCAGGTCATCGACGTAGATCACCAGATGATCCAGAGCTGACAGCATGGGGTTCCTCCTTGGGCCGCCGGAACGAACAGGGTAGGCTTGGCGGCGAAAATTTCCATGAGCATACGACGATGACCCAGCCCCTGTCCTGCCCGCTGTGCGACGCCCCCGATGCGGAGCCCTACCACCGGGATGCGCGTCGCGACTATCTGCAGTGCCGGGTCTGTGCGCTGGTCTTCGTGCCGCCTCATCAGCACCTGGACGCCGACGCCGAGCGTGCCGTCTACGACCAGCACCAGAACTCCCCCGAGGACGCCGGCTACCGGCGCTTCCTGTCTCGGCTACAGGCGCCTCTGCTCGCGCGGCTGGCGCCCGGCGCCGAGGGGCTGGATGTCGGCAGTGGCCCGGGACCGACCCTCTCGGTGATGTTCGAGGAGGCGGGGCATCCGATGGCGATCTATGACCCCTACTTCGCTCCCGACCCGACGCCGCTGTCACGCACCTATGACTTCATCACCGCCACCGAGGTCGTCGAGCACATGGCCGCACCCGGCGCCGAAATCACCCGTCTGGCCGGCCTGCTGCGCCCCGGGGGCTGGCTGGGACTGATGACCAAGCGCGTCACCAGCCGCGACGCCTTCGCGAGCTGGCACTACATTCTCGACCCTACCCATGTGTGCTTCTTCAGCGAAGCGAGCTTTCACTGGCTGGCCAAGCGACTCGACATGGACGTGGTCTTTCCCGGGCGCGATGTCGTTCTGCTCAGGCGTTCCTCTCAGTCGCACAGCTAAGCGTGTGGCTAAGGTGTCGTGATCGTGCATGAACGGGGCGTAAATAGCGCTTGGCGATGGGACGGGGCGAGCGTATATTCGCCGCGCGATTGCCCGCATTGCGTCGGCGGCGGGTGGCTTCTAGCCTGCGGGTGAGGTGGCAGGACGTTTCCTGCCTGCAGGATGGATATCGCGCCCCATCCGCCCGGAGTGGCGGTGTTCCCTCTCGTAGATGCGAGGCATGCTTCATGTCCCGGCAATTGTTGTCCATGGCTCTGGCGCCCCTGCTAGGGCTGTTCATCCTCTGCATCGGCAATGGCTTCCTGGCCACCCTGATCACCCTGCGCCTGGATGCGGCGGGAGAGTCTGCCGTGGTGATCGGCTGGGTGTCGTCGGCCTATTTCATCGGCCTGGCGCTGGGGGCGCTGTTCAACGATCGCCTGCTGCTGCGCATCGGCCATATCCGCGCCTATGGCTGCTTCGCCTCGTTGGTGGCGGTTACCGTGCTGCTGCAGGGCCTGTGGCTCGATCCGGTCGGCTGGTTCGTGCTGCGCCTGATCGGTGGCTGGGCCACCGTGGGCGTCTATCTGGTCATCGAGAGCTGGCTGCTGGCCGGTGCCGACACCAAGGTGCGGGGGCGCCTGCTGGCCATGTACATGATCGCCCTTTACGCCGCCGGGGTACTCGGCCAGCTGCTGCTCGGGGCGACCAATGCCATGAGCGATGCGGCGCCCTTCATGGTGGTCGGCATGCTGGCCTCGCTGTCGGTGCTGCCGATGGCGATGATTCCGCGGGTCTCGCCGCTGATCGAGCAGGCCGAGCCCCTGTCGCCGCTGCGCCTGGTCACCCTGACGCCCACCGGGGTGATGGGCTGCTTCGGCTCGGGGCTGGTGGTGGCGGCGGTCTATAGCCTGCTGCCGCTTTACCTGCAGCGCAGCGGCCTGGGGGTCGCTCAGGTCGGCCAGATGATGGCGGTGGTGGTGCTCGGGGCCATGCTGCTGCAGTACCCGATCGGACGCTGGTCGGACAAGCACGATCGCCAGCTGGTGCTGATCATCATCGGCGCCTGTACGGCGGGGCTGTCGATGGCGCTGCTGCTGGTGCCGGGCGACCCGTGGCTGGTGGCCGGGCTCTTGTTCCTGCTCGGCGGCGGGGTCTTCTCGCTGTACCCGGTCGCAGTCAGTCATGCCGCCGACCGGGCCCCGGCCGGCGCCCTGGTGCGCATGAGCCAGGGCCTTCTGCTGATCAATGCCCTGGGGTCCACGGTCAGCCCGCCGCTGATCACCCCGGTGATGGCGGCGCTCGGCGATGGTGGCCTGTTCTGGTCGATGGGCGCCATGGGGCTGGGGCTGGTCGGCTTCTTCGTCTGGCGTCGCAGCGTGCGCCCGGCGCCGCTGCCGATGGCACCCTTCGTGGCCACCCAGACCCAGACCCTGGCGGGGGCGGAGCTGGGGGTCACCGACGCGCTGGTCCAGGGGGCCGTCGAGCACGAGTACCTCGAGGATCTATCCGCAGCGGTGCCTGACGTGCCCGTCGCCGAGCCTATCGTCGGCCCGCCGCCGGCCGATGAGGCACATATCGCCTACTACGACGATGCAGGCCCGCAGGGTGAGCTCCAACGCGAGCCTCAAGACGTCTCTCATGAAGAGACAAGTGACACGCCCGACGACGCCGAGCAGGCTCGGCACGGGGCCGCGGCGATCGCGCGGTGACGCAAGCGTCAGTCGCTGCGGCTTTCGCCTAATGGCTCGGGCCGCGGCCGCCCACCTACTATCGCGGAGAACCTTTCTCCAAAGAGATGCCCGCGATGACGCCCTATCACGCTCCGTTGCGCGACACCCGCTTCGTGCTCGAGGAACTCCTCGAGCACGCCTCCCTCGCCCTGCCGGGCTTCGAGGACACCAGCCCCGAGCTGCTCGACGCCGTGCTGGAAGAGGCCGCCCGGCTGGCGGCTGAGGTCTGGGCGCCGCTCAATCTCTCCGGCGACCGCCAGGGCTGTCGCCGCCAGCCGGATGGGAGCGTGACGGTGCCCGACGGCTTCATCGAGGCCTATCAGGCCTATGCCGAGGGTGGCTGGAACGGCATCGTCGTGGCCGAGGCCGAGGGCGGCCAGGGCCTGCCCGAGGTGGCAGCGAGTGCCGTCCAGGAAATGCTGCACGGCGCCAACATGGCGCTTGGCCTGTGTCCGATGCTCACCGCCGGCGCCATCGAGGCGCTTTCGCATCACGGTAGCGATGACCTCAAGGCCCGCTTTCTGCCCAAGCTGATCGACGGCAGCTGGACCGGCACCATGAACCTCACCGAGCCCCAGGCCGGCTCGGACCTATCCCGGGTGCGCACCCGGGCCATCCCCTGCGCCGAAAACGAGGGCGAGCACTATCGCCTGCACGGCCAGAAGATCTACATCACCTGGGGCGAGCACGAGGCCGCCGAGAACATCCTCCATCTGGTGCTGGCGCGCACCCCGGACGCGCCTGAGGGCAACAAGGGCATCTCGCTGTTCCTGGTGCCCAAGTTCCTGGTCGAGGAGGATGGCACCCTGGGCGCACGCAACGACGTCATCTGCGCCTCGATCGAGCACAAGCTCGGCATCCACGGCTCGCCCACCTGTACCCTGATCTTCGGCGAAGGCGAGGGCGCCATCGGCTATCGGGTCGGAGAGCTTGGGCGCGGGCTCAACCACATGTTCACGATGATGAACGAGGCCCGCCACAAGGTCGGCATCCAAGGCATCGGCGTCGCCGAACGGGCCACCCAGCAGGCCCTGGCCTACGCCGCTGAGCGCCGCCAGGGCCGTGCGCCCGGGGTTCGTGGCGGCGAGTCGACCGCTATCATCGATCACTTCGACGTGCGCCGCATGCTGCGCTCGATGCGGGCGCGCACCGATGCCCTGCGCGCCCTGGCGCTCTATTGTGCGGCGCAGATGGACCGCGCCCGTCATCATGGCGACGCCGCGACCCGCGAGGCCGCTCAGTCGCGGGTGGACCTGCTGATTCCGGTGGTCAAGGCGTTCTCCACCGACCAGGCCGTGGATATCGCCTCGCTGGGCATTCAGGTGCATGGTGGCATGGGCTACGTGGAGGAAACCGGTGCCGCCCAGCTGTGGCGCGACGCCCGCATCGCCCCCATCTACGAGGGCACCAACGGCATCCAGGCCCTGGACCTCGCTGGGCGCAAGCTGGCCCGGGACGATGGCGCCGCCCTCGACGCCCTGATCGACGAGGTCGTGGCCACCGCCGCGCGCCTCGCCGATACCCCCGAACTGACCGCCCAGGGGGTTGCCCTGAGGGGGGGGGCCATGGACCTGAGGGCCGCCAAGGCAGTGGTGCTCGCGGCTGGCCGGGATGCCGACCAGGGGACGGATGCCGTCCAGGCCTATGCCACCCCCTTCCTGCAGCTGGCCGGCCATGTGCTGTGTGCCTGGCAGATGGGGCAGGCCGCGTTGGTGGCTCAGGACGCCCTCGCCGCAGGCACCGACGATTGGGCCTTCTATCGTGACAAGTTGGTAAGTGCCGACTTCGCCCTGCGCCACTGGCTGCCCGTGGGTCGCGCCAACCGCGCGGTGATCGAGGCGGGCATCGATAGCCTCGCCCTGGTCGGTATCGACCACTGAGCACCTGCAGCATTCTTTCAGGCGAGGTAGGCTAGAGACGACCGGGCGGCGGGCGAGGCTCGCCGACTCCCTTCTTTTAGCGCCGCGGGCGGCAGCCGCTGCCAGCCGTGGCGGGATCATGGAGACCCTCAGCATGAGTATCACCCGCATCGGCGTCGTCGGCGCCGGCACCATGGGCCAGGGCATCGCCCAGGTGCTGATCACCAGTCATCATCAGGTCGCGTTGTTCGACGTCAGCGACGATGCCCTGGCAAGCGCCCGCGAGAAGATCGGCAAGGGCCTGACCCGGCTGGTCGACAAGGACAAGTTGCGCGACGAGGATCGTGAGTCGGCGCTTGGACGCCTCACCCTGACCACCAGCCTCGATAGCCTGCGCGATCGCGAGGTGATCATCGAGGCCGCCCCGGAAGACCCGGCACTCAAGGAGAAGCTCTTTGGCGAGCTGAGCCATCTGAACCATGAGGCCATTCTCGCCTCGAATACCTCCTCGCTGTCGCTGACGCGTCTCGCGGCGGTGTGCGAGCGCCCCGAACGGGTGGTGGGCATGCACTTCTTCAACCCGGTGCCGGTGCTGGGGCTGGTCGAGGTGATTCGTGCCGAACAGACCAGTGACGCCACCGTCGCCAAGATCGAGCAACTCACCGAGGCGCTGGGCAAGACCCCGGTCGCCATCGCCGATTCCCCGGGCTTCGCCGTCAACCGCCTGCTGGTGCCGATGATCAACGAGGCCGCCTTCCTGGTGCAGGAGGGCGCCGCCAGCCCCGAGGCCATCGATGCGGCCATGCAGCTCGGCGCCGCGCACCCCATGGGCCCGCTGAAGCTCGCCGATCTGATCGGTCTGGATGTCTGTCTTGCCATCATGGAGGTGCTGCAGGACGGCTTCGGCGATCCCAAGTACCGTCCCTGCCCGCTGCTCAAGCGGATGGTGGCGGCGGGCTACCTGGGCCGCAAGAGCGGCCGCGGTTTCCACGTCTACGAGTGAAACCGCCCCGCTTGCCAGCCTCTGGTTATTTCCACCCGCCCGCCAAAGGTGGGATCGTCTGCCAACCGAGCGCTTGCTAGGTTGGGAGGCATCGGCCCTCGACGACCGGGGGCGAGTCTCACCGCACAGGAGTCATCATGCACGACGCACCGATCCACCTGGCCATCGAGGCCGGCATTGCCCGCCTGACCCTCAACCGCCCCAAGGCCTTGAACGCCCTGAATTCGGCACTGCTGCGCGAGCTCGCCGGCGTGCTCGACGATCTGGAGGAGCGCGACGACCTGCGGGCGGTGCTGATCACCGGCGAGGGCGAGAAGGCCTTCGTGGCCGGGGCCGACATTGCCGAGATGCGCGACAAGACCCCGGAGGAGGCTCGCGCCTTCGCCAGCCAGGCGCTGACCACCATCAAGCGCCTGGAGCGCCTGCCGGTGCCGGTGGTGGCGCTGGTCAACGGCTTCTGCCTGGGCGGCGGCTGCGAGCTGGCGCTGGCCTGCGACTGGGCGGTGGCCAGCGACAACGCCGTCTTCGGTCAGCCCGAGGTGCTGCTCGGCGTGATTCCGGGCTTCGGTGGCACCCAGCGCCTACCGCGTCGGGTCGGTCCCGCCATGGCGCTGGATCTGGTCACCACCGGGCGCAAGATCGATGCCGAGGAGGCCCTGCGCATTGGCCTGGTCAATCAGGTGATGCCCCAGGCCGAGCTCGAGGCCTACGCCACGACCCTCGCCAAGCAGCTCGCCGGCAACGGTCCCCAGGCGGTTCGCAGCGCCAAGCAGGCCGTGCACGACGGCATGGATCAGGATCTCGACAGCGCCCTGGCGCTGGAGACCAGCCTGTTCGCGCTGGGCTTCGCCGGCAGTGAACAGCGGGAAGGCATGAGCGCCTTCCTCGAGAAGCGCAAGCCGAGCTTCTGAGCGGCGCCTAATGAGTAACTAGCAGTTCACGGCCGTGGTGATCGCACCACGGCCGTTCATTTTTGCGGTGGCCGTTTTTTCACGCCATGGTCCCGACCGTCATGGCTTGAGGAGGGTGGTCAGTCGTTCCCACCGGATCATGCGCGTGGCGATGGCGGTACCGATCAGGGTAATCGCCATGCCGGCGAGTATCTGCAGATCGAGTGCCTCGCCGAGCAGTAGATAGCCCCACAGCAGCGCACTCACCGGCACCAGGAAGGTGACCGTCGAGGTCGCGGTGGCGCCGGCACTCGACAACAGGCCGAAGAAGAGCAGAAAGGCCAGGGCGGTGCTGAACGTCGCCAGCGCCAGGCCGTTGCCCCAGGCCACGGCGCCGATCGGCTCGGCCGGCCACAGCAGCAGGCCGGGAATCAGCAGCAGCAGCGACGACATGGCGGTGCTGCCCGCCGCCAGCACGCGCACGGGCAGGTGTGCCAGATGGGTCTTCGAATAGTTGCCGGCCACCCCATAGCAGAAGGTGGCGCCGAGGGCCGAGAGGATGAACCAGCCGTCCCCGCCCAGGGCGAAATCCAGCCGATTGGCCGACAGCACATAGACACCCAAGAAGGCCAGGGCGAGCCCCAGGTACTGCTGGCGCTGCACCGGTGTGGTGAAGAACAGCGCACCCAGCAGGGCGGTGAAGATCGGTGTGGTGGCGTTGATCAATGAGGTGAAGCCTGCCTCCAGCCGGGTGGTCGCCAGGGCCAGCAGGGAGAACGGCAGCACATGGCTCACCAGTCCCAGCAGCAACAGGCGTCCCTTGTTCTCCCACACCAGGCGCAGGTAGCCCGCCCCCAGCAACAGTGGCATCAGCAGCAGGGCGCCCACCCCCATGCGCACCAGGATCAAGGACACCGGGCCGAATTCCGGCACCGCCACCCGCATGAAGATGAACGACATGCCCCATAGGGTGGAGAGCAGGATCATGCGCAGTGTATCGGTGGGAGACATTCGGCATCCTTGTCGGCAGGGCAGGCAGAGTACGGGCGACGCCGCCCCAGGGGAAGGCGAGGTCGACCAAAGCACCGGCTCGGAGGCAGAGGCGAGAACTCGCGACAGAATCTAGTTTGAAAGGCTGATGGATATTATTAGACAGCTCGGCAGTGGCGGCGATGCCACTGCCGTTTTTTGCCACCCTGGGGGGATCGTCGGCAAAAAGGATGGCAGCGTCGTTCATCCTTGGGCCAAGGTTGCGCCTACCCCTGTGCGATCAGGCGTCGGATATCGCTGACCAGCGTGTCGATGGGGTCGCTGTCGCGCATCAGCAGGCGGGCCTGGCCCTCGCTGTCGAAGGCGAAGATGCCGCTGGAGTGCGAGACGTCGTAGTTGCCGTTGGCGTCTTCTTCCCCGTAGCTGTAGCTGATCCGGTAGCGATTGGTCAGGGCATGGAGTTGCGCGGTGGTGCCGGTCAGGCCGATGAACTGCGGCCCGAACACATCGGTATAGCGCTTGAGCACCGCCGGCGTGTCGCGCTCAGGGTCCACCGAGACGAACAGCACCTGGACGTCGTCGCGGTCTGGCTCATCGAGCTTCTTGATGGCGGCCGTCAGCCGGGCGAGGGAGGTCGGGCAGACATCCGGGCAGTGGGTATAGCCGAAATAGAGCAGGGTGGTGGTGCCGAGGAAATCGTCTTCCTCGACCGGTTTGCCGTCCTCGTTCACCAGGCTCAGGTCGAGGGCGGGCATGACCTCGGAGATGTCCGTGGCGTGCCAGTTGGGATCGCTGCAGCCCGCCAGCGACAGCGAGACCAGGATCGGGAGGAGCCAGTTGCGCATCATGACCTTCCTGTCGGCGTTCAGTGCATGGCGATGGGAGAGACGACCTGGAAGGTCGCCGGCAATGGCGGACGGTCCTCGAAGAGCAGCTCGACCTCGACCTCATCCCCGACGGTCAGCGGATCGACACGCTTCATGAACATTAGGTGATAGCCCTTGGGCGCCAATGCGAGGCTGTCACCGGCCGCCACCTCGAGGCTTTGCACCTCATGCATGTGGGCCATGCCGTCTGTCTCCATGCTCATGTGCAGCTCGGTATGCCGGAAGGCATCGGTCCGGGCGCCGATCAGCGTCACGGGCGCCTCGCTGCGGTTGTGGAGCAGGAAGTAGCCGGCTCCAGGCATGTCTCCCGGCAGCAGGCGAAGCCGCGGATGCTCGAGGGACAGGTCCTCGGCATGGGCCGTGCCGCCGCACAGTAGCAGCATCAGCAGGCCGACTGCCCAGGAGCAGTTCTTGAGGGTCCTGCCTGGCGTGTTGGCCATCTCGGTGCTCTCCATTCGGGAAGGACGTGTGGGATGACGCCCGCAGGCGGCGATCAGCAGATGGCCGACAGACCGCAGTTATCCGTGTATTCACGGGAGTTGACGTCCAGCGTCAGACGATCGCTGGTGGTCGCGTAGTAGAAGGACGCGTAGCCGTCGCCGTCGGCGGCCTTGTAGGCGCCACAGATGCCATAGCCGTACTGCACGTCCTGCAGATGCTGAAGGTCGATGTCTTCCGAGGTACCAAGCTCGGCGGCCAGTGCCCGCTTGATCTCACCGTCCACACCACTATCCGACATGGCCTGACCACCGAAGATGAGCCCTGCGAGGGCCAGGGTGCCGATCACGGGAATGAGGATCATGAGCAGGAAGGGGCGTGACGTTTTCATGTCGCGCATTCTATTGAGAAGGGCGTTGAACCGGCAAGCGCATCGGCCTGCGGCGGATTGTCCTATGGCGCGGCGCCGGGGAGCTCGGCAGCCTGCCGTGGAGGCCTCGTGCAACGAGCGGATGTCGATGGTTCAATGGCGGCCTTCGAATCACGCCTCTTTATTCAGGACGCTTCTCATGTCGACGCCTCAACCGCCTACGCCCGATGGCAACGAGACTCCCCGCACCCTGCTTCGCCTGCTCGGCGCCTTCGCCGCCCCCGTGATCGTCTATCTGCTGGCCTGGGAAGGCGTGGCACGCGGAGTGTTGCCCGGCGTCGACGAAAGCGCCCGGGGCCTCATGATCCACCTGTTCAGCGTGCTGATCCCCTGTCTCGGGGTGCTGGCGAGCATCGCGATCGCGGGCGTGAAGGCGGGGCGCATGCTCGGCGGCGGCGTCATGGCCGTGTTCTTCCTGACCATGTACACCGCCTCCGGCGTGGCGTTCGGCTGGTTGCCGGTCGGCCTCACGCTGTTGGGTATCGCCCTGGCCTGGGGGCTGGGGCGGCTCTGTCCGACCATGTCCCCCGATCTGAGCACCGCCTTCCATCGCGCCAGGCACTAATAAATAGCAGGGCTCATTTAGTGGGGGCTCATTGCGCCTCGCGCACGGCCTCGAGCCCCTCGGCGGAGATGTAGCCGTGCATCCGGGCGTGCTCGGCCATGTGGAGGCTGCTGTGGGCCAGTACCAGTTGGCAGCCGGTATGACTGACCTCGGCCGCCAGCCGCTCGATGGCGGCATCGCGCTTCGGGTCCTTGTCCACCTTGCGGATGTAGATGGCTCGCACCCGCTCGGGATAACGCTTGACGATCTGGGTATAGATCTCGGGGTCTCGCTGGCCGCTGTCGCCGATCAGGATGAACGGCAGGTCGGCGTAGAGGCCGAGCATGTTGCGGATCACGCCGGACTTGTGATCCTCGGCCCGGCGCGGCCAGGGGCGTGACAGGCGCAGCCCCCATTCCCGCAGGAAGAGGATGGGCCCGACCGGAATCCGGTTGAGGTTGAAGAACAGATCGAGCATCTCATACAGGCACCAGGGGCCCCGCGAGACATAGAGCATCGGACGCTGGCGATCGCCCTCGACGCCGCCATGCAGGGCTTGGTAGAAGGCCGCGACCCCGGGAAAGGCGGTGCGACGCTGTGCCTTCTCCATGAACAGCCGATAGAGCATGGTGAGCTTGTTGGCGACCCCGGTGTACATCACGGTGTCGTCGATATCGCTGATCACGATCAGGTCGGTGTCGGCGGGGGGAATGTAGACCTCGGTAGTGGTGCTGATGGCGTCCTTCTCCGAGATGACCTCGAGGCTTGCCGTATGCCAGACCCGGTCGGTGGGCAGGGAATGGTTGATGTCGATGTGGGCGTAGAAGTAGCCATCGCGGTCGGAACGCACGATGGTCTGGGCGTCGCCCAGCCGCATGATGACCCGTGCATCGCGCACCCCATGGCGTATCACCCGCCGGGCGACATCGACCAGGTCCCGGGTGGTGCCGCCTTCCACCCACTGCCGGCCCGTGCCCGGCTGACGAAACACCCGCCCCATGACGAAGGCTTCCTTGTGGGAGCCATAGCCGCGATAGGGTTGCACGATGACGCCGCCACGGCCCTTGTCGCTCTTCATCGGCCGCGTGAACAGGCGAAGCAGCTTTTTCGTTGCGTGCAGCAATGAGGAGATCAACAGGCGCCTCGCGGTTGGGTGGGAACAGCACGGTGGTCCGAGCGATGGGCCAGGGGCCGTGCAGGGCATTGAACTCATTATGAGAAGCCTGGCGCCATCCTGCAAAAGCCCGCTGCCGCGGCCATCCCCGACATCGCTCCCCGCCCCGTCGTGGATGTCCGTCGGTGGAGAGGCGGCGTCAAACCGGGTAGGCTTGCCGACCTTCGTGGCGCCCGGCGACGTGCCGCGCCCTTTCACGCCTCTTGATCAGGACCGAACCATGAGCGATCTGCCCCACTGCCCGTCTTGTGCAGCCGACTACACCTACCAGGACGGCGCCATGTTCGTGTGCCCGGGCTGCGGCCACGAGTGGGCGCAGGAGGCCTCGACCGATGCCAGCGATGATGCGCCGGTCTATCGCGATGCCAACGGCAATGTGCTCGAAGATGGTGACAGCGTGACGGTGATCAAGGATCTCAAGGTCAAGGGCTCGTCCTCCGTGGTCAAGGTCGGCACCAAGGTCAAGAACATCCGTCTGATCGACGGCGATCACGACATCGACTGCAAGGTCGACGGCCTCGGTCCGATGAAGCTCAAGTCCGAGTTCGTCAAGAAGGCCTGATCTCTTCGGCCTGTTTATCCGCCTGTCGCTAACAGCGTGCATAAAGAACCGGCCGGACCCTGAAGGGCCCGGCCGGTGGTCTTTCAGCCGTACGGTAACCGTGAGTGCTTACAGCCTGACCAGCATCTTGCCGCGGTTGGCGCCTTCGAAGAGCTTGAGGAAGGCCTCCGGGGTGCGCTCCAGGCCTTCTTCGACGGTCTCCTCATAGTCGATCTGGCCGCTCTCGACCTGCGGGCCGACCGCCTCGAGGAACTCGGGGTAATGGGCCCAGTGATCGAAGACGATGAAGCCTTCCATGCGCGCCCGGCGAATCAGGATCATCGCCAGGTTGCCCGGCCCGGCGCTCGGGGTGTCCTCGTTGTAGCGGGCGATCATGCCGCAGACCGCGATGCGCGCGCCGACCTTGAGGGTGTTGAGCGCGGCTTCCAGGCAGATGCCGCCGACGTTCTCGTAGTAGACATCGAAGCCCTCCGGGCAGGCTTCCTTGAGCGCCTCGGTCAGCTGGGCGGCGTCCTTGCCCTTGTAGCTGACCGCCTTGACGCCCTGTGACTCCAGCCAGTCGAGCTTCTCCTGGGAGCCGGCGATGCCGACCACGGTACCGCCCTTGGCCTTGGCCAGCTGAACGGCGAGCGAGCCCACCGCGCCCGCGGCACCGCTGACCAGCACGTTATCGGCCTCCTTCATCTCGGCGATGCGGTTGAGGCCGGTCCAGGCGGTCATGCCCGGCATGCCGAGCACCCCGAGATAGGCCTGCTCCGGCACCTCGAAGGCGGGCAGCGGCTCGAGCTGGTTGCCCGGCAGCTGAGCGATGTCGCGCCAGCCCGCCATGTGACGCACCTTGGCGCCAACCGGGAAGCTCGGGTCGCGGGACTCGATCACCTCTCCCACCGCGGCGCCCTGCAGCGGTTCGCCGACCGTGAAGGGCTCGATGTAGGTGGTGACGCCGGTCATGCGGCCGCGCATGTAGGGGTCCACCGAGAGCCAGGTGTTGCGCACCCGGACCTCGCCGTCGGCCAGTGCCGGCAGCTCGGTCGCGTGCAGTTCGAACAGTTCGCGGGCCGGCGTGCCGCGTTGCGAATGGGCATTGATGGTGATGTAGCGTGCTTGCATGGGAAACTCCTGAACCAGGGAGGCGGGATGACCGGGGTGACCCCGACGAATGGCCCCAGACTAGAACAGGTTGGTCATATCAATCCAATGCATGTGGCTTAATTGCACTATTCGATTTGGTGATATGATTCGCCCTTGAAGCCCGGGGCGTCGTCCCCACGCCGTCACGGAGTCCCCATGCATCTCGCCGACCTCGCCCGCCATGACCTGAATGCGCTGGTCACCCTGCATGCGCTGCTCGACTCGAAGAGCGTGTCGCGAGCCGCCGAGCGACTCAACCTGAGCCAGCCGGCCGTCTCGCGGACCCTTGCCAAGCTGCGTCAGGCCTTCGATGATCCTCTCTTCGTGCGCACTCATCGCGGCCTGCGTCCCACCGCCCGTGCCGAGGCGCTGGGCCCGCCGCTGGCGAGATTGCTGCAGGAGCTGGGCGCGCTGCTGGCGCCGCCGACCTTCGATCCGGCCAGCACCACCAGGCGCTTCAGCCTGGCCAGCACCGACTACGGCATGCATGCCTTCCTGGCGCCCCAGTGGCGTGCCCTGAAGGAGGAGGCGCCGCATCTGCGGCTGGAGGTCGAGAGCTATCGCGGCAACATCGAACGCCAGCTGGACGAAGGCGGCCCGGAACTGGCGATCAGCGTGCCCGGCGAGCGGGTGCCCGCGAGCGTGCATGGCCGCGAGATCGGCGGCGATCGCTTCGTGTGTGTGATGCGCGAGGACCATCCGCTGGCGGCGACGCCAACGCTCACGCTGGACGACTTCCTGGCCGCCGATCACCAGCTGGTCAGCATGGGCGGCGATGATCGAGGCGCGGTGGACCTGGCGCTGGAACGCGCGGGACTTTGGCGTCGCGTCAGCCTGCGCCAGCCGCACTTCCTGGCGAGCTTCTCCACCACCCAGCACAGCGATCTGCTGCTGTGCGTGCCGGGCTGCCTGGCCGCCAGCGTGATCGATCATTGGGCTCTCGCGGTACGCGCCTTGCCCCTCGCGGTGCCGACCTTTTCCTACTGGCTGGTCTGGCATGAACGCCACCACGCCGACGCCGGCCATGCCTGGCTGCGCGAGCGGCTGTTCCATGGATTGACGGCGCGGCATCGGCTGCTCAGCGAGCGCCTGGCGGCGTGACCGGCGCGTGCCGATTTCCAACTCACTCGATTCCGACACACTCGATCGACAAGGACACCCCATGATCAAGCATATCGTGCTATGGACCCTGCATGAGCAGGCCGAGGGCCGCTCCAGGGCCGAGAATGCCGTGCAAGCGAAGCGTCAGCTGGAGGCGCTGAACGGCCGCATCGAGGGGCTGCTGAGCCTGGAGGTCGGCATCGACCTGCTGCACACGGACAGCTCGGCGGATCTCTCGCTGGTGGCGACGTTCGCCTGCCTCGAGGCCTTGGAGGCCTACCAGCAGCATCCTGAACACAAGGCGCTGATGCCGTTCATGGCCGCGATTCGGTGCGACCGGCGGGTCATCGACTACGCAGTATGAGGCTGGCCCCGGTTGCCCGAAAGCCAATCAGCGGGCCGGGTCGACCAGGCCGTTGAGGGAGGCGTTGCGGCGGAACCAGCCGGCGATGCTCGCCCGCGGCAACCGCGTCGGCAGCACCTCATGGGGCACCGTCTCCGAGAGAAAGCAGACGAAGGTGCCGGCCGTGGGGCGAATGCGCGCAAGCTCACGCTCGGGCGCGGCGGGATCGAAGATGGCCATCTCACCGCCGCCGTCGGCGGGCCAGTCGGGGTTCAGGTAGAGCACCGTCGAGACGACCCGGTTGGCGCGGCCACGGAAGCTGTCGACGTGCTTCTGGTAGAAGCTGCCCGGCGGGTAATGGGCGAAATGGGCCTCGAACTCGAAGAGCCCCAGATAGAGCTCGATGTTCAGGGCGTGCTGCAGGGTGTCCATGGCGGCCAGGTACTGGCGCTGGGGCAGGCTCTCCCGGTTAAGCCAGTGGATGGCGTCTCCGCGGATGTCGCGGCGCAGCTCGTGGGCGTCGCCGCGGCCGATGCCGGCGGCGCGCAGGGCGTCGCGCTGGGCCAGGTCAGCAAGCTCGCGCTGCAGGGCCAGGCACAGAGCGGGATCGATGAAGCCCTCGGCGACGCACCAGCCGTGTTCGACCAGGCCATCGACGAGTCCGGTCAGGGCGGTCGGGTCGAGCAGGGGGGAAGCGGAGATCATGGGGCACTCAGACGACGTTCGGGCCGGTAGCATAGCTTGCCCGGTGGGCGCTCGAACAGGCTGATCGGCATCGCGAAGCCCTCGGCCAGCAGGTCCACCAGCATCATCGCCGACAGGCCCCAGATCACATGGTCGTCGTCCCGTGGGCGGCGGGCCTCGCCGTCCGCCATCAGGGCGTTCAGGCTCTCGCCTGAGTCGTGGTCGCCGGGCATTCGATCGCCGGGCACCCGGTAGCTGGGAACATAGTAGTCGCGGCCATCGACACGAATCACGTCGGTATGAGTGCGCTTGTCATCGAGGAAGTGCGACAGCGGCACCTCGAAGATGGCGTCCAGCTCACCGAGCTCCGGGACCAGCGGCAGATCGGCGGGAATCAGCCCCACATAGGGGGTGACGCGGATGCCGTGCAGCGAGATCACGTCGCTGAGCCGGCCCAGCAGCTGCACCCGCTCGGGGGGCAGGGCGATCTCTTCCTCGGCCTCGCGCAGGGCGGTGTCCAGCAGGTCATCGTCGCCCTGCTCCCACTTGCCGCCGGGGAAGGCGACCTGGCCGCCATGCTGCTTGAGGTGGTCCGCGCGACGGGTGAACAACAGGGTCGGTTCGGGGCGATCCACGATCGGCAACAGCACCGCGGCGCGGGGCAGCTTGAGGGTCAGCCGTTGCGGGACATGTGCTTGCAGGCGATCGCGAAGTTTCTCTAACATGGGCCTTCCACAGGGTTTCTTCCCTTGTACCCAGCCCCCGTCAGAGCGTCAAGTGGGCATCCCACAGGCCGCGTGAGGACCGTCATGAATTTCTGCAGCCAGTGCGGGCAAAATGTCCGTTTTGCCATTCCCAAGGGCGATGATCGCCCGCGCTTCCTCTGCGATGCCTGCGGTACCATCCACTACCAGAACCCGCGTATCGTCGCTGGCACCCTGCCGGTGAGCGGCAGCAGGGTACTGCTGTGCCGACGCGCCATCGCCCCGCGCAAGGGCTACTGGACGCTGCCGGCGGGCTTCATGGAGAACGCCGAGACCACTGTCGAAGCGGCGGCCCGGGAGACCCGCGAGGAGGCCTGCGCCGAGGTCGAGATCCACGATCTCTACACCATGATCAATCTGCCGCACATCGATCAGGTGTTCATGATCTTTCGTGCGGATCTCGCCGGCGGCTTCGATGCCGGCCCCGAGAGCCTCGAGGTGGCGCTGTTCGAGGAGCATGAGGTGCCCTGGGACGAGCTGGCCTTCCCGACCATCGAGCGCACCCTGCACCATTTCTTCAGCGACCGGGTCGACGCGCACTACCCGCTACATATCAGCGATATCACCCCCGAGGATCGCGAGCGCTACTTCGGTAGCGCCTGAGCCCTGAGTTCGAGCAGATGGTTCGGCGCTCGGCAGCACGGCGGAGGAGGTCCGCGTGTCTGGCGGGGGACTGGCTAGCGCGGCCAGTGCAGGAGCAGCGCGATCGCCGCGAAGTGCCCGGGGTACCAGGCGAGCCATAGCCGCCTCGGCATCGGGACGGGGACCCTGGGCACCTGGCGCCCGGCCCCGGTGGCCAGCATCACCACGGCCAGGCTGGTCGCGACCGTGAAGGCCTTGGCCATCGTCGAGCTGTTCATCAGGCCGGCGGTGACCAGCACCGGCAGGGCGGAGGCGATCGACACCGCTGCGTCCGGCAGGCTTTTCGAAGGGCTAGCCGGCACCGCCTCACGGGCCGACTCACGCACTGCTGAGAAGGCCAGCATGTACAGCGGGATCATGGCCAGGCCCAGGTGACCGTACTCGACCCAGGACCCCAGCACCCACCAGCTGAGCAACAGCATCGCGAGGCTCGCGACCATCAGGCCCGCAGGCATCGAGGGGCCGCCCGGTGCCCGCTGATGCATCCACATATCGCGCATCACGCTGCCGGCGGCCAGTCCCGCCGCCAGGGTGAAGCAGATATTCAGCTGGAAGCCGTCCCGAGGCATGGTCAGGTAGGGCAGCTGGGCGATCAGGCCGATGATCAGGATGCGCCGTGCGTAGCGCAGGGGACTTCGGGTATTGAAGAGGCCGTGCCAGGCGACCATGGCGGAGAACAGCGGGAAGGCGATGCGGCCGAGCGAGGCGCTGAGCCAGCCTGCGTCCCAGTTGTCGGGCAGCAGGTAGCGGACGACGTGGTCGAGGGTCATGGTGATCAGCGCCAGCCACTGCCCCCAGCCGGTCCAGTGAGACATCAGCGCCTCGCCCGAGGGTGAGCGCCTGGGGGTGCGGTATCGCTCGTGGCCCCTGCCGGGCCGCTCAGGCACGGTGACGATCGTCGTCGAAGCACGCCATCGGATCGCTGCGCACATCCTCGACCCAGGCACAGGGCTTCATGTAGACCCAGGCGCCGCAGGTATTCCCCTGACTGTCGCTGATCGCCAGCCGTCGCCGCCGGTAGCCGTCGTGGTCATTGATGCGTTGCAGGTGGTCGAGGGCGTCGAGGGTTCGCTCGTCGACCCGGTAGAGCTCCCCCGTGACCCGGTGGCCCCGTCCCTTCACCTCGACCAGCACGGGCCGATAGTCCTCGCCGTGTAGCACCAGCGGATAGGCGTCGCAGGTCGTGCCCCGGTCGACAAACTCGGCCTTGGCCAGATGGGCGGCGTGGTTCACGAAGCCGCGTTTCAGGGTGCCGTAGACGAACATCAGGTGGGGCATGGGGCGCCTCCTCGTGCGTGGCGGGGCGGGTGTCGGCCGGATTGTCTGCGGTAACGACACCTTGCCTGTCGCCATCATGATCTCAAAGGGTATCCTCAAGTCGAGCGTCGGGCCAATCCCGGCCCTCATGATGGTTGGCGTCCCACCCACACCTGAGGACTCGTGAGCATGGAGGCAATCTACGCGGACTGGCTCTTGGCCGAGATGATGCCTGGCACCCAGAGCTTGATCATTCTCGGGATCATTCTCAGCTCGAGCATCCTCGCCGATGTGGTGGCGCGCCACACTCGGCTGCCGCGCATCTCGCTGCTGGTGATGGTGGGACTCGCGGTGGCGGTCGTGCGCCAGGGGATGTGGGGCGAGCCCTATGCGCCGCCACTTGGCGAGCTCGGTGAGCCGTTGATCCATTTCGCCCTGGTGATGGTGGCCTTCCTGCTGGGCGGGGAGCTGACCGTCGAGCGGCTGCGCGCCCTTGGTCCCGTGATCCTGGTGATGTCGCTTGCCGTGATCGGCGTCGGCGCCACGGCGGTGGGGCTGGGGCTGGCGGCGCTGGGGTTCCCGCTGACCGTGGCCGTGTCGCTGGCGGCGATCTCGGTGGCCACCGACCCGGCGGCCGTCACCGAGACCATTCGCGAGGCTCGGGACACCCGGCTCAGCGCCCGCATCCTGCTGGGCATCGTTGCCATCGACGATGCCTGGGGCATTCTGATCTTCGGACTGGCCATGGCCCTGCTCGGCTGGCTGGGTGCCGGCGATGGCATGCAGGCCATGCTGCTGGCGGGCTGGGAGCTGGGTGGCGCGCTGCTGCTGGGTGTCGGCATCGGCCTGCCGGGGGCCTGGCTGACCGGTCGATTGCGCCCCGGTGAGCCCACCCAGGCCGAGGCCATCGCGCTGATCCTGCTGATGGCCGGGCTGGCCAGCTACTTCCATGTCTCGGCGCTGCTCAGCGCCATGGTAGCTGGCTGCCTGATCGTCAACCTGTCGCCCCATCACACCCGTTCCTTCGCCGAGATCGAGCACATCGAGTGGCCCTTCCTGGTGTTCTTCTTCGTACTCTCGGGGGCCAGCGTGGAGCTCGCCTATGCCGGCACGGCGATCGGCCTGACGATGGCCTATCTGCTGCTGCGCCTGGTGGGGCGTTATCTGGGCGGACGGCTGGGCACCCGGCTGTTGCGCTCCCGAGAGACCGGCCTGCCCCGGGACGTCGGGCTGGCGCTGACACCCCAGGCGGGGGTAGCGATGGGTATGGCGCTGCTCGCGGCCGAGCGCTATCCCGAGGAGGGGCCGCTGATCATCGCCGTGGTGGTGGTCTCGACCGTGGTCTTCGAGCTGATCGGGCCCTTGCTGGTGCGCCGGGTGCTGCGGGCGCCCTGAACGGGGATGAACTGAGTCAGGGTGAGCTGGGCGGAAACGGCCGGATACGACAACGCCGGCGCGGGGCCGGCGTTGCGAATGCTCCTGCGGGGCCCCGCAAGGCGGGGCTCGCTCGGGGCGACGGCTTACTTGGCGCCGAAGTATTCGCCGTAGATGTCCTCGTAGGTGCCGTTGTCCTTCAGGGTAGACAGGGCCTCATTGAAGGCGTTAGCCAGGTCTTCGTCGCGCTGGCGGAAGGCGATGCCGAAGCCGTCACCGAAGTATTCCTTGGGCTCGGTGATCATCTCGCCGATGACCTTGTAGTCGCCGGCGTTGCTGTCGATCAGCGTGGCCTTGCCGACCGGGAAGTCGAGGAAGACGATGTCCAGACGACCGGCGTCCATGTCCAGCACCATGTCGTCGGCGGTGGCATAGCGGTTGATGTCGGCCACGTCGCCGAAGTTATCGGTCACGTAGTTGTCCTGCAGGGTGCCGCGCTGCACACCGATGGTGCTGCCTTCCAGGGTCTGCGGGTAAGGCATCTCGATGTCGCTTGCGCTCGGGGCGAACCAGGCGGACGGCGGGGTGAAGTACGGGTCGGAGAACAGCACCTGCTTGCGACGGTCGTCGTTGATGGTCATGGACGACATGATGGCGTCGTACTTGCGTGCCATCAGGCCCGGGATGATGCCGTCCCAGCCCTGCACGACCCATTCACACTGGATGCCGATCTCGGCGCATAGCGCGTTGCCCAGTTCGATGTCGAAGCCGGTCAGCTCGCCATCGGGGGTGCGGAATTCCATCGGTTCGTAGGGGACGTCGACGCCGATGCGGATATCGCGGACGTCGGCGTTGGCGCTGCCGGCAAAGAGGGTGGCGCCGATCAGGCTGATACCGAGAACTGTCTGGATCTTCATGGAGGATGTCTCCGTTATTGTAGTGAATCACCTTGTGGGTGATGTCCGCCGCCCAAGATAGCGCACCCCGGGGGCGGCCGGAAGGGGGAAGCAGGGCAGAAACTGCCCTGCTTCCCAACGCACGTTTGACGCTAAGGCCTTAGATGTAAAGCCCTTACTGACTCGAGGGCCGAAGGTGGGCGAGCAGGCGCCGCTCGAGATAGCGGAACAGGTAGAGGATGGCGAAGGTCAGGCACAGGTAGATCGCCGCCACGAACAGGAACGCATCGAAGGGCGCATAGAAGCGGGCATAGACGAAGCGCGCCGCCCCGGTCAGGTCCATGATCGTGACCACGCTGGCGATGGCGCTGGCATGCAACATGAAGATCACCTCGTTGCCGTAGGCCGGCAGGGCACGACGGAAGGCGCTGGGCAGCACGATGCGCCGCATCATCAGCCACCAGGACATGCCATAGGCGCGGGCCGCCTCGATCTCGCCCTTGGGCGTGGACTTGATGGCGCCACGGAAGATCTCGGTGGTGTAGGCGGCGGTGTTGAGCGTGAAGGCGATCAGCGCCGGCACGAAGGGCTTCTCGAGCAGCACCCACAGCCAGGTGTCCTGAATGCCCTCGATGAACACCACGCCGTAATAGATCAGGTACAGCTGTACCAGCAGCGGCGTGCCGCGGAACACATAGCAGTAGAAGAAGATCGGCAGCTTGATCCACCGATGCTGGGAGCCGCGGCCGATGGCCAGCGGCACCGCCAGCACCAGGCCGATGATCAGCGACAGGAACACCAGCTGGACGGTGGTCGTCAGGCCTTCGCCGTAGTAGGAGAGGGTCTGCAGGGTGAAGATGGTGTTGTCGGCCAGCAGTCCTTCGATCCAGGTCGTGAGCGATTCCATCATTTGGTCTCCCCGAAGCCGACGTCATAGCGTTTCTGCAGCCGGGCGAAACCCCATTCGGAGACGCTGGCGATCAGCAGGTAGACGCCGGCGACGATCAGCATGAAGGTGAAGGGCTCGCGGGTCGCCTTGGAGGCCTCGGCGGCCACGCGCACCATGTCCGACAGTCCGATCACCGACACCAGGGCGGTGGTCTTGAGCAATACCATCCAGTTGTTCGACAGGCCCGGCAGGGCGTGGCGCATCATCAGCGGGAAGCGGATGCGCCGGAACACCAGCCAGTTGCTCATGCCATAGGCGCGGCCGGCCTCGATCTGGCCGTTGTCCACCGCCATGAAGGCGCCGCGGAAGGTCTCGCCCATGTAGGCGCCGAAGATCAGGCCGATGGTCACCACGCCGGCCACGAACTCGTTGACGTTGATGAAGATGTCGATCTCGAACTGGTAGTAGAGCCAGTCGGTGACCTGGTTGATGCCGATCTGGCCGCCGAAGAACAGCAGCATCATTAGCACCAGGTCCGGCACGCCGCGGATGATGGTGGTGTAGAGGGTGCCGATGCGGTGTGCCACCCAACTGCGCGACATCTTGGCGCTGGCGGTGAGCAGGCCGAGCACCACCGAGAGGATCAGCGACAGCACCCCCAGCTGGAGGGTGATCATGGCGCCCTCGAACAGGCGCGGGCCGTAGCCATGCAGGTCGATCATGTGAGTCTCCTTGTCCCGAGGCGGCGCATCAGTGCTTGGGCGCCAGGAACTGCTTGAGGCGCTCGGACTTGGGGTTGCCGAGCACCTCGTCGGGCGGCCCGGCCTCTTCGACCTGACCCTGATGCAGGTAGATCACCTGGGTGGAGACATCGCGGGCGAAGGCCATCTCGTGGGTGACCACGATCATGGTGCGGCCTTCCCTGGCGAGGTCGCGCATGACCTTGAGCACGTCGCCGACCAGCTCCGGATCCAGCGCCGAGGTCGGCTCGTCGAACAGCATCACCTCCGGATCCATGGCCAGCGCCCGGGCGATGGCGCCGCGCTGCTGCTGGCCGCCGGACATCTGGGCCGGGTAGTAGTCGGCGCGCTCGGCGAGGCCGACCCGCTCGAGGAGCTCCCGGGCGTGGGCGATAGCCTCCTGGCGGGGCTTGCCGAGCACATGGATCGGCGCCTCGATGATGTTCTCGAGCAGCGTCATGTGGGCCCAGAGGTTGAAGCTCTGGAAGACCATCGACAGCTTGGCGCGCATGCCGACCACCTGCTTCCAGTCGGCCGGTTCGCGACCGTGCTTGGTCATCTTGAACTGGATGTCCTCACCGTGGACGATCAGGTCGCCCTCGTCGGGCTGCTCGAGCAGGTTCATGCAGCGCAGGAAGGTGCTCTTGCCGGAGCCGGAGGCACCGATCAGGGTGATGACATCGCCCTTCTGGGCCTGGAGCGACAGGCCCTTCAGTACCTCGGTATCACCGAAGCGTTTCTTGATGTTGCGTACTTCCAGGGGAATAGGCGTAGCGGCCATGGATTCGAGCTCCAGTGCAGGGGGCCTCGTGCCGGGGATGGCGGCAGGGCAGGGAATCATCGTGGCTGGCGCGAAAAAAGGGGCGATTCTATCAGCCCGTGCACGGGCTTTCAGAATCGATCTTGGCTCGTTCGCTACGACTATTGTCGATCGGCCGGGGGCGGGTCACCATGGTGAATTCCTCTAACTTGTTGTTTTAATGAATGATAGGTCGTCTGGACCTGTTGCAGACGCTTGCTTCATGGCCCGTCGGCCGCCGCCGACGGGCGTCTGGTTGTGGGTGGTGGTGTCTGTGTTGCCGGTCGCCCGCTGGACTCAGACGGGCGGAGCCACCTCGATGACCAGCAGGGCGGCCCGGGCGCCGATCTCGACCCTGGCGTTGGGGAAGACCACCCGCTGTGGATGGTGCTCGACCACGTAATCGCCGGCCGCGGCGTCGTGGGCGAGCCGCTCGCCGGGGGCGAATTCACAGAAGTTCGGCGTGGCTTCATCGAAGCACAGCGAAAAGTCCTCGGACTGGCGCTTGAGCTCGTGCTCGACGCGGAAGAAGCTCATGGCCTCGGCCGCTGCGCCCGGCGGTTCCTGGCCTTCGAGCAGGGCCTCGAGCAGGGCGCGCATGGGGCGCAGGGCCGCCAGGTCATTCTCGCCGAAGGGGGCGACACGACCGAGCTCCAGGGTGAATGCCTGGGCACCATGATAGTGGCGTGAGTAATGCGAGAAGGTCCAGCTATGGCAGTGCTGATGGAGCACCGCCTGGATGCCGGCCCGGGACAGCCACTGCCACTGGGCGGGTTCGGTCACCACGGATTCGGTAAAGGGCTCCACCGCGAAGCGCGGGTAGCGGCTGTCGCGGATTGCCGTGTGCAGATCGTAGTGCAGGGGCGCGTGCGCATCGTGACGGGCGAAGAAATCATCCACCACCGCCATCAGGGTGCGGGCCCGGTCGGGCTCGTCGCCTGCGTCCGTGAGGTCACGGCGGAACAGCCGGTTCAGGTTGGTGCTGATGAAGCGCTCGCCGGCCCGCAGCGCCGGGGGATTGCCGATCAGCACCAGCACCGGTGCGCCGAGGCGAATCAGCCCGGCCTCGAGCCGTGCGAGCAGCTCGCCGAGGAGCTCCACCGGCGCCGTCTCGTTGCCGTGAACTGCCGCCGACAGCACGCAGGCGCGGGCGCCGGGTCGCGCTTCATTGGGGATCAGCTCGAGGATGCCGGGACCGTGCAGCCGATAGTGACCGAAGGGCAGGCGGCCGCGGTCGCGATTCGGGGCAACGTCGTCGAGCAGCTGAGCGAGCCAGTCAGCGAGCATGGGATTCACCGACGGAAGCGCGGGCGGCGGAACGCGCGAGCGGGCCTGGCAACGGGCGGCAGGGCGAAGCGAGGATGAAGGGCATGGGCATCTGCGGTCCGGTTATTGTCATTGGAGGCCGTCGTGAGACGGACGATGCTCCCACCATCCGAATCCGGTGTAGTGGCGGCAAGGGCGGACGTCGAGCTGATGAAAATGCCTGGTGAGATCCTGAAACTTGTCGGGCTATTTTGAGGGGCTATTTTGACGGGCTCTCTCGGCGGGCTCTTTTGACGAGCTCTCAGTGGGCCGGGCAGGCCTCGCCATGCTCGACCTCGATCAGCGCATCGACGGCGAAGTCGAGCTCGGCGGCGCGCTCCACCAGGGCCTGATAGGTGGCGGGGGCGAGGGTCGGGGTGCGGGCGAGGATCCACAGGTAGTCGCGGTTGGGGCCGGCCACCAGAGCGTGCCGGTAGTCCGGGTCGAGGGCCAGCACGTTGTAGCCCCCATAGAAGGGGCCGAAGAAGCTGACCTTGAGCCGAGCCACGTTCGGCTCCTCGATGAAGTAGGCCTTGCCCTCGGCGACGCTGGATTCGCCGGTCTCGAGATTGATACCCGAATTGATCACCGTGACGCCGCCATCGTCGCGCAGGGCGTAGTCGGCGGTGACGCAGTCGAGCCCTTCCTCGAAGCTGTGATCGAGACGCGCGATCTCGTACCAGCGCCCCAGGTAGCGGTCGAGGGTGAAGCCCTCGACCGCCTGGGTGCCTTCCGGGATGCCGGTACAGCCGGCGAGGAGCCCCCCGGCGACGAGGGGCAGGGCGATGGCGAGCGGGCGAAGGGGCATGGTGACTCCTGGGTGGCGGAACCTCTGCCCTCATCATAAGTGATTCATGATGCAGTGCCAGGGCCGCCGGCGGGTCCTGGCCCGCCCTTGTGCTTGCCCTCAGCCGGTGGCGATGCGCTCGGCGATGGCCTGGCCCAGCGCCTGGGTCGAGCCGGTGCCCTTGAGATCCGGCGTCAGCACCGTGCTATCTCCCTCGGCGAGCACGGCCTCGAAGGCGGCGACGATGGCGTCGGCGGCCTCCTGATAGCCCAGGTGTTCGAGCATCATGGCCCCGGACCAGATCTGGCCGATGGGGTTGGCGATGCCGCGCCCGGCGATATCCGGCGCGCTGCCGTGCACCGGCTCGAAGAGGCTCGGGAAGGTGCCCTCCGGGTTGATGTTGGCGGAGGGCGCTACGCCGATGGTGCCGGTGCAGGCCGGGCCCAGGTCGGAGAGGATGTCGCCGAACAGGTTGCTGGCCACCACCACATCGAACCAGTCCGGATGCAGCACGAAGTTGGCGGTCAGGATGTCGATATGGAACTGATCGACATCGACCTCGGGATAGCGTTCACCCATGGCCGCCACCCGGCTGTCCCACCAGGGCATGGTGATGGCGATGCCGTTGGACTTGGTGGCCGAGGTGAGCTTCTTCCTCGGCCGCGACTGCGCTAGCTCGAAGGCGTACTTGAGCACCCGATCGACGCCGTGGCGGGTCATCACCGTTTCCTGGATCACTACCTCGCGGTCGGTGCCCTCGAACATGGTGCCGCCGACGCTCGAGTACTCGCCCTCGGTGTTCTCGCGCACGACATAGAAGTCGATATCGCCCGGTGCGCGGCCGGCCAGCGGGCTCTCGATGCCCGGCAGCAGGCGGCAGGGGCGCAGGTTGACGTATTGGTCGAACTCGCGGCGAAACTTGAGCAGCGAGCCCCACAGGGAAATGTGATCGGGCACCTTGGCCGGCCAGCCGATGGCACCGTAGAAGATGGCATCGAACCGGGAGAGGGTCGCGTGCCAGTCGTCCGGCAGCATCTGACCGTGTTCGAGGTAGTAGTCGCAGCTGGCGAAATCGAAGTGCTCGAGTTCCAGAGCGATGCCGAAACGCTCGGCGGCGGCCTCGAGAGCGCGCACGCCCTCGGGCATGACTTCGGTGCCGATGCCGTCGCCGGCGAGTACTGCGATGCGATGGGCCATGCTCACTCCTTGTGAAGGGTCGGGGACTGGCAGTCTACCCGGGATGGCCCGCCAACGGACGCCGACTCGACCAAGGGGGGAGAGCCCGGCTAAGAGAGCCCGGCTAACGAGGCGCGAAGGTGCGGGCGGGTTCGCATGGGGTGTATGATTTGCGCCGTCCGTGTCGTCTGGGTTTCCTGCCCGCATCGCCTATCTTGAGGAAGGGGCATGCCTCGCAAGAACCGATGGCCGACGAATTCAGGGAAACGCTGACGAGGGAGTCCATAGCGTGAATGTGCTGATGTTCACCAACACTTACTGTCCGATCGTGGGCGGGGTCAGCGAGTCCGTTCAGCGTCTCAAGACACGGCTGCAGGCCGAGGGACACCGGGTACTGGTGGTCGCTCCCAAGCTGACCGGGCAGCCGGAAGACGAAGACGACGTGGTCCGCGTGGCCGCCGTCCAGCATTTCAATGGCAGCGACTTCTCGCTGCCGGTGCCGATTCCCGGTCAGCTCTATGAAGCCATCGAGGCCTTCGACCCGGATATCGTGCACTCGCACCACCCCTTCCTGCTCGGCGATACCGCGGCGCGGGCCGCGGAGACCTATGGGCTGCCGCTGGTGTTCACCCACCATACCCTCTACGAGCACTACACCCATTACGTGCCCGGTGACTCGCCGCGCATGCAGCGCTTCGCCATCGCTCTGTCCACCCAGTACACTCAGCTCTGCGAGGCGGTGATTGCGCCCAGCGAGAGCATCCGCGCGCTGCTGTTCGACCGGGACGCCAACTCCCATGTGCGGGTGGTGCCCAGCGGCGTGGATACCCGGCGCTTTGCCGATGGCCATGGCGCCGGACTGCGTCATGAACTCGGCATTCCGCCGGATGCCTATGTGGTCGGGCATGTCGGCCGGCTCGCCAAGGAGAAGAACCTGCCCTTTCTCACCGAGGCGGTGGCGCGAATGCTCGAGCAACTGCCCGAGGCCCACTGCCTGGTGGTCGGGGACGGCGATGCCCGGGAGGTGATGGAAGAGGTCGCCGAGCGCCATGGCGTGACCTCACGGTTGCACTTCACCGGTCGCCTGCAGGGCCAGGCGCTGATCGATGCCTACCATGCCATGGATGTCTTCGGTTTCGCCTCGCACAGCGAGACCCAGGGCATGGTGGTGGTCGAGGCCATGGCCGCGGGCCTGCCGGTGGTGGCCGTGGCGGCCCCTGGGGTGCGCGAGGTGCTGAAGGATGGCCGCAACGGACGGCTGCTGCCCGAAGATGACCGCGAGGCGATGGCCGAGGCCATGGTGGCGCTGGCCGAGCCCGACTGCCGGTCGGCGATGGCCGAGGGGGCGCTGGCCACCGCCGCGGCCTTCGATGAAACCGCCTGTGCAGAGCGCTGTCTGGCAGTCTACCGGGAGGCGATCGCCATGGGCGGTCCCTTCAGCCATGCCGACGACGGCACCTGGGATCGGGTGCGCGGTCGCCTGGGGGCCGAATGGCACATGCTGCGCCATCGCGGTCGGGTGCTGCGCTCGATGCTGCAGGAGGAGTGGGAGCATGCCGACTGGCAGCCGTTGATCGGGCGCAGTCAGGAGGACGAGGCGCACGAGTCCATGCCCGAGTCCCAGACCGACCCGGAGCCTCAGGCCGTATCCAAGGAAGCGGCCCCCAAATAGCAAAGAGAGCAGTGAAGAAAGCAGCGAAGCAAGTCGCGAAGGCCTTGGCTGCCCTTGCTCAGGCTTCGGGGCGTCGGCGTCTCAGGATTTCGGCGCATCGTGTCGGGCGTCCGCGGTAGGAGGCGGCGTCGGTGACGGCTCTTGAGCCGGACTGGTGCCGGCCTGACGGGCGGGGGGCTCCTTGGCGTCCCCCCGCTGCTGGCGGCGCGCGGCATAGCGCTTGAGGCCGAACAGCAGCAGCACCCCGAGGGCGATGCCGCCCAGCGCCATGGCGAGCTCGCCCTGGTTGTCGGCGGTGACCAGGCGGCCCAATTGGCTGCCGAGCAGGGTGACCCCGGCAAGCCCCGGCACGATGCCGATGATCGAGCCGATCAGGTAATCGCGAAAGCGCAGGTGAAAGGCGCCGGCCAGCATGTTGGTCAGCGTGAAGGGCGCCAGCGGCAGCAGGTTGACCACCGTCATGGTGCGAATGCCGCGGCCCGCCAGGTAGCGGGACAGCCCCTTGAGGTGCCGGCCGCCGTAGCGCATCAGCGCCTCGCGGCCGAGCCGCCGCCCCACCCCGTAGGTCAGGATGGACGCCGCCAGGGTGCCTGCCAGGGCGTAGCCGAAGCCCCACCAGGGCCCGAACAGCAGGCCGGTCACCGCCACCAGCAGGCTCAGTGGGAACATCACCAGCGACGCCCCCGCATAGACCGCGACCACCACCAGTACTGCCCAGGGCGCCTGTGTCCAGGCCACCGAGCCTGCCGCGATCGCCTGCAGGCGCGCCACGGTCAGCAGGTCCTGCATGGCCAGCCACTGCCAGAGGCCGCCCATCGCCAGCAGGGCGACGAGCACGAGGAGAAGGATCAGGAGGGGGCGGGGCATGCGGTGGCGGTCCTTGCAGGTGGCGAGCGACGAGTCCGACACAGCATACGGCACCGCGCCCGGCGGCCAAAGCGGCACGCCGGGCGCGGCGATCGATGCGGCTTTGCGCCTGGTCTTCAAAGCACGGATCAGGGCGCGGGCAAAGCGCGTTAGAGCGCCAGAGCGTCCTGTACCCGGGGCCAGGCGGGTTGGCCGTCGCGGTCGGTCACACCTTCGAGCATGGCCTGGATGCGCTCGGGATGGCCTTCGATCCACTCTTTGGCGACGTCTTCGGCATCGCGCTCTTCCTGGCCGTACTCGTTGATCATCCAGCTCTGCTGCTCGGCGCTGAAGGTGAACTGAGTGAAGAAGTGCGCGAGGTTGGGGTGAGACTCGGCATAGCCCGTGCGCATCAGGGTCAGCACCTCGCTCTCGCCATTGTTCTCGCCGAACAGGTCCTTGGAGTCCTCGAGGTAGCGCATCGGCAGTTCGAAGTTCATCCAGTGCGGCGTCCAGCCGACCCAGGCGATGGGTTCCTCGCGGCTGATGGCGCTGCGGGCGGCACTCAACATGCCGACCACGCTGGTATCGGTAAGCTCCCAGTCGCCCAGTCCCCAGGTGTCGTTGTCGATCGCCTGGAGGAGGATCTCGCTGGCCGCGGAGCCGGCGCCGAAGCTGTGGATCTCGCCGCCGAAGGCCTCACGGTGCGCATCCAGGTCGGCGAAGCTGGTGATGCCCTGCTCGTGGAGATACGCCGGGACCGCCAGGGTCATCTGGGCGCCATCGACGTTGTTGGCTACCCGCTCGAGGCTGCCGTCTTTCACGCGGGAGGTGTAGAGATCCTCTTGGGCCGGCATCCAGCCGCCGAGGAAGGCATCGACGTCACCGGTATCCAGGCCCTGGTAGATGACCTGCAGGCTGAGCTCCTGGGCGCGGGTCTCATAGCCCAGCGGCGCGAGCAGCTGGCTGGCGACCTCGGTCTTGACGGTGATGCCTGGCCAGGCGGGCACGCCGAAGTCCAGGGTCGCATCGTCGGCCATCGCCTGCTGGGAAAGCGTCAGCGAGACGGGAACGGACAGGGCCGTGGCGGTGAGGGTCGCGCGCAAAGCGGCGTTCATGAGCATTTCCTTGCTTGGTCTGTTCAGTCGTCGTGTTCGGCAGGCCGTGGCACCTGATCGAGAAGCGTGAGCGCGGCGCCACGGCGGCAGTGGAAACGGAAATCAGGCGGGGCGTGACAGCACCCGCAAGCGCGACTCCAGCATGTCCAGGTCCAGATAGGTGCCCTGCAGATGGCGACGGCCGGTGCTGGGGTCGAAGGCGCGACGGCCGTGCAGCACCCGGCGGTTGTCGAAGGCGACCATCTGCCCCGGGGCCAGCGCGAAGTCGAGCTGGAAGGCGGGGGCGTGCAGCAGCTGCCAGAACTGGCGATAAGCGTCGTACCAGGCATCGATCTCGTGGGCCGGCAGGCGCAGGCTGTCGCGAATCCAGTTGTTGAAGCGCACCTCGAGCATGTTGCCGTCGTGATCCAGCGAGAGGATCGGCGCGCGGGTGCCGATGTCGTGCTCCTCGTCCTGGAAACGGAAATCGATCGGCGTCTCGCTCAAGATGCGGAAGGCCTCGGGGGCCTCTCGGCGCAGCGCCTCGGCGGCGGCGAAGCCATCGGCGAAGATCGATTCGCCGCCCTCGGCATCATTCTCCAGGCAGTAGAGCAGCTGGATATCCGGCGGCTGGCGCCAGTTGGGCAGGTCGGAGTGCAGCGCCAGGGCGATGGCGGTGTAGGCGGCGTTGTTGGGGTTGGGCTTGGAGCGCACGTCGAAGCGGGCGCCGAAGTTGGTCGGGCGCAGCGGGCCGATGCGCTCGGCCAGGCGGCTGACCTCCTCGTCGGCCAGGGGACCTTCCTCGAGGAGCACCAGGCCATCGCGCAGCAGGGCCTCGAGCCAGGCACGCTCGCCGGCTGCGCTGCCCACGAAGTCGGCGTGCCTGACCCGCTGGGGCGCATAGTCGCTCGCCCAGGGGCGCCGCGCCGGAATGACCGAGGCCGGTTCCTGACCGGGGCGGCGCTGGTGCAGCCAGCCGGCATCGAAGGCGCTTACGTGGCCGTCCTGCCAGGTCAGGGTTAGGTTGCCGTCGTGAAGCCGAGCGCTGGGAGCCTCGGTGATCGGCGTCAGGGGGACATGGAGGCGCTCCCGGGTGCCTGAGTGGCGGCAGGCCTCGCAGGCGCAGTTGTCGCGCAGCCACATCAGCGGGAAGTGAGCCTGGGCGCCGTCGGCCCAGGTGAGGGTAACCCGGGCGCCGCTGGCCAGGGCGTCGGTCAGTTCCGGCGCATCGGCATACGCCGACAGCTCGCCCATCTCCAGCACGGGACGGCGCGTTTCCGGGGCGGTAAGCGTGGTGTCGGTCATGAGGACTCCTGCAGGCCAGCGGCCAAGTGAAGCGGATATGGCGCTTATGCTGGCGATTGCGGCGCCCTACGACAAACGATTAATCTGGCCCCAATGCCCAAGCTGAGCTTATCACGGAGTTTTTCATTAAGAGGCTGACAGGAAGGTGCCGCCATGAAGAGTCTGGTATGAAGGGTCTGATAGATAAGGATCTGGCATGAAGGGACTACCTCCACTGATCTGGTTGCAGGCGTTCGAGGCCGCCGCCCGCACCATGAGCTTCACCGCCGCCGGCCAGGAGCTGGGAGTGACTCAGGCGGCGATCAGCCAGCGCATCCGCCTGCTCGAGGATCGCCTCGGCCAGAAGCTCTTCGTGCGGCACCCGCGCAGCCTGAGCCTGACACCGGCTGGTCAGGCCTGGCTACCCAGCGTGCTCGAGGCCTTCTCGCGACTGGCCGAAGGCACCGCCGAGGTCTTCGGCCCGCGTCCGGATGCGCCGGTGACCCTGCGTACCACGCCGGTCATGCAGCAGAACTGGCTGGCGCCCAGGCTGCTGGCCTTTCATCGCCTGCACCCGATGGTCGCGGTGCGTCTGGTCAGTGCCATCTGGCCGGAAGATTTCGGGCCGGAAGGCGCCGATCTGGAAATTCGCTACGGGTCAGGGGACTGGGCGGGCATGGAGACGGTGTCGCTCGGGGAGGAGGCGATGGTGCCGGCCTGCGCGCCCGAGGTGGCCGCGCGCCTGGAGGCGCCCAGTGATCTGGCCGGTGAGACGCTGTTACACGCCGCGGGCTTCGCGGTGGGCTGGCCCACCTGGCTAGAGCGGGCCGGCATCGCCGGGGTCGAGGACGACTGCCCGACGCTGATCTGCGATACCCAGGTGATGACACTGACACTGGCCGCGGCCGGGGGCGGCGTCGCGCTCACCCACCGCCGGCTGGTCGAGAGCCGCGATGACCTGGTGCAGCCCTTTGCCCTGTCGGTGGAAAGCGCCGAGCGCTTCTGGCTGGTGCGCCCGGCCAACCGTCAGCCGCGGGAGGCGGCCGAGGCACTGTGGGACTGGCTGTCTGACAGGCTTGACCCGTCGCCATCCTGAGGCAGGCGCGCCAGCGGGTCCTGCTGGAAGTAGCGAGACAGCAGCGTGTAGAGCTCGGGGTAGGCGTCGATGAGCAGGTCCGGGGCGCTGAAGAAGTGCTCGCAGCAGACCGCGAAGCATTCGCCGGGGTGGCTCGCCGCGTAGTCGTCGATGGGGGTGTCCTCGCCACGGGCGAGGCGCGCCTGCAGGTCGTCCCAGACCGCGGTGAAGACCCGGTGCCAGTCGCGGGAGGCGATGTCTCGCGGCAGCGGCGGGAAGCCGTCGACGTCCTGCGAGTTGCCCAGGTCGAGCTTGTGGGCAAGCTCATGGATCAGCACGTTGAAGCCTGAGAAATCGCCGCTCTCCATCAGGTCCGGGTAGGCCACCACCACCGGGCCCTGATACGAGGTCTCGCCGGCGCGTTCGTCGGCATACTCGTGCATCACCCCGGCCTCATCCATTTCCTCGACGTGGCGCTCGAAGGCCTCGGGCAGGATCAGGATCTCGTGCACATTGGCAAAGGCCTCACGATGCTCGGCCTCCGACCAGCCTAGCGTCAGCAGGCAGGCCTGGCCGGCCAGCGCCAGGCGTGCGGGCGCATCGAAGGGAGTATCGGCCAAGGCCGGATGCAACGAGAGCCGCTTGGCATGCACGAAGGCCCAGGCCCGCAGGCCCAGGCGTTCGGCCTCGTCATCGGTGAGGGCGGCGAGCAGCGGCAATCGTGCCCGGGCCTCGGCCCAGGTGTCCGCGGGGAAAGGGTGGCGGGCGGCGAAACGCGCGTCCCGCCAGCGGCGCCAGCGCGCGAGCATGGCTCAGCTGTCTTCCTGACGAGACCCGGACTTCCAGGACCAGTCGCGCCAGCGCAGGTCAAAAAGGTCCTGGCGGCGGTCTTTGAGGTTGGTGACCGAGCCCTCGTTGCGCACCACGGTGAGCCGGGTCAGGTCGAGATCCGAGAACATGATCATCTCGGTGTTGGGGGTGGTCTCGGCCAGCACCGCATCGTGGGGGAAGGCGAAGTCCGAGGGCGAGAATACCGAGGACTGGGCGTACTGGATCTCCATGTTCTCGATGGAGGGCACGTTGCCGACGCTGCCGCACAGCACCACGTAGCACTCGTTCTCGATGGCGCGGGCCTGGGCGCAGTGGCGCACTCGCAGGTAACCGTTCTTGGTGTCGGTCCAGAAGGGCACGAAGAGGATGTCCATGTCCTGATCGGCGAGCAGCCGGGAGAGCTCGGGGAATTCCACGTCGTAGCAGATCAGGATGCCCACCCGGCCGGCATCGGTATCGAAGACCCGCAGGTCGTCGCCGCCCTCGATGATCCAGTCGCGACGCTCCTGGGGGGTGATGTGCAGCTTGGCCTGGGCCTCGATGTCGCCGTCGCGATGGAAGAGGTAGGCGATGTTGTAGAGGTTGCCGTCGTCGTGCTCCTCGATCATCGAGCCGGCGACGATGTTGATGTTGTAGGACACTGCCATGCGCGACAGCTCGGTCTTGAAGCGTTCGGTGAAGCCGGCCAGGAAGCGGATGGCGGCGATCTGGTCCTGCTGGGCGGCCCGGTCCTGCAGGCCCATCAAGGGGGCGTTGAAGAGCTCCGGGAAGACCGCGAAGTCGCTCTGGTAGTCCGACAGCGCATCGACGAAGTACTCGGCCTGCTGCAGCACCGCTTCCACCGAGGAGAACTCACGCATCTGCCACTGCACCGCGCCCACCCGCACCTGGGTCTTGCGGGTGTCGAGCACCGACTCGGCGGGCTCGAAGAGGATGTTGTTCCACTCCAGCAGGGTCGCGTAGCCCTGGGACTTCTCATCCTCCGGCAGGTACTTGCGCAACAGCCGCTTGACCTGGAAATCGTTGGCCAGCTGGAAGGACAGGATGGGGTCGTGGATCTCCTTGCGCGAGACCTGATCCAGGTACTCGGCCGGCGTCATCTGGTCGGCGTACTGGTGATAGTTGGGGATCCGTCCGCCGGCGAGAATCGCCCGCATGTTCCAGGACTTGCACAGCTCCTTGCGCGCCTCGTACAGGCGCCGGCCGAGCCGGTAGCCACGGTAGGCCGGGTCGATCAGCACGTCCAGGCCATACATGGCGTCGCCTTCGGGGGCGTTGAGGATGATCTCCCGCTGATCCATCAGGTCGTCGTAGCGGTGCGGGTTGGAGAATTCCTCATAATCGACCCGGGCGGTCAGGGCCACGCCGACCAGGGTCTTGTCGTCCTCGATGACGATCTGGCCGTCGGGGAACTCGCTGATCAGGCGCTCGATGGTACGCTGCGGCCAGGCACCGCCGATGTCGTGATAGACGCGATCCATCAGCGCCTTGAGCTGAGGGTAGTCGTCCAGGGTGAGGTTGCGCAGCGTCAGGTGCAGGTCTTCGAGGGACATGTGTGCCGGGGCTCCCGCCAGGTGAAATCGATGCAGTCTACCATGGGGTCGCGGCGCGGCTGATGCAACGGTGGCGCCCCGCTGGCTCACTCCCTGCGCACATAGCGCCCCGGGGCGGGCTCCAGTGGCGGGTAGTCGCTCGAGCCCATCGACGGCGGGGCCTGGACAGCGCCCGATTGCGCGACCAGCCAGCCCTGCCAGGCCGGCCACCAGGAGCCCGCGGTCTCCGGCGTGCGGGCAAGCCAGGTCTCCTGATCGACATAGGCATCGCCCTCGGTGGCGGTGGCCATGCGGTAGTGGCGGCCGGTGTCCGTGGGGGGGCAGACGATGCCCACGTTGTGGCCGCCACTGGTCAGCAGGAAGGTGAGCGCCGGGGTGTCGGCGAGCAGATGAATCTTGTAGGTCGAGCGCCAGGGCGCCACATGATCCCACTCGGTGCCCACCGCGAAGATCGGCACCCGGATGTCGCTGACCGTCACCGGACGGTCCTCGACCGTGAAGCGGCCCTCGGCGAGGTCATTATCGAGGAACAGCTGGCGCAGGTACTCGCTGTGCATGCGGTAGGGCATGCGGGTGGCATCGGCATTCCAGGCCATCAGGTCGTTGATGGCGCGCTGTTCGCCCAGCAGGTAGTGGTTGATGAGATGCGACCAGATCAGGTCGTTGGAGCGCAGCAGCTGGAAGGCGCCGGCCATCTGCTTGGTGTCGAGCACCCCCTGGGCCCACATGGTGTCCTCGAGGAAGGAGAGCTGCTTGTCGTCGATGAACAGCATCAGCTCGCCAGCCTCGCGGAAGTCGGTCTGGGCGGCGAGCAGCGTCATCGAGGCCAGGCGGTGATCGTGATCACGGGCCATCGTCGCTGCGGTGATGGCAAGCAGAGTGCCCCCTAGGCAATAGCCCACCGCATGCACCGGCGCCTCGGGGCAGATTGCGCCGATCACCTTGAGGCTATCCATGATGCCCAGGCGGCGGTAGTCGTCGAGCCCGAGGTCACGATCTTCCCCGCTGGGGTTACGCCAGGAGATCATGAACACCGTGTGGCCCTGTCCGACCAGGTAGCGCACCAGGGAATTATCCGGCGAGAGATCGAGGATGTAGTACTTCATGATCCAGGCCGGCACGATCAGCACCGGCTCGGGGTGCACCTCGGCGGTAGCGGGAGCGTACTGAATCAGCTCGATCAGGCTGTTGCGGTAGATCACCTGGCCGGGCGTCACGGCGACCGACTGCCCGGGCACGAACCGCTCCGCCCCGGCCGGTGCGTGGCCCTGCAGCTGGCGCTGCCAGTCATCGATAAACTGCTCGGCGCCCTTCATCAGGTTGGCGCCGCCGGTCGAGAGCGTCTTGTCCAGTACCTCAGGATTGGTGAGCGGGAAGTTGGCAGGGGAGACCATGTCGAGGAGCTGGCGCGCGCCGAACTCGAGGGCCTGTTCGTGGTGGGGTGACAGGCCGGCGAGGCCAGTGGTGGCATTGAACCACCACTGTTGCTGCAGCAGGAACGACTGATAGATCAGGTTATAGGGGAAGCGGTGCCAGGCCGGGTCGCGGAAGCGCCGATCCTGGGGCAATGGCTCGATGCAGGGCGTGGCCTCGGCGTCGAAGGCCGACCGACTGGCCCACATTGCCAGACGCAGCTGTTTCTTCAGCGCCTTGCGGACCAGGGTCGCCTGCTTGCCCGGCGACATCGCCACGCTGGTCAGCCAATCGACGTAGGTCAGGAACACTGCCGCCGGCGAGAGACCGAAGGTGAGTCGTGCCAGCGACGCCCGCATCAGGCGATCGGTGCTCTCATCGAGGCTGGTTTCCTCGAGAGGCGCGCCGGTGCCGCTGGTGCTTTCCTGGTGGTCAGGCTCGATCATCGCGTTTTACCTCGGAGCGGCGGGGCACCTGGGGCTGTGTCTTCCGGCGGCGCATCGGGTGGTATCGCTGGCGGCACGGAAGAGGGCACTAAAGTGGGCGTGGACGATAAGGCGGACGATGCAGCAGCCCCTGTTTCCTCACGGGAGGCCGCCTTGTCCTCGCCTTCGTGATGGCCCTCGCCCTTGGTCTCGTTGTTGCTCGAGGGCATGCCCTGCGCCTTGATGGCCGGAAACTCGTCGGCGGTCAGCGTCTCGCGTTCGAGCAGCAGCGCCGCGCCTTCTTCCAGGGTGTCGCGGCGCCGGGTAAGGATGCGCTGCGCCTCGTGGTAGGCGGCCTCGATCAGCCCGCGCACCTCCAGATCGATTTCCCGTGCCGTGGCCTCTGAATAGCTGCGCGGGCTCAGGGTGCCGTAGGTGTCACCGAGGAAGGCCTGGCGCTCCTGCTCGTAGACCACCTGGCCGGTCTCTTCGGTCATGCCGAAGCGGGTCGCCATGTGGCGGGCGATCTCGGTGGCCTTTGCCAGGTCGTCGGCGGCGCCGGTGGATATCTCGTCGAAGATCAGCCGCTCCGCGGCACGCCCCCCCATCAGTACCGTCATGCGGTCCTTCAGCTCGCCGGTAGTCTGCAGGAAACGGTCCTCGGTGGGGCGCTGCATGGTGTAGCCGAGTGCGCCCACGCCGCGGGGAATGATCGAGACCTTGTGCACCGGGTCCATGCCCGGCAGCGCCGAGGCCACCAGGGCATGGCCCATCTCGTGGTGGGCCACCACCTCCCGCTCGTGGACGTTGAGCAGGCGGCTCTTCTTCTCGAGGCCGGCCACGATGCGTTCGATGGCATTGGTGAAGTCGCCCATGGTGACCCTGTCGCTGTCGTGGCGGGTGGCCAGCAGCGCCGCCTCGTTGACCAGGTTGGCCAGATCCGCCCCGGTGAAGCCCGGCGTCAGCGCGGCGATGTGATCCAGGTCCACGTCCGGGTCGAGGTGCTGCACCTTGCCGATATGCACCTCGAGGATGGCGCGGCGCCCCACCCGCTCCGGGCGGTCGACCAGCACCTGACGATCGAAGCGCCCCGCGCGCAGTAGCGCCGGATCCAGGATCTCCGGGCGGTTGGTGGCGGCCAGCAGCACGATGCCCTCGGACGGGTCGAAACCGTCGAGCTCCGCCAGCAGCTGGTTCAATGTCTGCTCCTTCTCGTCCTGGCCGCCCATCACGCTGGGGCCCCGCGCCCGGCCCAGGGCATCCAGCTCGTCGATGAAGATGATGCAGGGCTTGGCCTTGGCGGCCTGCTCGAACAGGTCGCGCACCCGGGCCGCGCCGATGCCGACGAACATCTCGACGAACTCCGAGCCCGAGATCGAGAAGAAGGGCACGCCGGATTCCCCCGCCACCGCCCGGGCCAGCAGCGTCTTGCCGGTGCCCGGCGGGCCGACCAGCAGGATGCCCTTGGGAATGTGCGCTCCCAGGCGGCCATAGCGTTCCGGGTCGCGCAGGAAGTCGACCACCTCCTTCAGTTCGTCCTTGGCCTCGTCGACCCCTGCGACATCCTCGAAGGTCACCTTGGTCTCGGTCTCGACGTACACCTTGGCCTTGGACTTGCCCAGCGTCATCATCCCGCCGAGCCCCTGGCTGCCCGACATGCGGCGGATCACGAAGCTCCAGATCAGGAAGAAGAACAGCAGCGGCACCATCCACGACAGCAGGATGGTCAGGAAGGTGTTCTTCGCCGCTCCGGTGTAGGTGACATCGTACTGGGCGAGCTTGTCGGCCAGGGTCGGGTCGACGGGGTGGGTGCTGAAGCCGGTGCTGCCATCGCCGTGCGGGTTGAGGTAGGTGCCGGTGATGCGATCCTCGCCAATTTCCACTGAGGCGATCTCACCGTTATCCAGCATCTGCGTGAACCGTGAATAGGGAATCGCCTCCGTCGTGCGTTGGTGGGTGAAGAGGCTCTGGAAGAGCATCACCACCATGAAGGCGACGATCACGTAGGTCAGGTTGATCTGGTGCTTCTTGTCCATGCGACACCCCGTCACGCCGGCCGGCTCGGCGGGCCGCAAGACAGCCTGCCCCGTTACCGGGCCGATGCCTCTCAGTGTAGCTATATCGCCATCCCCCGCGTCGCGGCGGGCCAACAGGAGTGATCCAGCGCAGGGTTTCCCCTGCCTTACGCATCCAGCGTGACCGGCGTTACAAATCCCTGCGGCTTGAGCGCCAGTACCGAACAATCGACCTGCTCGAGAATGGTCTCGGCGGTATTGCCCATGATGAACCCACGGATGCCGGTGCGGGCCACGGTGCCCATGACGATGCAATCGATCTCAAGGTGCTTTGCCAAGGAGGGGATCTCCTTTCGAGCCTGACCCTTCAGCAGATGAGTTAGAGGTTTCAGGTGATCCATGGCATCCCGTGTCACATTGCTCTTACTGTTCCGTATTAGCTCGTCAAGAAGTTGCTGTTGTTGCCGTCGTGCCTGATCAATGTTGTAAGCAAACTTCTCCCTTGATGTATCCGACGAGAAAACTAGGCCATCGATTAACTCGGCCATCGGTTCCCAGGTATGCACGATATGAAGCTCCGCGAATTCCGAGAGAGCCAGAGAAGCCGCCGTTTCCAGTATCTGCACATTTAATAGCTGACGCGTCTTCAACTCTTGCGACGGGTAAAAATCGTCTACATCCACGGCCGCCAGAATGCGCGAGTAGGATCTCGGCGCATGAGGTTTGATGAGCCAGACGGGGCACGGGCACTTCCGCAATAAATTCATGTCGTCACCGGCGAACAGCCGGTTCAGCCAGGTTGGTGCTTCCGGGCATTTGATCACCAGGTCATGCCCGTTTCGCAACACCTCCCGAATTACCTCGAGAAATGAGGTGCCGAAAAGAACCTTATGCTGAATATTGAGGCGCTGACGGTAGGGGGTGATTAACCCCTCCATCCGCTCCTCATACTTGTGCACCATTGCCGTCTGCAGGTCGCTGGAGGTCGGGCCACCGTCCGGCATTCTCATCCCGTTCGGTATTCGAGGGATGACATCGACGACCATCAGGCTGGCCTGGTTGTTCTCGGCCAGTTCAACAGCCCGGCCCAGTGCCGGTTCGCTAGCTTCTCCATGTTCTATGACACAAAGAATGTTTTTGAAGCGCTGCATCTCATTCACCTCCGCGTGATGCGATCGGCCGCCTCACGCGCGGCATCTACGAAGGGCGTCATGACCAGATCGGCACCCGCCTTTTCTAGGGTAGCCTCGTCATCCAGGGTTTGCGCCGTCATCGCAATCCGACCGCTGTAACCGAGGCCACGCAGCGAGTGAATAAGCGTTAGATTGACATGTCGTTCGCGCGCTGTGCTCACTACCCATTGCACTCGCCCAAGCGGAAGGGTCGTGATGAACTCGGGATCCCCGGCATCCCCGAACATGACCGGGTGTCCCATGGGGTCACCTGACCTGACCAGGTCCGGGTTGAAATCGATGCCCAACACCCGCCAGCCTCGCTCGCGCAGAGTCCGGGCGATGCCGAGCCCATACCGGCCCAAGCCAAAGAGAATTACCTGCGGCACAGCATCATCGGGCACGGTATTCTGTGTGACTTCCCGGTGATGCCGGCGGCGCTCGAACACCTTGAGCCAGGGTGCCAGGCGTTCATACAGCGGGTGTGAGTAGATGATCATGTAGGTGGAGGCGCTGATGGTGATGAGGCCGACCAAGGTGATCAAGCCCATAGTCTCGGCGTTGATATGGCCGAGACTCAGTCCCAGCGCCCCCAGGATCAAGGAGAACTCACTGATCTGTGCCACCGTGAGCCCCGCCAGAAACCCGGTGCGGCTGCGATAGCCCAGCAGTCCCATGATGACCATGACGATGAGGGGATTGCCGATCAGGACGAACAGGGAGAACACCAGTGACTCCACCAGTTGAGCACCCAGCAGCCCCAGGTCGAGTCGCGCTCCGAGGTCGAGGAAGAAAAACAGCAGCAGGAAGTCACGCACACTCGTCAGGCGCGCCCCGAGCGCGTCTCGGTAGGGGGTAGAGGCCAGTGACACGCCGGCGACGAAGGCGCCCACCTCCTTGCTGAAACCGAGCATCACTCCGAGAGCTGCCAGCGCCAGCCCCCAGGCGATGCCGAACAGCACCAGCAGCTCCTGGGAGCGGGACAGCATGTGAAGCAGCCGCGGTAGCAGATACCGCATCGCCAGCCCGACAAGCAGCAGAAACCCCGCCCCCTTGATCAGCACGATGAATGCCGTCTGCGTCAGCGAGACTGCACCGGTTGCATTCAGGGCATTGAGACCGATCATGACCAACACGACGACCAGATCCTGCACGATCAGGAAACCCAGGGCGATACGCCCGTGCAGCGTGTCCACCTCGCGTTTGTCGGAGAGCAGCTTGACGATGATGATGGTGCTGGAGAACGTCAGTGCGACAGCTACATACAGGGCGGTGACCGGCTCCATGCCAAAGGCGTAACCGATCGAATAGCCGATGATGCTGGTGAATACGACCTGTCCGAGCCCGGTCGCCAACGCTACGGGCCCCATGGTACGGATGATATGCAGGTCTAGCTTGAGCCCGACAACAAACAGCAAGAGGGTGATCCCGAACTTCGCCAGCAGGTCGATCTGGTCGTTCGCGCTGACCCAACCGAGCACCGAGGGGCCGACGAGTATCCCCACGGCGATAAAAGCGACGATCACGGGCTGTCGCAGGCGAACGCCCAAGGCCCCCACCGCCGCCGCTAACAGCAGCAGTGCGGCCATCTCGGTGAATACGTCCGGAAATACAATCATCACTCGACCACACTCCGCACCGTGTCAGCCGCCCTGATTCTGGTGCCACTAGCGCGGCGCGAGCTGAAGAGCCGCTTTAGCTTTGCCGCTTCGCTCTCTATTGCTTTTCTACTTCTGCTTCGCCCTCTACTTCCATTCAGTCTCGGCCATCGGCAGGCGGCTCGCCATGCGCTGGCGGTTGGCCTGCGCACGACCGCCGGGGTTGTGAACAGGGCATCGCTGTCAGTTGGCGTCGCTAGCCGGGGCGATGCATCTCGAAGCGCTGCTCGGGGGTGATCTCGAAATAGTCCGCCGGGCCGCCGCCGCGCAGGATGGGGCCGGCGTCGGCGGTCTGGTAGACGCCGTCCTTCAGCAGGGTCTGGTCGATGTGCACGCCGACCACTTCGCCGAGCACCAGCCAGGTGTCGACGGCCTCACCCGCAGCCGAGGTGAGCTGCAGGATCTGGCTCAACCGGCATTCGAAGACCACCCGCGCCTCGGCGACGTGGGGCACGCCGATGACCCGTGAGGAGGCCGGGGTGAGGCCGGCCAGGGAAAACTCGTCGATCTCCGGGCCCACCGCCGCGCAGCTCTCATTCATCGGTTCGGCCAGCTCCCGGGTCGCAAGCTGCCAGCAGAATTCGCCGGTGGCCTCGATGTTACGCACGCTGTCCTTATAGCCGATGCTTGAGAACCCGATGATCGGCGGGGTGTAGTTGAAGGCGTTGAAGAAGCTGTAGGGCGCCAGGTTGCAGGTGCCCTCGGCGCTTCGAGAGGAGACCCAACCGATCGGCCGCGGGCCGATGATGGCATTGAAGGGGTTGTGGGGCAGGCCGTGACCGTCGTGGGGGCGGTAGAAATGCACGTTGTCGGGCATGAAACCTCTCCGGGCGTTGGCGGGTGGTGCGCATGGCGAGCCATCAGTATGCCGTCGGTGGGCTCAGGGGGGCAAAAGCAACAATCCCGACATGGCCAGGGGTTGGCGCGTCAGCGAGGGGCTTGAGCCCAGTTTTCGTTGGCGGAATCCACGCCGGTCGGCTTGGCCAAGCCTTCTTCGTGATGCTTCGCCAGGGCGGCGCCCGACAACATCGGCAGAGCACGCCTCGATGGCGCCTTTCTCGACTTCGGATTAAGACTGATAGGGCAGGCGCACATTGCGCCATCAGGTCTCTGCCAGGGCGTGAAGCGCGAGGAGGCGAGCATGAGGGAGTTACTAGGCAAGGTGACTTGGATCATCGGTGGCGGCGTGTTGCTGGGGCTTGGCATGGGGCTGTTCTTTCTCGAGCACGCGGGTTTGGCGTTTCTGGGAGCGCTGATGTCGGGGCTGGGGGCCGGGCTGCTGTTCTCGGCCGTGATGTCCCGCCGGAGTGACTGACGCGGTGGGAATTTCGAGTGTCAGGCATGACGTGCGGCTGAGGCGCGATTCAGCCTAATAGGATTCAGAAAAAAGTGGGGCAGAAACAAACAGGGCAAAAAAGAGCCCCGCAGCCATTGGCTGGGGGCAAAGGGAGAATCGGAATGTCCTGTGGGCGCTGTGCTTAGCCGAGGGCGGCGATGCCGGCCTTGGCGATCTGCACGTCCTGGTCCGGCTTGACGCCGGAGACGCCCACGGTGCCGGCGATGCGGCCGTCATGGAGCACCGGCACGCCCCCTGAAAGGGTGGCGGTCAGCGGGGCGGACAGGAAGGCGGTCCGGCCGTTGTTGATCATGTCCTCGAAGGCCTGAGTTTCCTTGCCGCCCAGGGCCGAGCTGCGGGCCTTCTCGGAGGCCACCGAGGGTGTCATCGGTGCGGCCCCATCGAGGCGACGCAGGGCCAGCAGGTGGCCGCCATCGTCGGCGACGGCGATGGTCACGGCCCAGCCGTTGGCTTCCGCTTCCTTCTGGGCGGCGTCGAGGATGGTGTTGGCGTCAGAAAGGGTCAGCACGGATTTGGTCTGCATGGGGGGCTCCTAGGGGGTGTTCGATATGTCGTGGGTAAGCGTTGTCAGTATGGGAGATTGGCCGACGATCACGTCAGTGCCTCGTCGACGATCTCGATCCAGTGGCGAACCGGAGTGCGTCCTGCGCCGGCGAGATGGGTCTGGCAGCCGATGTTGGCCGTCACGATCATCTCCGGATCGCCGGCCTCCAGGGCGTCGAGCTTGTTGTCGCGCAGCTGGGTGGCCAGTTCCGGCTGGGTGATCGAGTAGGTGCCCGCCGAGCCGCAGCACAGGTGGCTATCCTGAACCGGCGTGAGCGAGAAGCCCAGCCGGCTGAGCACGCCCTCGACGCTGCCGGCGAGTTTCTGGGCGTGCTGAAGGGTACAGGGGCAATGAAAGGCCAGCCGCTTCTTGTCCTGAATGGCCAATGAAGCCAGGTCTTCATTGGCCAGCAGCTCGCCGAGGTCCTTGGCCATCGCGCTGACGCGAGCGGCTTTTTCTGCATAGGCCGGGTCATCGGCCAGCGCCTCGCCGTATTCCTTGACCATGGCGCCACAGCCGCTGGCGGTCTGAACGATGGCTTCACAGCCGGCTTCCAGGTGCGGCCACCAGGCGTCGATATTGGCGCGCATGCGCTCACGCCCGGCGTCCTGGGCATTCAGGTGGAAGTCGATGGCGCCGCAGCAGCCGGCCTCGGGCGCCGGGGTCAGGCCGATGCCGAGCTTGTCCAGTACCCGTGCCGTGGCGGCATTGGTGTTGGGTGACAGGCCCGGTTGCACGCAGCCTTCGAGAATCAGCATCTGGCGAGCATGGCGCTGGCCCTCGGGGCGCTTCCCGGCATCCACCGGGGCTGGCGGCATCTTGCTCTTGAGCCGGCCTGGCACTAGCGGCTTGAATGTGGTGACCAGGGCCAGCAGGGCCTTGAAGCGGGCAGGTTCGACCAGTGCCTTGCGCAGGCCATAGCGCAGGGTGCGTTCCGCAAGGCTTCTGGGCACCCGGCGCTCGATCTCGGCACGGCCGATGTCGAGCAGCTTGTGGTACTCGACGCCGGAGGGGCAGGTGGTCTCGCAGTTGCGACAGGTCAGGCAGCGGTCCAGGTGCAGCCGGGTTTCCTCGGTGACCTGATCGTCGTCATCGCGGCTCTCCAGCAGCTCCTTCATCAGGTAGATGCGCCCGCGGGGGCCGTCGCGCTCGTCGCCGAGCAGCTGGTAGGTCGGGCAGGTGGCATTGCAGAAGCCGCAGTGAACGCAGCTGCGCAGGACCCGGTCGGCCTCGCGGATATGCGGCTTCTTGAGATCGTCTTGGCTGAAATGAGTCTGCATCGGGCTCTCTCTTCGGCTCTTTCTTCGGGCTTTACCTTCGAGCTTTCCTGTCGGGCTATCGCCGGGCTCAGAAGTCGCCGTAGAGGCGGCCAGGGTTGAAGATCCCGTTCGGGTCGAGTTCGGCCTTGAGCCGATGATGGTACTTGGCGATGACCGGGGCGAGGGGCGTGAAGGGCTCGGCTACGCCCTGTCGTTTGCCCTGTCCTTCGCCCTGCCCTGCACTAGTGCCGAGGCAGGTGGCATGGCCACCGGCGCGGCTGGCGGCGGCGCGAATCTCCTCGGCATCGGCGTCGCTCTTCAGCCAGCGCTGGGCGCCCGCCCAGTCGAAGAGTGTCTCGCCGGCAAGCGGTAGCGGCGGGGTGTGATTGGGCAGCGAGAGCCGCCACAGCGGTCGTGCATTGTCGCTGAAGAAGGGCAGGCGCAGGTCGCGCAGTTCAGACCAGAAGTCTTCCTCGAGCACGTCGCCGCCCAGGCGCTCGCGGGTCGCGGCCACCGAGCTGGCGCCGCCTTCCAGACGCAGGTGCAGGGCGCCCTCCGCGTAGGCGGCGGCGGTGATCGGCAGCGGCTGGCGGCCCCATTCGGTGAGCCGGTCCAGGGCCTTTTGAAGCGACATGTCAAGGCGCAGGCTGGCGCTGGCGGCGGGCCTGGGCAGCACCTTCATCGAGACCTCGCTGACGACACCGAGGGTGCCCTGGGCACCGACCATCAGCCGCGAAAGATCGTAGCCGGCGACGTTCTTCATCACCTCACCGCCGAAGCGCAGCTCCCGGCCGGCGCGGTCGAGCACCCGGGTGCCGAGCACGAAGTCGCGCACCGCGCCGGCCCAGGGACGGCGCGGGCCGGAGAGCCCGGTGGCGATCATGCCGCCAACGGTGCCGGCCTCACCGAAGCGAGGCGGCTCGCAGCCGAGCATCTGGCCCTCGGCCTCCAGCGCGGCCTCGAGGTCTTTCAGCGGCGTGCCGGCGCGCACCGAGACGACGAGCTCGACCGGGTCGTAATGCGTGATGCCGCGGTGGGCGGCCAGCGACAGCGGGGTGCCCTCCACCGCCCGGCCATAGAAGCCCCGGGTGTCGCCGCCGACGATTCTGAGCGGTGAGCCTGCGGCGTCGGCCTGGCGAATCTGCTCGCCAAGCTCGGCGCTTGCGTCCTGATCGCTAAGTGATGCGTATTTCTCAGACATGATGAATCCTTCTACGATCAGAACCGGGGCAGCTCGGGATGCGGCAGCTCGTTGTTGTGCACGTGCATGGCGCCGAACTCGGCGCAGCGCTGCAGGGTCGGGATGTTCTTGCCCGGGTTGAGTAGCCGTTGCTCGTCGAAGGCTGCCTTCACGGCATGGAAGGTGGTGATCTCGTCGGGCTGGAACTGGGCGCACATCTGGTTGATCTTCTCGCGGCCCACGCCGTGCTCGCCGGTGATGCTGCCGCCGGCCTCTACGCACAGTTCGAGAATCTTGCCGCCGACCTCCTCGGCCAGCTCCAGCTCGCCGGGCTGGTTGGCATCGAACAGAATCAGCGGATGCATGTTGCCGTCGCCGGCATGGAATACGTTGGCGACGCGCAGGCCCGACTCCTCGGAGAGCCGGGCGATGCCCTTGAGCACGCCGGGCAGCTCGCGGCGCGGGATGGTGCCGTCCATGCAGTAGTAGTCCGGCGACATGCGACCCACGGCGGGGAAGGCGTTCTTGCGCCCGGCCCAGAAGCGGGCGCGTTCGGCCTCGTCCCGAGCCTGCTGGATGTCGGTGGCGCCTGCGGCGTCAAGCACTCGGCGCACCGTCTCGCAGTCGTCGGCCACGTCGGCTTCCACGCCATCGAGCTCGCAGAGCAGGATGGCTTCGGCCTCGACCGGGTAGCCGGCGTGTACGAAGTCCTCGGCGGCGCGGATGGCCAGCTTGTCCATCATTTCCAGACCGCCGGGGATGATCCCCGCGGCGATGATCTCGCCCACCGCGCGGCCGGCCTTCTCGACGTCGTCGAAGCTAGCCATCAACACCTTGGCGGTCTCGGGCTTGGGCAGCAGCTTGACGGTGATCTCGGTGATCACCCCGAGCATGCCTTCGCTGCCGGTGAACAGCGCCAGCAGATCGAAGCCCGGCGCGTCGAAGGCCTCGGCGCCCAGCGTCATGCGCTCGCCCTCGATGGTGATCACCTCGACCTTGAGCACGTTGTGCACGGTCAGGCCGTATTTCAGGCAGTGCACGCCGCCCGCGTTCTCGGCGACATTGCCCCCGATCGAGCAGGCAATCTGCGAGGAGGGGTCCGGGGCGTAATAGAGGCCATGAGGAGCCGCGGCCTCCGAGATCGCCAGGTTGCGCACGCCGGGCTGCACCCGGGCAACGCGCGCCTCGGCGTCGACCTCGAGGATGCGCTTGAAGCGGGACATCACCAGCAGCACGCCTTGCTCGAGGGGCAGGGCGCCGCCGGACAGCCCGGTGCCGGCGCCGCGGGTCACCACCGGCACGCCCAAGGCATGGCAGCGTCGCATCAGCGTCTCGACCTGATCGAGGGTCTCGGGCAGCGCCACCAGCATCGGCAGCACCCGGTAGGCCGAGAGACCGTCGCATTCGAAGGGACGCAGGTCTTCCTCGCGGTGCAAGAGGGTCATGTCCGGGATGGCACGGTTCAGGTCGGCGAGCACGTCGGCCTTGTCGTGGGGCGCGATCGCGCCGTCGAGATGTTCATCGTAGAGGATGTTCATGGGCGTGCCTCAACAGGGCCATGGCCTCGGGCCACGGCAAGAGCTATGCCTTCAATCTGCGCAATCCACGGAGGCCTGTAAAGCCTCTTGGGACGATGGTATGACCAATGGATAAGATGAAATGGAAATATTTTCCACTTTATTGTGGGGCACCGGGTAGTGACCAGTGGCAGAATCGGCTAGCCGCCGACCATCAGGGTTATCACGAAGGCGAGCAGAGCGAGTAGGGTTTGACTCATGATGTGGGATAAGGGAGCTACCCAAAGCGCCAGGCGGTTGGCTTGGCGCCCGATGTAACCGCTGGGGTGCTATCAGACTGGATAGACGCCCCGATCGCTTTGATGCACTTGCATGAGCGGCATGGGGGGCTGGTTGAGATTCATCTCTTACTGATGTGCAGGCATTGTTAGTGTTGGTGGAGCCCCTGCTGGCAGAAGGCTGCCGTATATTGGGGCGAGTCTTATAGCGTGTTGAACAGGTGAGGAGACCTCATGAGCCGAGTGCTGTATGAACTGTGTGGGATCGACGAGGGGCTGCGTTTCTCCCCCTTCTGCTGGCGGGTGCGCTATGCGCTGGCGCACAAGGGGCTAGACGTGGAGACCCGCCCTTGGCGTTTCAACGAGAAGGAGGCCATTGCCTTCTCGGGGCAAGGGCTGGTGCCGGTGTTGGTCGACGGCGACGAGGTGGTCAACGACAGCTTCGAGATCATGCGCTATCTGGATCGGATCTATCCCGATGCGCCGCTGCTGGGCAGCCCGGAAGCCGAAGCGCGGGCTCGCTTCTTCAAGCACTATGCCGAGCGCTCGTTGGCACCTGGCATGATGCGCACCATCGTCATGGATCTCTTCAATGCCATTCATCCCGATGACCGGGAGTACTTTCGTACCACCCGGGAGAAGCGCTTCGGGCGCACCCTCGAAGAGATGCACTCGCCGGCCAAGGGCCTGAGCATGCTCGACCAGGCGCTGGCGCCGCTGCGCGGTCGCCTGGAGGAGAGCGACTTCCTGGACGGCGAGGCGCCGGGGGCCGCCGACTACCTGCTGTTCGGCAACTTCATGTGGGCACGTACGGTGTCGGCGGCGGATCTGGTCTCGAACGCCGATCCGGTCTATGGCTGGGTCGAGCGCATGCTGGATGCCCATGGCGGCCTCGGTCGCAACGCCAAGCGCATCGTCGACATCGAGGGCGCCTACGGTCAGTAAGTGTGCCCCAAGACGCCTGGCGTCTTAGCTGTAGGTTTCTTGGCCAGCATAGAAAGCGCCCCGCTCTGGTGATGAGCGGGGCGTTGTCATGTGCAAGGTGGCGAAAACCCGCTCACCGGAGCGAAGCGAGGTGACGCTCGGCCATTGCCTCGGCCTGGCGCTCAAGAGTCATCGCCAGGCGTTCGATCAGGCCTTCGAGCAGGACATGCCGGTCCCCGGAGAGGCCGCCATGGGTGGCGATGGCCTCATCCAGTGCCCGGCCCGCCTCGCGAATGTCGCGGGGCGGCTGGCCGCGGGCGCTTTCCTCGAAGGCGGCGGCGAGGACGGCGAGCAGTTCCTGCAGGGCCTGGCGCACGGGTGGCGCGGCATCGTCGAGGCGATGTCGCAGACGCAGGCAGGAACGGCCGAGATCGAGGCCGTTGAGGCCGATCATGAACAGGTGCCGCTGATCCTCGGGCAGCATGTTGTCGTGTTGGCC